>NZ_JAWNDF010000002.1:0-375501 GCF_034106865.1 Enterobacter sp. 237C8 | reverse complement strand
TTACAGATCAATGTAAGATCATGATTCTTCAGTAGGTATTTTTCGCAAGCAAGACTCACGGAACGAGTGCTCTGCCCCCCGATCAAGTGCGAAAGAAAGAAGGTATCCAGAATGACTATCCTTATAAAAACTTTAAAAATCATGGCATCAGGCGTTGTTCTCATTGCATGTATGGCTGCCGCATCTAATACCGTCTATTTCTTGCCAGAGGCAAAATCAGCAGGTGTCGCCAGCAGCGACCAAAAAGCGCTGATGTTTCTCGGGATGGACAGGGATGTAAATCTGAAGGGAATATGCTTCGCGATGGCAAATCAATCCTCATCGATCGTGCCGCTGGTGGATATCACTGCGACAACTGATAACGGCAGATTCACATTGCACGGACTGCGCCCAAAGAATAACGACGATACGAAGGAATTAGTCTGTTCACTTGGTTCAGAAGCCGGGGATTTCTTGACTGGCATTGCGAAGTCAACCACTGTCAACGTGAAGATGGATTTTAATGGCGAGATCCGCAATTACAGTTTCAACACTACAGAGTTCAGGAAAATACTGTCTGCCAATGGTCAAGGAGTGTGGGACAAAGCAGCTAAAGACTACGCTCAGGGAGTTCGCGCACCCATTTTCTATAATAACAACCGTGAAGCCACCAAAAATAATGTTGCTATCTCAGATGTCGATTCACGCAATTATGAAGCAAGCGATGAGAAACTTAATTCACTCTGGAGAAGCCTTAGCCCTGAAACCCGAAAACGATTACTCCCTTCTCAAAGAGAATGGATAAAGAAAAAGTCTGACTGCAATAATGAACAGAAATGTCTTATCGACATGACCAATAAGCGTATTACTGAACTGGAGTCTCAACGTGGAAAATAATATGCTGACTTTGGTTTTAAAAAACGATTGGGTAACTTCGTCTTCTGGTAATGCCTATGCCGGGCAATACACGATCGGACGATTTCACCTGACAGATGCGTTTATCGTTGAGTATATGAAGCTGATACATGGAATCGAAATACCTGATTCATGGGTCAGTAGTAGCTTCACGAACATATCAGATACCGATACCCGCAAGATTATGTATATGGAAGGCTGCGATATGCTATCTAAAGACACAATGGATGAGATCCGTAATGCAGTGAAACATCCGTCTGACGACGTAAAAATATACCGCAATGGAGAGCGTATTGTTAAAATAGAAGTTATGGAGAAATAAAATGGCCTCAAAATTTAAAAAGTCAACTGCAACTGTTGTCATGTTATTCGGGCTTTATATATCGAATGGATTAGCAATAATCCCATACCAGGCCAGAGAATCCGAATCAATACAAGTATCAGATGCGGGTTCAACATCTTTACAACAACCGGAACAATCAACAAAGCCATCGATAATCGATATACTTCCAAGGATGTATACAACAGAAGAAGTTTATGCTCGATTTCAGGAACATGAGTTCAGAGCAACAAACGACTTCAAAAAGTGCCGATTGATGGTTACAGGAAAAATAAAAAGAATTAGCGCAGCCACTTTCAGTAAAAATCCGGTAGTAACATTACATATCCCTGATTCAAGTGAAGGCCTGAAGTTCTTTTTCGAAAATACGGATTATGATAACAATACTGTAGCAGCATTAAACGTGGGCGATACAGTGATTATTGCTGGATGGAATGCACGACCCGGAACATTTGGAGGCATTTTCTTAGATGATTCGCAAATCATGACAAAAATGGTTTCAAAGAAGAAGAGGCAAATGTTGGCTTTAAACGGTGGAATTTATGATCGGGAGATTTGTCATAAGTAGTATCATTCATTTTCATCAAATACAGGGGCATATGCCCCTATATACGAATCAAAAGAAGTAAGACGTTACGATAGTTGCAAAGAATAAAATGATCATTATCAAAAATAAGGTGTAATCTGTCATACGGTCTGCCGGGTAAAATTCCCGGCGACTTACCCAACTCCCCGCCGCGGAAATTTCAGAAATCCCCTCACCTTGTACACAGCTAGTAGTGCAAATTTCACAGTCGTATTCTCAGCACGACCTAGCTTGCTTACATCGCTTGCATACTAACCAACGGATCTTTAGCAAATATCTGTAAGGTAGGGCTGATGGGGCTAGTGAACAATCTACAAACTCAATCCGTGAGGGGGCAAAGTATTTCTGACAAAAAAGGGAATTGATACATACATGCGGTTTCGATTTGTCGCCTAAGCTCTGCTTCATCATCAGTATGCCGACCGAGGCTCAGATAGTAATTTTTACCTTCATGGATGGCATAAATAATCCAGTCTCCGGTTATTTTTTGTTCGTTCGAACGTCGCAACCAATTCTCCGTTACAGCCTCATGGGCAATCAGGGCCGCATCTTCAGCTGTAAAGTATCGTTCTTCACCTGATTTCATGACTTTTTCAACTTCTGCTTCTAATCGAGGTAAACCGTAATTTTGCAGAGCGATTTGTATATTCCTAGCCATAACATCTATACCAGCACCGTGATAGTGCTTGTGCCATAGTCCCCTAAGATAAGGCTTCCGGTTAAACATTGTCGGTGGTTTAGTTCTGCTTTCGCCCCGTAAAGGATTGCCTTCCAGGCAAGAAATTTCATCAACGATGATGAAAGGGTTTTCACTTCTGGACATGAAAGAACCGTAAAGTTGCAAAATCAGCAGCGCGCTAATTCTGGTAAGCATTTCCTCTTTTATTCCGAAGCGAAGGATAGTGTTTATTATTTCTTCCGTTTTGTCTTCTTCGCCATTCATAAAGCGGTGGGGATAGCTCATTAATAATGCACCTCAGTTCAACATGACAGGTACATGCTATCACGCAAGTCCAGAGGTAAGTAGTGAGTACATTTAGGTAACAGTGCTCTGAGCTTTTCCTGGTAGACGACGGGAAATTAATTTGGCATCAACAATTGCTCATTTTATGAGCAGATTTATCATGTGTTTGATTGTCCTTAGATACAGTGACGTTTGCACATGCTTCGTCAGAAAGATTGATGTAAAATCACACGATTAAGTGCCAGCACGGGAAGTGAAAATGGATGATGCACATGGTAACTATGTTATCAAGCCGATAAGGCGCATTGGTAAGGGCGGGTTCGGCTACGTTGAAGAGATTCGGCTCCAAAATTATCAAGGTCACACCTGCGGAGCATATGCAAGAAAAGTCTTCGCGCTACAAGACCCAGCCTATAGAGATGAATTCATACGTAGGTTCGAAAGAGAGGTCACTTACCAAGCGGACTGTAAGCATACTAATATTGCGCCTATTTATCTTCATCACTTGGTTGGTGATGAGCCTTGGTTTGTGATGGATTTAGCCGAAGGAGATTTGGTAACGGCTTTGCGTTCAGGCGAAATGACAATAAGGGATAAGATCAGCGCAATTCGCATGACACTGGAAGGCGTTGCATACCTCCACGATCACAACTATTGGCACCGAGATTTAAAACCTCAAAACGTTTTGAGGTTTTCTGACGGAACTTACAAAATTTCTGATTTCGGTTTAGTCAAGAATGCGGATCAAAAAGCCGAGTCGGAGGTGATAACAAAGGTAGCTGCAATCATGGGTACCGAGCGTTATATGGCTCCAGAGGTTTTCGCTGGAATCTATTCAGAAAAAACAGATATCTTTGCCTTAGGTGTCCTCATTGAAGACATGGACTTAGGGGCAATACCGGGCGTAGATGACTTGGTTACGAAAAGTACAGCTAGGAAACCGCCCAAAAGACATAGTTCTGTGCATGAAATGCTCGCAGACTTGGAAAAAATAGTTATAGGGAATGGGTTATGATTGAATTATTAACTTGTGGCTTGTTCTCCTTCTCAAAAGAGCCACGCAGAGAAAATCAAGATACCATCCTTCCACCACTACTCATCAATAATGGTTTTTTGATTGCTGTAGCTGATGGCGTTGGATCGTATGACGGTGCACAAAACGCGTCTCAATCAGCTATAAGAGAGCTACCTGAACTTGTCAGAAAAGGAAATCTGCAAAATATGACGAGCCTTTTTCTTTCTCTCAAGGAGGGGGTTTCTTCATTGTCTGAGATGAACGTCAAGTTTTCTCACGCAGCTACAACGCTGACATTTTGTTTTGTTGATGATGAGGGCCTTCATATTGGACATGTTGGGGATTGTCGTTTGTATGTGAAAACGGATTCTAAACTCAAACAAATAACCAAAGACCATACCCAGCACCAGAAGCTACTTGATGATAAAATATACAGCAAGAGTGAGCTGAAACAATTGCCGGGCAAGAATACTCTCACTACGGCAATTGCGAATGCGATCCCGCTCGATTTCCAGCAAACCTTTATCCCTCATGATGAGCTGCTTAATGACCGTGACGAAGCATTCGTATATTTGATGTCAGATGGTACACATGCATTCTGGGAAAAAAGACCACGTTTCTCACCGAACACATTAGAAAACCCTTCAAGTTTTGCATCCAGCCTCTATAAACGTATCGAGCGAGCTGGTCCGATAGACGACCATTCATTGATCGCAGTTAGATACAGGGTTCTTTAACCGCCTTCGTGAAGTGAACCCCTAATCGTTGGATGTCCAACTTTCGGGGTTCACTTCATGATGGAGGTTTTCTATTGTCTCGCTTACTTGCACAACAAATAGTTCCTCGCTGCTAAACACAACACAAATTCCGCAGTAAGTTGATGAGAATCATTCTTGATATAAGACTATAGGTACTTTCTCTTTTGGGTATACCTGATAAAGACCATGACACAAAGTATCAATAGGGTTAAATTTGACTCTATTGAAAACAAAAACACGTACTGTATCATATGGGTATCAATTTAATATTCAAAAGAGAATGCATAATGAATGTCCGTATCTATTGCCGTGCATCTACCGAAGGCCAACATGCTGATCGTGCATTAGTTAGCCTGCTCGAATTTGCGCAAAGCAAAAACTGGCAAGTAGCCGGAGAATACATCGAGAATGCCAGCGGTGCGAAGCTGGAACGTATGGAACTGATGCGCCTTCTTGCGGAAGCACAGCCTGGCGATTTGCTTCTAATTGAAGCGATTGACCGTCTCAGTCGTCTTCAATATGAAGAATGGGCTGAACTCAAAGCTACGTTGAACAGTAAAGGGCTGGTGATCGTATCAATGGACTTACCGACCAGTTGGCAGATGGTTGAAATGTCCGGTAACGACCTAACCAGTGGCATTCTTCGGGCAGTCAATGCAATGCTGATCGATATTCTTGCGACAATGGCACGACAAGATTATGAAACCCGACGTAAACGCCAGGCACAGGGTATCGCAAGAGCAAAACAGGCTGGTTTGTATACGGGGAAAGAAAAAGATATGGAAGCCCGTGAGACTGTTCGCGAAATGCTGGCGCAGAACGTTAAACCAGCCCACATCATGAAAGCGGCAGATATAAGCCGTGCAACCTTTTACCGCATCAAGAAAGAGTTATTAGAACGGGCTGGAACTGATAGTTTCAGCAGACGGAATGCAATCGAATCTGATCATATGCTTTGAGCGCGATGCGAAAGTTAGGAATTCTTCTCACAATTGGTGGAGCATTTCGTATATTGCTTTGCCATGATCAGCCTGGAAACGGTCTAGCTCACATCGAGGAAACATCAAGGATGTCACTATAACGACGCAAATCTGTGTTTTGTATATTCCCAAAACTTCTTTCGCAATGAGGCACTACTATCATGCCTAAGAGGATCCTATGAGCAATATGCTTACATTTTTTTATTGAAAAAAATTAGTTTCAAAGACCGTCATGTGAATAAACCCCTTTTATACAAAAATTGTTTGATGGTAGGATCTTGCACACATGTTAATGCTTAACTGGCGAGGGTAGACTTATAAACAAGTTATGGCTTCATCAACTTCTAACTAGACTAGTAGCACAAAGGTCTACCGATTTTGTAGGAATTGGGGTTATTGCTTATCGCACTATCGAGAACTTGCCTGTAGTTCCTTTAGGGTCGCGCCTTAATGCAGATAAAGGCTTACCCATTTCGGGTGCAGACCACGTCTTTAAGGTTCTTGCAATGTTGGCAACTCGTGGAAGCATTATGCATGATGGTTTTCACCTCATTGAGGCAAAAAGCGGAGATCTCACTCATATTGCGCAATTTGTATCTCCTCCTCTCGATGTTGCTCTTGCCAACCCATTAGCTGTTTGGCCGCAAGGTGCTCGTCAGATGACAGCTAAGCTAATATCAACCTTACCACAAGTGGAAGCTGCCGCTATAATATCCGCGGAAGGATATATACACATTTATAAAAATGGTTTTTAAGATACAATTGGTGAGCTCCAATGAATAATCTTAGTCTAACTACTGCCGAGTTTGAACGCCTACTAAAAGTATTTGGCTGGCTGCTGGGGCTACTAGGCTTGCTGATTTTTCTTATCCAATGGTATTACCTCCATCAACCAATACCCTCTGCTGCATGGAAGGCATTCAGCTCATCGCTTGGTCTTTGTGTTTTATTCTTCGGGGTATTTTCAAAATTAGCCTGGCGCTGGCAGCATCTAGCCAAATGGATGAATCGACCACTCGTCCATGGCGTTTGGGTTGGAGAGCTAAGGTCAGACTACGGTGCTATTGACGGAAACCGATTGGTCATTCCTATTTTTTTCGTGATACGACAAACCTATCTAACTCTATCTATTCAATCTTTTACCGAAAGACAGGAAGGAGAATCCCGACTTGAAGCTCTTTTAAGAAGCTCGAAAACAGACGTGACCAGGCTTTGCTATGTGTTTGAACTAAGGAAAGTTTTTTCAGGCGCACATTCAATAACAAGCGGTGCAGGGGAATTAAAGTTAGCGGGAGATCAATTATCTTTGAACGGAACATATTGGACAAATACACCAACACACGGAGAGATAACTTTAAGACTCGTCACTCGTGACTGTAAAGGTATAGCATCCTACAAAGAAGCCGAAAACACACAACGTAAAATTGCTGTATGAAAAAATCATCATTTTAAAAAATCTGACTGAATGTTTTTTACTAAACTATCAAATTTTAAAGAGGGAGGCTAACTGCCTCCCTCTATTTTCAAGCTAAAGTACTTGAATGCCTTTGAGCAATTCACTTTCGTTGAGTGCTAATTGCCGTCCAAAATTACCAATGTGCTCATTCATTACTTCATTAACCAAATTATTAACCACATTAGTTAGCTTCATCAACTCATTTAATGAATCATCATCCTCGAATATTTTTCTAGTACCATTAGGCACATCCATTTTTTTCGCCTCAATAGGATGCGAACAAAGATAGTTTAACCATCGATGTGTTTCTACCAATACAGCAAGCTCATAATATGCATTATGACGTAGATTATTTTCATCGGCGTGATACATAATCGATGTTAAATCATAGCTGTTAAGACCGATTTCTGTACCCTCCTCATCTTGGAAGTCAGACTTTATGGTCTTCAGTAAGCGTATGCTTTTACGCAAGCCACCATTAGAACGATCACATTTACTCTCAATTCGCTTTATATGTACAAATGGGGAGTTATAAATTCGTTTACGCTCATCTCTTTGAAGAATCATTACCCCACGGTCGCTCTCTTCCTGACTTAACTGATAGTCAAGATTATCCCACCAGATTGCGGGTACTACATCTACTTCCCGTTGTAATGAGCCACCTGTAATTCTTAAAGATTTATTATTTTCATCATTAACGTACGCTTCTGGAAATGCTTTTCTTAGTTCATCGCGTGCTGTATTGCGTAATGTGAGTATAACATCATCTTCTTTCTTAGATGTGGGTGTATATAGACTCTGTCTAACCCCATCACGATCATACATTAGCATCTGCTTATCAATAACAAGCAAATCAACATCACTGAAACCCTTAATATGAATATCTAAAGCAACAGAACCTTGCAAACGAAAGTCAAGATGATATTCACTCAGTCTTTTTTCAAGCTGGTTTTGAATCCGCTTTGCGGTATTAAGTGATACCTCAGTATATTGAGTTTCGACAGATTGCATAGCACCTATGACGTAACGTGTCGCGTTGTCTCCCCTGCCACGACGCTCCCACTCTTCCTGAGAGGAAAGTACATTTGCTAATATGTCATAACTCTCAAGACCATCCATTGCAACACCACTATAAGACTCCATCGCAACCTTAACTTGTTCCGGGGAGCCCTTGCGGCGTTTTTTCATCCGCTGAATGCGGTCACTGAAAGTTGAACTAGACATTAGCGATCCTCTTGATTGTCATGGTGCCATAAGTAGCTCGGCCTTGAGCGTTGAAATAATGCCCTTCAGCCGTTAATAAATCTTCATCAAACCAGAATTCAGCAAATCCAATATGTGCATGAAGGTTCTCTTCGCCCATTTTTGGGTGGTTTTTATAGTGGTATAGCAACTGATAACCAATGCATTCATCGTAAATTATCGATGCAGTAACACTATCAGATTGCGATTGAGCAGTTTTGAGAACAATCCGGACCTTATCCCATGACTGTACGATTGTTAGCACCCCCTCCCAAGGCTTACCCCCCTCCGTTTTTGTCAAGCCTTGAACTTGCCACTTACCTGAGAGGTCAGGCACGCGCAGAGCTCTGCCTACTAACGGCGCTCTCCATAGCGATTTGTCCAGTAATTTATAGAGAATTAAGTAAATGGTTCCAGCCCCACCAAGTGATAGGAGAGAAGGAGGGATATGGCTGTCGAAGTTGAAATGCTTAAGCATCTCGGCCACTTTCAACATTGAAAAGATTATAAAAGCGGACAAAGTTGAAGCAACGATCGCAAGCAATCTGCCAACCTGACTACGATTAAGTCCACATATGACAATATACTCATGACTCTTCATTCAACTCTATCCATCCCATCCCACGTACTAGTGAGGTTTAAACGTGAAAAAGCCAAACCAGCTGAAGCATAAAGACTGACAAACTATAGAAGTACAACTTTTAACCAAAAAACCTAAGACACTAGATATAGAGCCAGTGTAAAATTAATTATCAATATACTGTGTTTACAACTAAGATCTTATCGTTTTTTTTATTCAAAACAAAGCAAAAAAGCGGCAGCACATTCAATATACGACTTAGCACTCACAGTTGACTGAGCCCGCCCCGGTAGACAGTCCTGCCCTACAGTAGTTTATAAGCGTATACCTACAAAGTGGCAGTAGGGCAAGTTTCATCTTCGAGTTTGATTAGGTATGTCATCGCATCTGTTCGATTCGTTGAACACATATCCAAAGAGGGTTGCAGGCTACTACAAACTTTAGGACGAAGATGTGATCCAAAAATGTTACATAAATTATCATTAGATAGTTGAACACACCTTACATTTGCTGGTTTGCCTTGCGGCATACCAGGGATAGGACTGGATATTGAAGGAGCGATGCAACAGGCCCCACAATCGATTCGGCATTCCATCAGGGCATCTCAGATTCTTTGTATTCGATTAAAACATTAACACATTGTCAGAATCAGGGCGACAGCATGTAACCAAGAACTATTCCGCATAAAATTCGCGATTGTCCTCTCATATGGATTAATGCTCATTTAAAAATCTCAAGCGTATGCAGTAAAATCCATCAGTTAGATCGCCCTAGCATAAGATGAATTCAGCCCCTCGCTTTACCAGGAGTTATAATGAGCTTTCATATCAAGAAAAGCATTCGCGTTGGACCGATGAGATTTAACCTATCTAAATCAGGAGTCGGGGCATCAATTGGTATAAAAGGACTGAGGTTTGGGACTGGCCCAAGAGGAAATTATATCCACATCGGTGCTGGTGGAGTCTATTATCGTGCTTCGCTTTCACCAAGCCTGGTCCCACAGAACAGAAAGAAGGTTCAACATGTACCAGACGAGTCCCCAATAGGACATGACACTACACATGCACCTCTTGAGGAAATCGAGTCATCCCATATCTCGGAAATCGTTGATTCAAGTTCCCGAGAACTGCTTGAAGAGTTGAACAACAAACGTAAGAAGTCACAAATATGGCCCTTGGTCGTCTGCCTTTCGATTGCGCTGTTACTTTACGGTTTTTCACAGGCATGGCCTGAGTGGTGCCTCGCCATAGGATTTATCTTAGGGGCAGCAATTTCTGTTTTTGCTTACATGTACGATCAGCTAAGAAAGACTACTGTTCTTTTTTATGACTTTGATGATCAAATGATGGCATGTTACCAGCAACTTCATGATAGTGGAGCCAAGCTCGCAAGCTGCTCAAAAGTATGGCATATAGAAGCATCTGGAGCCGTTTATGACCCCAAGTATCATGCCGGGGCTGGTAACTTACTACGCAGAAAAATAACCTCTATCAGCAAATCAAAGCCTCCCTTTGTTAAAACAAATATTGAGACGATTGCTATCAATGTCGGTCGCCAAACATTACATTTTTTTCCAGATAGAGTACTCGTTTATGACCGTGAAGGTGTTGGCGCAGTTGGTTATAACCAGCTATTCGTTAATGTTGGTGACAGTCGATTCATTGAAAGCGAAGGTGTACCTGGAGATGCCATAGTCGTTGGCAGGACATGGAAGTATGTGAACAAGTCTGGAGGCCCAGACAGAAGATTTAAAGACAATTCAGAACTTCCTATATGCTTGTATGAAAACCTTTCGTTTACAAGTCATTCTGGACTAAATGAGTTATTACAGCTGTCGAAAACTGGCTATGGAGAAAGCTTTTCACATTCAATTGAAACACTTAGCAAAAAAGTCATTTCTGCTTAGCTATGTCATTTTTAAACTGCGAATAATTGAATGTTAGGCTTGCCCTCCGGCATTCCTGGAATGGGGCTTGAAATGGACGGTGCAGTACAGCACGCGCCACAATCGGGACGGCAATCCATAAATGCTCTCTTTCGCTGACGATCGCCCGCGCAGTCGGGCATCGCGCGCACAGTAACACCTTTTGCGTATTGATAGCAAAAGCCACGAATTCCTCTTGCCTGAAAGGCCGCGCGCGAGTAATTTGGCGCGATATTTTTTACCTCCCGTAAACAGGATTACTGCAATGCCAAGAGCGAACGAAATTAAGAAAGGTATGGTGCTGAATTACAACGGCAAACTGCTGATTGTGAAAGATATCGACATTCAGGCACCCAGCGCCCGTGGTGCAGCAACGCTGTATAAAATGCGTTTCGCCGATGTGCGTACCGGCCTGAAGGTGGAAGAGCGCTTTAAAGGTGACGATATCGTCGATACCGTGACCCTGACCCGTCGCTACGTTGATTTCTCCTACATCGACGGCAACGAATACGTGTTCATGGACAAAGAAGATTACACCCCGTACATCTTTACCAAAGATCAGATTGAAGAAGAGCTGCTGTTCATTCCTGAAGGCGGCATGCCTGACATGCAGGTTCTGACCTGGGACGGCGTGCTGCTGGCGCTGGAGCTGCCTCAGACCGTCGATCTGGAAATCGTGGAAACCGCACCCGGCATCAAAGGCGCATCCGCAAGTGCGCGCAACAAACCGGCTACCCTGACCACCGGCCTGGTTGTGCAGGTGCCGGAATACCTCTCCGCTGGCGAGAAGATCCGCATCCATATCGAAGAAAAACGCTATATGGGTCGCGCTGACTGATTGCGGCGTTTGTCGGGTGGCGGCTTCGCCTTACCCGACCGACAAAAACACAAAAACCGGCTCTCAGGCCGGTTTTTTTGTAGGCCCGGTAAGCGTAGCGCCACCGGGCAACAGCGCTTACAGAAGCTCCGGATACTTCGTCATCTTCAGCGCCAGCTCAACGCCGCGCACTTCCGCCATCCCTTTAAGACGGCCAATCGCCGAATAGCCCGGGTTGGTTTTCTTACGCAGATCGTCCAGCATCTGGTGGCCGTGATCCGGACGGAACGGGATAGGACGCACATCGCCCGCCTGCTTGCGACGCGCCTCTTCCGCCAGAATGGCGTCTACCACCGCTACCATGTTCACATCGCCGCCCAGGTGCGCCGCCTCGTGGAAGGTTTTTGGATTATCCTCACGGCAGGTCGCACGCAAGTGCGTAAAGTGAATGCGATCGCCAAAGGTTTCAATCATCCGCACCAGGTCGTTATCCGCACGCACGCCGTAGGAGCCGGTACACATAGTAAAGCCGTTATAGATGCTGTTTACCGTCTCTTTCAGCCACTGCATATCTTCAATAGTGGAAACAATGCGCGGCAGGCCGAGGATAGGACGCGGTGGATCGTCCGGGTGTACCGCGAGGCGTACGCCTGCCTCTTCAGCAACCGGCACGATAGCGCGCAGGAAGTACGCCATGTTTTCACGCAGCTGCTGCTTATCAATATCGCCGTATTCCGCCAGGCGCGCGCGGAACTGATCCAGCGTATACCCCTCTTCCGCCCCCGGCAGGCCCGCAATAATATTACGGGTCAGCTTTTCGATGTCTGCGTCACTGGCGGCGTTAAACCACGCGAGCGCCTGCTGCTGCTCTTCCGCGGTGTAATCCGCTTCGGCGCCAGGGCGTTTCAGAATGTGCAGCTCAAACGCCGCGAAGGCGATCTGGTCGAAACGCAGGGCTTTCGAGCCGTCCGGCATCTGATATTCAAGGTCGGTACGCGTCCAGTCGAGGATAGGCATGAAGTTATAGCAAACCGTATCAATGCCGCAGGCCGCCAGGTTGCGAATGCTCTGCTGATAGTTAGCAATCCAGGTCTGGTAGTCCCCGGAATGGGTTTTGATGTCTTCGTGAACCGGGATGCTCTCTACTACAGACCAGGTTAACCCCTTCTCCGCCAGCAGCGCCTGACGCTGTTGAATTTCCTCTACCGGCCATACCTGACCGTTTGGAATATGATGCAGCGCCGTGACGACACCCGTTGCGCCTGCCTGGCGCACATCATCAAGAGAAACCGGATCGTTCGGCCCGTACCAACGCCAGGTTTGTTCCATTGCCTCACCCTCTTAAGTTGTTATACCAATATGCGTTACTGCAATGACGACTACCATACATGTTTACCGCTAAGGGTCAACATACCGCCACACATTGATTGATCAAACTCACAGAACGGGGATATTTACGGCTCACCAATTTTATTTGCTGTCATATAACTTTACACTGGCATTGTTAATTAATGGTTAATCAGGTGTGTATCTCATGAAGACAATTGCCTCCACCGCCCTTCCTGCCCAGGTTCAGCAGCCGCGCTACGATCGTCAGCAACTGCGCTCCCGCATCGTCCATTTTGGCTTTGGCGCGTTTCACCGTGCGCACCAGGCATTATTAACAAACCGGGTGCTGAATGAAAAAGGCGGCGACTGGGGTATTTGTGAGATTAGCCTTTTCAGCGGCGACGTGCTGATGAGCCAGCTGCGCGCGCAGGATCACCTGTTCACCGTGCTGGAGAAAGGGGCAGAAGGCAATGAGGCGATTATCGTCGGTGCCGTCCATGAATGCCTTAACGCAAAGCTGGACTCTCTGCCCGCCATTATTGAGAAATTTTGCGAGCCTCAGGTCGCAATTGTGTCGCTCACCATCACGGAGAAAGGCTATTGCATAGATCCCGCGACCGGGAAACTCGATCTGCACAACGCCCGAATAATCCATGACCTTGAAAACCCCTCAGAGCCACATTCCGCACCCGGGATCCTGGTCGAAGCGCTTCACCGCCGCCACGAGCGCGGCTTGCCTGCGTTTACCGTGCTCTCCTGCGACAATATCCCTGATAACGGGCACGTGGTGAAAAACGCGGTGCTGGGCATGGCGCAAAAGCGTTCCGCAGCGCTGTCTGAATGGATTGACAGCCACGTGAGCTTCCCGGGGACGATGGTCGACAGAATTGTTCCCGCCGCGACGGACGCCTCGCTGGCGGAAATTACCGATGCGCTCGGCGTTGAAGATCCGTGCGCCATCAGCTGCGAGCCGTTTATTCAGTGGGTGGTGGAAGATAATTTTGTTGCCGGCCGTCCGGAATGGGAAGTCGCGGGCGTTCAGATGGTGCAGGATGTTCTGCCCTGGGAGCAGATGAAATTGCGCATGCTCAACGGCAGCCACTCTTTCCTGGCATATCTGGGGTACCTCGCGGGCTATGCCCATATTAATGAATGCATGGAGGACGCTGCGTTCCGCGAAGCCGCCCGTCGGCTGATGCTGGACGAGCAGGCGCCCACATTACGCATTAAGGATGTCGACCTCACCGCCTACGCCGATAGCCTGCTCGAGCGCTTTGCCAACCCGGCACTTCAGCATCGGACCTGGCAAATCGCGATGGACGGTAGCCAGAAGCTTCCGCAAAGAATGCTGGACGGGATCCGCGTTCATCTCGAGCGAAAAACACCGTGGTCGCTGCTGGCTCTGGGCGTGGCCGGCTGGATACGCTACGTCAGCGGTACCGACGACCGTGGCAATGCGATTGATGTTCGCGATCCCCTCAGCGATAAAATTCGCACGATGGTCAATGCCAGCAGCGACGCCGACCGCGTTAACGCCCTGCTGGGGCTGAGCGAGGTCTTTGGTCACGATCTCGCGCAAAACAGCGCGTTTGTGGAGGCTGTCAGCCAGGCATACCAGCGCATCACCCGCCACGGCGCGCGTCAGGCTGTTATCGAAACGTTAAATATTTAACGATTATTGCGCTTAACGCGAACGGATGAAGCCTCCGTTCGCCCTCCCCCTTCTCACCGGTCACGTTTTTCGCCAAGATAGAGAGATTAGTGTTATAGCATCACAATCCTCATCTGGAGCGCACGTGACCAAAACCAACCTCATCACCGGTTTTCTCGGCAGCGGTAAAACCACCTCAATTCTCCACCTGCTGGCAAATAAAGATCCGGCCGAGAAATGGGCCGTGCTGGTCAATGAATTTGGCGAGGTGGGCATTGACGGCGCGTTGCTGTCATCCAGCGGCGCTATGATTAAAGAGATCCCCGGCGGGTGCATGTGCTGCGTCAATGGCCTGCCGATGCAGGTCGGGCTCAATACGCTGCTGCGTCAGGGCAAACCCGATCGCCTGCTGATCGAGCCCACCGGGCTGGGCCATCCGAAGCAGATCCTCGATTTACTGACCGCCC
The DNA here is from genome assembly GCF_034106865.1 of Enterobacter sp. 237C8. Taxonomy (NCBI): domain Bacteria; kingdom Pseudomonadati; phylum Pseudomonadota; class Gammaproteobacteria; order Enterobacterales; family Enterobacteriaceae; genus Enterobacter; species Enterobacter sp. 237C8. The sequence goes on along the minus strand of NZ_JAWNDF010000002.1, from coordinate 360,498 downwards.
CGGTTTACGAGCCGTGGATCGATCTGCGCGCCACCCTGTGCCTGCTCGATCCGCGTCAGCTTCTGGATGACAAGACGGTGGCCAATGATAATTTCCGCGATCAGCTCGCCTCGGCTGACGTTATTGTCGCGAATAAAGCAGATCGCGCCACGCCTGAAAGCCAGGCCGCGCTGGACGCATGGTGGCAACATTTCGGCGGCAACCGCACGCGGGTGCAGGCCACACAGGGGAATATTGATAGCGCCCTGCTTGACCTTCCTCGTCTGAACCTCACCGAGCTGCCTGCCAGCGCGGATCATTCGCACAGTCATCCGGTTAAGCAGGGTTTAGCCGCGCTCAGCCTGCCGGAACATCAGCGCTGGCGTCGTAACCTGAACAGCGGCCAGGGATATCAGGCCTGCGGATGGATATTTGATGCTGAAACCGTTTTTGACACCATTGGGATCCTGGAGTGGGCCCGACTTGCTCCCGTCGATCGCGTGAAAGGGATTATGCGCACCCCAGACGGGCTGGTGAGGATCAACCGTCAGGGTGACGATTTCTTTATTGAAACGCAGAATGTGGCGCCGCCTGACAGCCGAATAGAGTTAATTAGTGCGGTTAACGCCGACTGGAATGCCCTCCAGTCCAGCCTGTTGAGGATTCGTTTAAGTTCGGGCGGCTAACGTTGCCCCAGTTTTCACTCTATGCAGAACGTTATGACAACTCGATTTCCCCTGATATTACTGCTTAATGTCGCCGGTCTGGCGCTTTTCTTCTCCTGGTATATCCCGGCGGATCATGGTTTCTGGTTCCCGCTGGATTCTGCCATTTTTCACTTCTTCAACCAGGAGCTGGTGAAGAGCAACGCGTTCCTGTGGCTGGTGGCAATTACCAACAACCGCGCCTTCGACGGCTTCTCGCTGCTGGCCATGGGCTGCCTGATGCTCTCTTTCTGGCTGAAAGAGGATAAAGCCGGGCGTCGGCGTATTCTCATTATCGGTCTGGTAATGCTGCTGTTTGCCGTCGCCATTAACCAGCTGGCAACCGCGATTATTCCGGTTAAGCGCTCAAGCCCAACGCTATTCTTCACCGATATTTATCGCGTCAGCGAACTGCTGCATATTCCAACAAAAGATGCGTCGAAGGACAGTTTCCCCGGCGATCACGGTATGATGCTGCTTATTTTTTCCGCAATTATGCTTCGCTATTTCGGCAGAAAAGCCTTTGCCATAGCCCTGATTATTTTTGTGGTTTTTGCTTTCCCGCGCGTAATGATTGGCGCTCACTGGTTTACCGATATTGCCGTCGGTTCGCTCTCCGTGGCGTTGATTGCGCTGCCGTGGTGTTTGATGACCCCACTGAGCGACAGGATAATAGCGCTGTTCGATCGCTATCTTCCCAGAAGAGCGCAACAACAATTAAACAAATAACTAACCTAAATTAACGTGAGCTATCAGGGATCGACATGATCCCTGATAGCATTCTCGCCGCGATCTTTCCCCACTGTCATATTCTCGTCATCATATTCATGATAAAAATGAAGCAATTGCATACTGGCGCAGCGGATCCGTCGCTATTTTGAGCAATTCTATGTTTTTACTTTCTGTATCACATTTTCTTATAAAAAAAAGGCTTTTTTTTCTCGCAATACCCCAGGCAATCGGTTAATCTCGAACTCGTTTTGCCCCATAGAGATAATTATTTCACTGGCGAATAATTTTGTGCGCTGTGCCACAAATGTGACCAGAAAGAATTGTCTCAATGTGAACAGATAATTAGTCTCGTCACGTTTGGCATTTTTATAACGATATTTGTCGTTAAGGACTTCAAGGGATAATAAACAAAATGGTCAAATCTCAACCGTTTCTGAGATATATCTTACGGGGGATCCCGGCGATAGCAGTCGCGGTACTGTTATCTGCATGTAGTACATCGAACACCGCAAAGAATATGCATCCTGAGACGCGTGTTGTGGGAATGGAAGATTCCTCGTCACTGCAAGCCTCTCAGGATGAATTTGAAAATATGGTACGTAATCTGGACGTGAAGTCCCGCATTATGGACCAGTATGCTGACTGGAAAGGCGTGCGCTATCGCCTTGGTGGCAGCACAAAAACAGGTATTGATTGTTCCGGTTTTGTACAGCGTACGTTCCGTGAGCAATTTGGGTTAGATCTTCCGCGTTCAACCTATGAACAGCAGGAGATGGGCAAGTCGATTTCACGTACCAAACTGCGCACCGGTGATTTAGTCCTGTTCCGTGCCGGTTCTACAGGTCGACATGTTGGCATCTACATTGGTAATGACCAGTTTGTACATGCCTCCACCAGCAGCGGTGTGACCATTTCCAGCATGAATGAACCGTACTGGAAGAAGCGCTACAACGAAGCACGCCGCGTACTGACCCGCAGTTAATATGACTATTGTATCGTTGGTTATCCCTTGGCTGACGATATGATGAAAAAAAGCACTGCTTCGGCAGTGTTTTTTTTTGCCCGTTACACTGAATACATCCAGCGGCATTTCAGGAATCACGACGTCTATGTTCACCCGCTATTTCTCCAGCAATCGCAAAATACTGATCCTCAGCATCATCACAGGCCTGATCGCCGCCCTGCTCCTGGGTTCGTTGCAATTTTTCTGGAGCTACCACAAGCGGGAAGTCAAATTCGACACCCTGATCCACGATGTGAGCATCTATATGGAGAGCTACTTCGATGAGTTAAAAAATTCTATCGATGTGCTCCAGCCGCTCACGTTAAACAACTGCCACGACGTCAATCAGGAACTTACCTCGCGCGCTGCCTTTAGCGTTAACGTTCGCGCATTCCTGCTGGTCAGAGACAAAATGGCGTTCTGCTCTTCTGCCACGGGGCCGATGAATGTCCCCATGGAGGAGCTGATCCCCGAGCTGCACATCGACAAACAGATTGATATGGCGTTACTTCCCGGCACCCCCATGTTGCCCAACAAGCCCGCGATTGCCATCTGGTACCGTAACCCGCTAGTGAAGGACGGCGGCGTGTTTACCTCGGTGAATCTCAATCTGACGCCTTACCTGCTCTACACCGCGCGCCAGGACGAATTTGCCGGTATTGCCATCATTATTGGCGATCATGCGCTGTCAACGCGGTCCAGCAAGCTGGTGCTTGCGCATGATTTACATGAAACGCCGGCCCGTACCGCGACGCTGAAAGACGTGCCCCTGACCATCAACCTGTATGCTGACGCATGGACCAGCGATGAAATTCTCTACGCCCTGTTCTTCGGGCTGGTATGCGGCATTTGTGCCGGATCGCTCAACTACTATATCCTCAGCATTCGCCTCAACCCGGGTAAAGAGATTTTAAGCGCCATTAAGCGCGGTCAGTTTTACGTGGTTTATCAGCCCGTCGTCGATGCTAAATCGCTCCAGATGACCGGGCTTGAAGTGCTGATGCGCTGGAAACACCCGACGATGGGGGAAATTCCGCCGGACGCGTTTATCAACTTTGCCGAAGCGCAGAAGCTGATTGTCCCGCTGACGCTGCATCTCTTTGACCTTATCATTCACGATGCCCCCGTGTTACAAACCCTGTTACCTCCGGGGGCAAAGGTGGGCATCAACATTGCGCCGGGGCATCTGCATGCGGAAAGCTTCAAAGACGATATGCGCACCTTCAAAGCGCTACTGCCGCAGGATTACTTCCAGATCGTGCTGGAAATTACCGAGCGCGACATGCTCAATCATCGGGAAGCCAACAGCCTCTTCGAATGGCTACACAACGAAGGGTTTGAGATAGCCATTGATGATTTTGGCACCGGCCACAGCGCGCTGATTTATCTTGAGCATTTCACCATGGACTACCTCAAGATTGACCGCGGTTTTGTTAATGCGATTGGCACCGAGACCGTGACGTCGCCGGTGCTGGACGCCGTCCTGACGCTGGCAAGACGACTGAATATGTCGACCGTCGCCGAAGGGGTGGAAACGCCGGAACAGGCCGCCTGGCTGCGCGAACACGGCGTTAATTTCCTGCAGGGATACTGGATTAGCCGCCCGATGCCGCTGGCGCAGTTCCAAGAATGGCGGCCTGATATTTCGCCCGAGGGTGATTAATTTCACATTGCCCGTGACGTCACTTATTATTCAGCTTAACCGAGCCGGTCTGTAAAAGAGGGAGCCGCCGCGAGATGCTTATGCGCTTCATGTTGCTGATGTTGGCACTAACGAGCCTGTCCAGCCAGGCGCAGGCCATCAAAGAAAATATCGCCTTCGCGGTGATTGGCGAGCCGAAATATGCGGTCAATTTTACGCACTTCGATTACGTTAACCCTGCCGCGCCGAAGGGCGGAAAGGTCACGCTTTCCGCCACGGGAACATTCGACAACTTCAACCGCTTCGCCCTGCGCGGCGTGGCGGCCGCGCGAACGGAATCGCTTTACGATACGCTCTTCGTCACGTCGGATGATGAGCCCGGCAGCTATTATCCGCTGATTGCCGAGAACGTGCGTTACGCCGATAACTTCGCCTGGGCGGAAATTTCGCTGAATCCGCGAGCGCGTTTTCACGACGGCACGCCGGTGAAGGCCAGCGACGTCGCGTTCACCTTCCATAAATTCATGACCGAAGGCGTCCCCCAGTTCCGCATCGTGTATAAAGGGGCTTCCGTCAGAGCCATTGCGCCGCTCACCGTGCGCATCGAGCTGAGCGAACCGAACAAAGAGAACATGCTTAGCCTGTTCTCGCTGCCGGTGATGCCTGAATCGTTCTGGAAAAATCATAAGCTAAGCGACCCGCTTTCCACGCCGCCGCTGGCAGGCGGCCCATACCGCATCACCGACTGGCGCATGGGGCAATATGTCGTTTACTCTCGCGTGAAAGACTACTGGGCGGCAGACCTGCCGGTAAACCGCGGGCGCTGGAATTTCGACACCCTTCGCTATGATTACTACCTCGACGATAACGTGGCGTTTGAAGCGTTCAAAGCCGGCGCTTTCGATTTACGCGTCGAGAGCAGCGCCAAAAACTGGGCGACCCGCTATATCGGAAAAAATTTCGCCAAAGGCTATATCGTCAAAGACGAGCACAAAAATGAGTCTGCCCAGGACACCCGCTGGCTGGCGTTTAATATTCAGCGTCCGGTATTTAATGACCGCCGGGTGCGCGAAGCCATTTCCCTGGCCTTTGATTTTGAGTGGATGAACAAGGCGCTGTTTTACGGGGCTTACAGCCGTGCCAACAGCTATTTTCAGAACACGGAATACGCCGCGCGCGATTACCCGAAAGCCGACGAGCTGGCACTGCTGGCGCCTCTGAAAGCGGAGCTGCCGCCGCAGGTGTTCACCACCGTGTTTCAGCCGCCCGCGTCGAACGGTGACGGTTACGACCGCGACAACCTGCTGAAAGCCAGCAAACTGCTGGATGACGCGGGCTGGCACCTGAAAAATCAAAAGCGTGTGGATGCCAAAACGGGTAAGCCTCTCAGCTTTGAGCTGCTGCTCTCGTCCGGGGGCAACGATCAGTGGGTACTGCCGTTTAAGCACAACCTTGAGCGGCTGGGCGTGACAATGAACATTCGCCAGGTCGATAACGCGCAGATCACCAGCCGCATGCGCAGCCGTGATTACGACATGATGCAGCGCCTGTGGCCCGCGCAGCCGTGGCCCAGCTCCGACCTGCAAATATCCTGGGCCTCCAGCTACATTGACTCCTCATACAATGCGCCAGGTGTAAAAAGCCCGGCGATTGACGCGCTGATTGCGAAAATAGTGGCGGCGCAGGGGGATAAAGAAAAGCTCCTGCCGCTCGGGCGCGCCCTCGACAGGGTCCTGACCTGGAACTACTACATGCTGCCGATGTGGTATATGGGCGAAGATCGCCTGGCGCGCTGGGACAAATTCTCCGTGCCTGCCGTGCGCCCTGTCTACTCCCTGGGCTTTGATACCTGGTGGTATGACGTTAACAAAGCCGCCAGACTTCCCGCTGAGCGGCGATAAGGAATCATCATGGGTGCCTATCTTCTCCGTCGTCTCCTGCTGGTCATCCCCACCCTGTGGGCCATCATCACGATTAACTTTTTTATCGTGCAAATCGCCCCCGGCGGCCCGGTCGATCAGGCAATTGCCGCCATTGAATTTGGCAACAGCGGCGGCATGCCCGGCGGCGGCGGTGAAGGGATGGGCGCGAGCCATGCGCGAACCGGCGTAGGGAATATCAGCGAAAGCCATTATCGCGGCGGACGCGGGCTGGATCCGGAGGTGATCGCCGAGATCACCCGCCGCTACGGCTTTGACAAACCGATTCACGAACGCTATTTCAAGATGCTCTGGGATTACATCCGCTTTGATTTTGGCGATAGCCTGTTTCGCAGTGCGTCAGTATTAACGCTGATCAAGCAAAGCCTGCCGGTTTCGATAACGCTGGGGCTGTGGGGAACGCTGATTATCTATCTGGTCTCTATACCGCTCGGGATCCGCAAAGCGGTGTATAACGGCAGCCGGTTTGATATCTGGAGCAGCACGTTCATCATCATCGGCTACGCCATACCGGCGTTTCTGTTTGCCGTCCTGCTGATTGTCTTTTTTGCCGGGGGAAGCTATTTCGACCTCTTCCCGCTGCGGGGGCTGGTCTCCGCCGATTTCAGCTCCCTGCCGTGGTATCAGAAAATCACCGACTATCTCTGGCATATCACGCTGCCGGTGCTGGCCACGGTCATCGGCGGGTTTGCGGCCCTGACCATGTTGACCAAAAACGCCTTTCTCGATGAAATTCGTAAGCAGTACGTCGTGACTGCCCGCGCCAAGGGCGTAAGCGAGAAGCAGATCATGTGGAAACACGTGTTCCGCAACGCCATGCTGCTGGTGATCGCCGGATTTCCGGCCACGTTCATCGGCATGTTTTTTACCGGCTCGCTGCTGATAGAGGTGATGTTCTCGCTCAACGGCCTGGGGCTGCTGGGCTATGAGGCTACCGTATCGCGCGATTATCCGGTGATGTTTGGCACACTCTATATTTTCACCCTGATTGGCCTGCTGCTGAATATCATCAGCGATATCAGCTATACGCTGGTCGATCCCCGAATCGATTTTGAGGGCCGCTGATGCCGCGTTTAAGCCCCGTCAACCAGGCCCGCTGGGCCCGCTTTCGCCACAACCGCCGCGGCTACTGGTCGCTGTGGATTTTTGCCGTGCTGTTTGCCTTAAGCATGTGTTCGGAGCTGATCGCCAACGACAAGCCGCTGCTGGTGCATTTTAACGACCGCTGGTACGTGCCGGTTATCGCCAGTTACAGCGAAAGCGACTTTGGCGGCCCGTTTGCAACACCGGCGGAGTATCAGGATCCGTGGCTTCGCCAGCAGATTGAGCAGCACGGCTGGGCGCTCTGGGCGCCGGTACGCTTTGGCGCAAACAGCATTAACTTCGCCACCACGACGCCCTTCCCTTCCCCGCCCTCCGCGCAAAACTGGCTGGGAACGGATGCTAACGGCGGGGACGTGCTGGCGCGCATCCTGTATGGCACGCGAATTTCTCTTCTCTTTGGGCTGATGCTGACAATATTCTCCAGCGTAATGGGCGTCGTGGCGGGTGCCGTTCAGGGCTACTACGGCGGGAAAATCGACCTGTGGGGCCAGCGGGTTATTGAAGTGTGGTCAGGCATGCCAACGCTGTTTCTGATCATCCTGCTTTCCAGCGTGGTGCAGCCTGGCTTCTGGTGGCTGTTAGGCATCACCGTCCTGTTCGGCTGGATGGCGCTGGTGGGCGTGGTGCGCGCGGAGTTCCTGCGCACCCGCAATTTCGACTACATTCGCGCCGCGCAGGCGCTTGGCGTGAGCGACCGGGGGATCATCTTCCGCCACATGCTGCCCAACGCGGTCGTGGCAACGCTCACCTTCCTGCCGTTTATTCTGTGCAGCTCCATCACCACCCTCACCTCGCTGGATTTTCTTGGTTTCGGGCTACCGCTGGGTTCCCCGTCGCTCGGCGAACTGCTGCTGCAGGGCAAAAACAACCTGCAGGCGCCGTGGTTAGGCATCGCCGCCTTTCTTTCCGTGGCCGTGCTGCTGTCGCTGCTGATTTTTATTGGCGAAGCCGTGCGCGATGCCTTCGATCCGAACAAGGCGGTATAAAATGACCCAGCCTCTTCTCAGTATTGATAACCTGTCGATTGCTTTTTCTAAGCAGGACGAGACGCGCACCGTGGTCACCGACCTGTCGCTGCAGATCCAGACCGGGGAAACGCTGGCCCTGGTGGGCGAGTCGGGTTCAGGCAAGAGCGTTTCGGCACTCTCCATCCTGCGCCTGTTGCCGTCCCCACCGGTGAGCTACCCGCAAGGGGATATTCTGTTTCACGGCCGCTCGCTGCTGCATGCCGACGAACATACCCTGCGCGGCATACGCGGCAACAAAATCGCGATGATCTTCCAGGAGCCGATGGTTTCCCTCAACCCTCTGCACAGCCTGGAAAAACAGCTCTATGAAGTGCTCTCCCTGCACCGGGGGATGCGCAAAGAGGCCGCGCGGGGAGAAATTCTGGACTGTCTGGAACGAACGGGCATACGCAATGCGGCCAAACGGCTGAATGATTTTCCGCACCAGCTCTCCGGCGGCGAACGCCAGCGCGTGATGATCGCTATGGCCCTGCTCACGCGCCCCGAGCTGTTGATTGCCGACGAGCCCACAACGGCGCTGGACGTGACGGTACAGGCGCAAATATTGACGCTGCTGCGGGAACTGCGTGACGAGCTGAGCATGAGCCTGCTGTTTATCACGCACAACCTGAGTATTGTGAGAAAGCTGGCCGACAGCGTCGCGGTGATGCAAAACGGACGATGCGTTGAACAGAATAGCGCGTCCACGCTGCTGAGCGCGCCGCAGCACCCCTATACGCAGCGCCTGCTCGACAGCGAACCCTCCGGCGACCCGGTTCCCCTCAAGGCGGACAGCACACCGCTGCTGCGCGTTGAGGATTTGTCCGTCTCGTTCCCGATCCGCAAAGGTATTCTGCGGCGCATCGTCGACCAGAATCCGGTGCTGAAAAACATCCGCTTCTCGCTGCGCCCGGGAGAATCCCTCGGGCTGGTGGGCGAATCCGGTTCGGGCAAAAGCACCACCGGTCTGGCGCTGCTGCGCTTAATTGCCTCCCAGGGCGAGATCCTCTTTGACGATATGCCGCTGCACCGCTGGAACCGCCGTCAGATGCTGCCCGTGCGGCCCCGCATGCAGGTGGTGTTTCAGGATCCCAACTCCTCGCTTAACCCGCGGCTCAGCGTGTTACAGATTATCGAAGAGGGTCTGCGCGTGCATCAGCCCAGCCTGAGCGCTCAGCAGCGCGAGCAGGAAGTTAAGCGGGTGATGGCCGAAGTGGGCTTAGATGCCGGGACGCGCCACCGCTATCCGGCTGAATTCTCCGGCGGGCAGCGCCAGCGTATCGCCATTGCCCGCGCGCTGATCCTGAAGCCGGAGCTGATTATTCTGGATGAACCAACGTCGTCGCTGGACAGAACCGTTCAGGCGCAGATCCTGGCGCTGCTGAAAGGGCTTCAGGAAAAACACCGGCTGGCCTATATCTTTATCAGCCACGATCTACAGGTGGTGCGGGCGCTATGCCATCAGGTGATTGTGTTGCGACAGGGAGAAGTGGTCGAGCAGGGAGAGTGCCAGCGCGTATTTAGCGCGCCAACGCAGCGCTACACGCGCCAGCTGTTGTCGGCAGACTAGCGGTCAGAACGGGTACTGGCCGGAGAAAGGCTCCGCGATGGCAACGCCAAAATTCTTCAGACGGCAGGTGGCGGCAAACTCGTCCTGGCTCTTCACGAACAGGCACGGCTCACCTTCACACTCCAGCACGGAGCTGTCCACTTCGATATCCGTCAGGGCCTGACTGAGACGCTCCATCACCCGCCATGCATTTTCGTCGCTCGGGCTCAGCAGCTTGAGTGCCACCAGGCAGTTTTCACAGCCCGCGACGCTTTGCGGAATCGGTTCAACTTTCGAACCTGCAAAACCCGCCGACCAGCGATAGCTCTGGGGCAAGCGATGGACAATGGAGAGTTGTAATGTATTCACGTTCGTTCCCCGGAAGCAAAATTTACTTCACAATTTATTTACATTTATAGTAACACATCATCGCCAGCCTGCACTATTCAGCGCTTTTTTATCGATATCCAGGCTCGCGTCGGCGCTATATGTACCCGTTTCTGCGATCTAACTCAACCTTTTTGAATACAATGATGTGACTTTTTACACAAATAGATTTTACATAAAATAAACAAACACGGAATAAACGAACGGGGGTTTGGTTGATATGCATCAACAAAAAAGGCCCTGTCGGGCCTTCTCTGTATTTTAGTGGGCCGCTTTTCGCGGTCGACTGGCGTAAAGATAGAAGAGTATCGAGCTGGTTGCGCAAAAAGCCATCGCCCACAGCATGGGCCATGCTGTCGTAAAGGTGGCCATTGAAAGCAACGCCCCAACGATAGCGCCAATACCGAAGCGGAACGTCCCCGCCAGGGAAGAGGCGGTACCCGCCATATGCGGAAACTCATCCAGGATCACCGCCATCGCATTAGATGACACCATCGACACGCAGCCGACAAAGGCCGCCACCCCGACTACCAGCGCCCAGAAGCCCACGCCCAGAAACGCGCTCATCACCAGGCAGATAGCCATCACAAACTGGATCCACAGCCCGGCGCGGAACATGTTCAGCGCCCCCACCCGCCGGACAAAACGGCTGTTGATGATGGTCATGATGAACAGGAAGACGATGTTAAGCGCGAAATAGTAGCCGAAGTGCTGCGGTGAAACGTGATTCAGTTCAATGTAGACAAACGGCCCGGCGCTCAGGAAGGAGAACATCCCGGCGAAGCTGAACCCGCTTGCCAGCATGTAGCTGAGCACGCGCTTGTGGCGAAACAGCGAGGCAAAGTTGCCGATTGTGGTTCGGATGTGGAATTTCTGGCGGCGCTCGACGGGAAGCGTTTCATCAATAAAGAAGAAGATCATCGCCGAGGCCAGCAGCGCGGCCAGGGCCAGGATCCAGAAAATCACATGCCAGCTAAACCACACCAGCACCGCGCCACCGGCCATCGGGGCCACCAGCGGCGCAATCGTCGTCACTAGCATCACGAACGACATCATGCGGGAGAACTCTTCCTTCGGGTAGATATCGCGCATCAGGGCGTTAATCACCACGCTTGCCGCAGCCGCCGCCAGACCGTGGAAGAAGCGCATGATAATCAGATGATCGATGGTCTGCGCCAGCGCACAGGCAACCGCTGCGGCCGCAAATATCAGCGTCCCGCCCAGAATAACGGGCTTGCGTCCAAGGCTGTCCGCCATCGGGCCATAAAACAGCTGGCCGAGGGCAAAGCCGAGAATATAGGTGCTGAGCGTCATCTGCGCGCTGCCCGCCGGAACGCCAAACTGCGCGGAAATGACCGGCAGCGCGGGCAGGTACATATCAATAGACAGCGGCATCAGCATGGCCAGCAGGCCAAGAATGAAGACGATTTTGAACGACGAGTGTGGCCTAGTGGTCACAGAGCTCTCCTGAAATTAGTGCGAAGGCAGACCGACGCTGGCGATCTCTTCTTCCGTTAACGGGCGATATTCGCCTGGCGCCAGGTCGGGATCGAGTTCGATCGCACCAATCCGCTCACGATGCAGGCCAACAACGTGGTTCCCCACCGCGGCAAACATACGTTTCACCTGATGGTAGCGCCCTTCGCTGATGGTCAGACGGACCTCCGTCGGCGTGATCACCTCAAGCACGGCGGGTTTGGTCAGATCTTTTTCATTATGCAGCTGAACGCCTTTCGTGAATTGCTCTGCCGTGTCATCCGACACCGGCGACTCCAGCGTGACCAGATAGGTTTTCTCGCAGTGGTGACGCGGGGAAGTAATGCGATGCGACCACTGCCCGTCGTCGGTCATCAGCACCAGACCCGTGGTGTCGATGTCGAGGCGGCCTGCGGCGTGCAGCTTGTGCGCCACCGGTTCGTCGAGGAAATAGAGCACCGTCGGGTGATCGGGATCGTCCGTTGAGCAGACGTAGCCTTCCGGCTTATTGAGCATGAAGTAGCGCGGACCGTGCTGCTGGGTCAGCGGATTGCCGTCATACTCCACCTGATGGTCAGGTTGCAGTTTGAACGCGCTGTCTCTCACAATGTCGCCATCCACGGTAACGCGGCTGGCGCGAATTTCGCGCCCGGCAATAGCGCGGCTTACGCCGAGTTGCTGAGCGATAAACTTATCAAGTCGCATGAAATCTTTTTAGCCTTAATGGTGCTGGAAGTCGGACAACAGGTCCGAAAAAAGAAGCAGTCTGGAACGGTTCAGTATAATGGTCTGGTTGCGCCACTCAAGGGAAAAAGTTTCGTGGCATACTATCTATACCCTAAATAATTCGGGTTGCATGAAGGCGGCAAAGGAGTGAATCCCCGGGAGCTTACATAAGTAAGTGACCGGGGTGAACGAGTGCAGCCAACGCACAGGCAACTTGAAGTATGACGGGTATATGTGCGGAATAACGAAACCGAGACCCTATGACTTTTACACTTCGTCCCTATCAGCAGGAAGCCGTTGACGCCACCCTCGCCTGGTTCCGTAAACATCGCGAGCCGGCGGCGATTGTGCTCCCGACCGGCGCAGGCAAAAGCCTGGTCATCGCCGAACTGGCGCGTCTGGCCCGTGGTCGCGTGCTGGTGCTGGCGCACGTTAAAGAGCTCGTCGCGCAAAACCATGCCAAGTATTGTGCGCTTGGGCTGGAAGCCGATATTTTCGCCGCCGGGCTAAAGCGCAAAGAGAGCCACGGCAAAGTGGTCTTCGGCAGCGTGCAGTCGGTGGCGCGCAATCTGGAGCTATTTCGCAGCGAATTTTCGCTGCTGATTGTTGACGAGTGTCACCGCATCAGCGATGACGACGACAGCCAGTATCAGCAAATCCTGGCTCACCTGAAAGCGGTGAACCCTCACCTGCGCCTGCTGGGCCTGACGGCGACCCCGTTTCGCCTGGGGAAAGGCTGGATCTATCGCTATCATTATCACGGCATGGTGCGCGGTGATGACAAGGCCCTGTTTAGCGACTGCATTTACGAACTTCCGCTGCGCTACATGATTAAACACGGCTACCTGACGCCGCCTGAACGGCTGGATATGCCGGTGGTGCAGTACGATTTCAGCCGTTTGCAGGCGCAGAGCAACGGCTTATTCAGCGAAGCGGATCTCAACCAGGAGCTGAAAAAGCAGAAGCGTATTACGCCGCATATCATCAGCCAGATTGAGGAGTTCGCCGCGACGCGCAAAGGGGTAATGATCTTTGCCGCTACGGTTGAGCACGCGCGAGAGATCACCGGGTTACTGCCCGCCGGCGACGCGGCGTTAATCACCGGCGAGACCCCCGGCCCGGAGCGCGACGGCCTGATTGACGCCTTTAAAGCCCAGCGGTTCCGCTATCTGGTAAACGTGTCGGTATTGACCACCGGCTTTGACGCCCCGCACGTCGACCTGATCGCCATTTTGCGCCCGACCGAATCGGTCAGTCTGTATCAACAAATTGTTGGCCGCGGCCTGCGCCTGGCCCCGGGGAAAACCGACTGCCTGATTCTGGATTATGCCGGTAACCCGCACGATCTCTATACACCTGAAGTCGGCGCGCCAAAAGGGAAAAGCGACAACGTGCCCGTACAGGTCTTTTGCCCTGCCTGCGGGTTTGCCAACACCTTCTGGGGAAAAACCACCGCCGACGGTACGCTGATCGAACACTTTGGCCGCCGCTGTCAGGGCTGGTTTGAAGATGATGACGGGCATCGCGAGCAGTGCGATTTCCGCTTCCGGTTCAAAAACTGCCCGCAGTGCAACGCCGAAAACGACATTGCCGCCCGCCGCTGCCGGGAATGCGACACGGTGCTGGTTGACCCGGACGACATGCTGAAAGCGGCGCTAAAGCTGAAAGATGCCCTGGTGCTGCGCTGTTCCGGCATGGCGCTGCAGCCCGGCGCCGATGAAAAAGGCGAGTGGCTGAAAATCACCTATTACGACGAAGACGGGGCGGACGTCAGCGAGCGTTTCCGGGTTCAGACGCCTGCCCAGCGAATGGCCTTCGAGCAGCTGTTTATCCGCCCGCATACCCGCACGCCGGGCGTGCCCCTGCGCTGGATTACCGTGGCCGATATCGTGCGCCAGCAGGTGTTATTGCGCCATCCGGATTTTGTCGTCGCCCGTAAGAAAGGCCAGTTCTGGCAGGTGCGCGAGAAGCTCTTTGACTATGAAGGTCGCTTCCGTCGCGCCAACGAATTGCGCGGTTAGCGGGACTTTTCATTGATGTGAGGGGCATTTGAGTATAAAATGCCGCCCGCTTCACATCCGTGAGGCAGAACACTCACCTGCTGCTGGGTCGCCTGTAGTAGGGTTTTAAATACAGAGAGAAATCAATGTTCACTATCGAAGCAGAAGTACGTAACGTGCAGGGTAAGGGTGCGAGCCGCCGCCTGCGTAACGCTAACAAGTTCCCGGCTATCGTTTACGGTGGCGAAGCTGCTCCAGTTGCAATCGAACTGGATCACGACAAACTGTGGAACCTGCAGACCAAAGCTGAATTCTACAGCGAAGTCCTGACCATCGTTGTTGGCGGTAAAGAAGAAAAAGTGAAAGTTCAGGCTGTTCAGCGTCACGCGTTCAAGCCAAAACTGACTCACATCGACTTCGTTCGCGCGTAATCGCAAACTCGTCGAAAAAAAACCCCGCTTCTGCGGGGTTTTTTTATGGCTGTTATTTCCCACCCGAGGTGCGGCGCTGAAGCTGATCGCGCAGGTTCGGCGGCGTACCTTTAATGGTCAGCGTATCGGTGGCCGGATCCCAAAAGATGCGTTCACCCAGCAACATCGCGTCAAAGTTGATGGTTAACCCACCGCCGCTGCCGGCAAACTTGGTTAACTGACGCAGCGTGCTGCGATCGGCCGGGAAGCTCTCTTCAAGCTCATAGCCCTTTTCTGCGGTAAATTCCTGGAAACTGACTTCGCTGACGCCGGCCAGCTCTTTTGACAGGGACTCCAGCTCGATCTCCTCCCCTGCCTGCAGCTGTTCGTTGCAGTAGCTGTAAACCTGCTGGCGCACGGTCTGGCGCTCAGATTTATCGAGCTGCGCTTCAGCCGTGAAGTCGTCAACCGCCTGGAGCAGCCCTTTGTTCTGCGCTTTGGCGTTAAGACCTTCGCTGGCACCGAGGAAATCCATAAAGAAATCCGCCACTTTGCGGCCCACGCGCCCCTTCAGGAAAGTCAGGTAGCGGGTCGACTCCGGGTTGGTTTCCCATTCGGTCAAATCAATACGCGCCACGATATCCGCATGGTTGATATCCAGATAATGCGTTGAGCTGATATCCAGCTGCTCGTTCACGCGCATGCTGCTTAAGTTATTCAGCACGGTAACCAGCAGATACTCGACCGCCAGGTAGCGATAGTGGCAGAACAGCACGATCCCGCCGTCGGCGAACGGATATTTCGCCAGCTCGTCGCGCAGACGCCCTGTTGCGGCGCGGCTAAACGCCAGGAAATCCTCTTCGCCCTGACGCTGCAGGCGCAGGCTATCGGCCAGTTCACTCTCTTCGCTGAACAGGCCATAGGCTTTATTTTTGGCACTGTAGACGCGATGCAGCTCTGCCATCATCTCCACCACGGTCGCCGTGGGTTCCAGTAACGAATCGCGCAGCACCACTTCAAGGGTTTGCTCATCACGCTTGATAAGCTGGTGCAAGGCAATCTGGTTGATTTCCAGACTCATGATAAACTCTCCTTTTAGACCGGGCGGTATTCAACCACCACCAGGACATGTGTGCAACAACAGATAAAAAAGGGGAAAAAAAGCTGTTGCTACGGTAATATGTTGCCCTTTCATCAACAAACTGATTTTGATTTATGCCACAACATTCCCGCTACAGTGATGAACACGTTGAACAACTGCTCAGTGAGCTGGTCAACGTACTGGAAAAACATAAAACGCCGACCGATCTCTCCCTGATGGTTTTGGGAAATATGGTCACCAACCTGATTAACACCAGCGTTGCTCCGGCTCAGCGTCAGGCGATCGCAAAATCGTTCGCCCAGGCTTTACAGTCGTCCGTCAGCAACGACCCGGCCCATTAAGGGATACGAACAACAGTTTATGGTGACGAATCGTCAGCGCTACCGTGAAAAAGTCTCCCAGATGGTCAGCTGGGGGCACTGGTTTGCCCTGTTCAACATTCTGCTGGCGACGGTCATTGGCTGTCGTTATCTGTTTGTCGCAGACTGGCCAACAACGCTAACCGGGCGTATCTACTCCTGGATAAGCGTTGTCGGTCACTTTAGCTTTTTGGTTTTCGCCACCTATCTGCTGATCCTGTTCCCCCTGACGTTTATCGTCATGTCGCAGCGTCTGATGCGGTTCTTGTCCGCCATCCTTGCGACGGTGGGGATGACGCTGCTGCTTATCGACAGTGAAGTGTTCACCCGCTTCCACCTGCACCTCAACCCCATCGTCTGGGAACTGGTGATTAACCCCGACCAGAACGAAACGGCCCGTGACTGGCAGCTGATGTTTATCAGCGTCCCGGTGATCCTGCTGATTGAGATGCTGTTCGCCACCTGGAGCTGGCAAAAGCTCCGCAGTCTGACCCGGCGACGCCATTATGCGAAGCCCGTCGCCGCGCTCTTTTTCGTCTCCTTTATCAGTTCGCACATCATGTATATCTGGGCGGATGCGAACTTCTATCGCCCTATTACCATGCAGCGCGCGAACCTGCCGCTCTCGTACCCGATGACGGCCCGTCGCTTCCTCGAGAAACACGGTCTGCTTGATGCACAGGAGTACCAGCGCCGTCTTATCGAGCAGGGCAACCCGGAAGCCGTCAGCGTTCAGTATCCTCTGAGCGACCTGAACTACCGCGATATGGGGCGCGGGCAAAACGTCCTGCTGATCACCGTCGATGGCCTGAACTATTCCCGTTTCGAGAAGCAGATGCCTGCGCTGGCCGCTTTCGCGAGTCAGAACGTCTCGTTTACTCAGCATATGAGCTCCGGTAACACAACCGATGCGGGCATCTTTGGCCTCTTCTATGGCATTTCAGCCGGCTACATGGACGGCGTACTGTCTACCCGCACGCCTGCGGCGCTGATCACCGGGCTGAATCAGCAAGGCTATCAGCTAGGGTTGTTCTCCTCCGATGGCTTTAACAGCCCGCTCTACCGCCAGGCGCTGCTGTCCGATTTCTCACTGCCGACGGCACAAAATCAGTCCGACGCGCAGACCGCCAGCCAGTGGATAAACTGGCTGCAGCGCTACGCCCAGGAAGATAACCGCTGGTTCTCATGGGTTGCCTTTAACGGCACAACGCTTGCCAACAGCAATAAGAGTGACTTTGCGCGCCGCTACGGTCGCGCGGCTGGCGATGTTGATGCGCAGATAGGCCGCGTGCTTGACGCGCTTCGCGAGTCGGGCAAGCTGGACAATACCGTGGTGATCGTGACCGCGGGCCATGGCATCCCGCTAGGTGACGAGACGAAGAGTATGAGCTGGTCTCGCCCGAATCTGCAGGTTCCGCTGGTGATCCACTGGCCTGGCACCCCGGCGCAGCGCATCAATATGCTCACCGAGCATAAAGATGTGATGACCACCCTGATGCAACGCCTGCTGCACGTCAGCACGCCAGCAAACGAGTATTCGCAGGGGCAGGATCTCTTCAGCGCCGCGCGCCGCCACAGCTGGGTGACGGCGGCGGGGAATAATACGCTGGTAGTCACCACGCCGAAGCTGACGCTGGTGCTGAACAGCAACGGGAATTATCAGACGTACAATCTGCAGGGTGAACGGTTGAAAGACCAGAAACCGCAGCTGAGCCTGCTGCTTCAGGTCCTGACGGATGAGAAGCGCTTCATCGCTAACTGATTAATAATAAACCAGTTAGCGACAGATTCCCTTGCATTCAAAACGGAATCGAGTAGTATTCTTTTTATGCGTCGGCACGTAGCGCAGCCTGGTAGCGCACCGTCATGGGGTGTCGGGGGTCGGAGGTTCAAATCCTCTCGTGCCGACCAAAAACACACTGAAAACCAGCCTGATGGCTGGTTTTTTATTTCGACTCGTCCGGCGTTTTGCGCAGATACACTAGCGTAGCCAGACAAATCACCGCTCCGGCATAAAACGTATATTCCGCGCCAAACGTTTCCCATATCGCGCCGGCTCCCACGCTGGCGATTAATAATCCCACGCCGCTGACCAGACTAAAAATACCGAAAGCCGTGCCGCGGAGATCGGGCGGTGCGGTTTTAGCGATCATTGCCGCCAGTAATCCCTGGGTCATACCCATATGTATTCCCCAAAGCGCGACGCCTAAAATGACCCCCATCCAGTGGCTGCTCAGGGCCAGAACAACATCTGCAACAATCAGCACCATTAGCCCCCACTGCAGAAGCCGGGTGTGGCGCATGCCATCAGAAAGTTTGCCAAAAGGGTAAGCGGAAAGGGAATAGAGTACGTTCATGACCACCATCACCAGCGGAATAAGGGCCAGAGGAACGCCCGACTGCTGCGCACGAAGGACGAGAAAAGCCTCGCTAAACCGGGCAAGCGTGAACACTGCACCAAGGCCAATCACCCACCAGCACGCTTTACCCAGCCGCCTTAAATTCTCTCGTTTAATGGGATTAGTACGTTTATGTTCGAGGGGAGTTTTCGGCTCCTGAAGGCCAAAATAGAGCAAGGCAACTGAAAGCAGACCGGGGATAAGGGCTATCCAGAAAACAGTGCGAAAGTCGTTGTCCAGCAATAGCATTAAGCTTACGGCCAGTAATGGGCCAAGAAATGCGCCTGTGGTATCCATTGACTGACGCAGACCATATGCCGCACCACGCATTTCCGGCGGCGTGACGTCTGCAACCAGCGCATCCCGCGGTGCGCCCCGTATCCCCTTCCCCGTACGATCTATCAGACGTGCGCCTAAAACCATCCCGGAAGAGGACGCTAATGCGAAAAGGGGTTTGCTTAACGCCCCCAGGCCATACCCTAGCAGGGCCAGCCCCTTACGTTGACCCAGGTAGTCGCTTATCGCCCCCGAAAAGACCTTAATAAAAAGCGCGGTGGCCTCCGCCAGCCCTTCAATCAGGCCGATAAACAGCACGCTCGTACCGAGGGTGGTCATCATAAAAAGTGGCAGCAGGCTGTGAATACTCTCTGACGAGATATCCATCAACATACTGACGCCTCCTACAACCCAGACGCCTTTGGGGATCTGGCTGAGCACTGGAAATCTGGAACGCATCTACCGCTCCTGCTTTAAAAACAGTTGCCTGAATGCTTACAGGATAGGATATCGCGGATTAAAAAAACCTGAGGAGAGTGGGATGAGACCATAAAAAAAGCCATCCGGCAGGATGGCTTAGCTATTGCGAGTCCGCGCTTAATGCTTCTCACGTCCGCCCAGGAAGAAAATGCCCAGCGGGATGGCCAGCAGAACGGTGAACACCAGGCTGTAGACGAAGATCATCGCCGACTGCAGGACATACATGCTGGTTGTCCAGGCTGAGAGGGGAATATTGTACTGTTCGATAACGCCAACAATGGTTGCCCGCCCCACGCACGCGGCGGCAATCATAAATACGACCAGCAGCGCCAGGAGGAACTTGCGGCCTTCAGGCGTTTTCAGTTTTGCACGAACCATCTCTCTTCCCTTTTACAGATGAATAACAATATATAGGGTCTAAAATAACACGAACTGGCACCCGACTCCACACCAGCACAAACAACCACTAAACAGGTAAATTAAAAGCGCATAACGCTACCTATAGTGAAAATGTAAGTAAATAACACCAATCATTCATCGTTGTTATGTTAACCTGCGCAGGATCGTTTTGACATAAAGGAATGACAATGAAAAACGCACCTAAATTTGCCATCGCCCTCATCGCCGCCGCGTGCGTCAGCAGCAGCGCTTTCGCCAGCGAAACCCCAAAACAGCAGCCGCTGGAAAAAGTGGCTCCGTACCCGCAGGCGGACAAAGGGATGAAGCGTCAGGTGATTCAGCTGCCGGTTCAGCAGGATGAAGCGAACTTCAAAGTGGAACTGTTAATTGGCAAGACGCTGGAAGTGGACTGCAACCAGCACCGTCTGGGCGGTCAGCTGGAAAGCAAAACCCTGGAAGGCTGGGGTTACGACTATTACGTCTTTGACAAAGTGACCTCTCCGGTCTCCACCATGATGGCCTGCCCGGACGGCAAGAAAGAGAAGAAATTTGTAACGGCGTATCTGGGCGACAACAGTCTGTTGCGCTACAACAGCAAGCTGCCGATCGTGGTCTATACGCCTGAAAACGTGGAAGTGAAGTATCGCATCTGGAAGGCTGATGAGAACATCGGACAAGCCGTAGTACGTTGAAATTAAGTCGGGTGGCGGCTTCGCCTTACCCGACCCGGAAAGGGTGCGCTCTGGTGCCCTCACCCCGCCCCTCTCCCACTGGGAGAGGGAGAAAACACTAAAAACGGTAACGGATGTTACCGTTTTGCTTTTATCTTACAGCGCGATATCCGCAACCGGTTTGTTTTCCGGCTGAGGCTTCAGCTCCGCTTTTGGCGCCGCATCCGCAGCCTGTGGCTTGATGTACTGCAGCTGCAGTACGCGGCTGGTGTATTCCAGCTCCTGCTCCGTCGCGCTCACGTTGCCGTTCAGCTTCGTGCCGTAGGATGGAATAATGGTTTTCAGCTTCGCCTGCCATTCCGGGCTGGCGACTTTATCTTTAAACACTTTTTCCATCAGGTGCAGCATGATTGGCGCAGCGGTAGACGCGCCCGGCGACGCACCCAGCAGCGCGGCGATGGTGCCATCCTTATCGCTTACCACTTCGGTACCCAGACGCAGCACGCCACCCTCTTTCGGATCGCGCTTGATGATCTGTACGCGCTGACCCGCCTGCCACAGACGCCAGTCTTCTTTTTTCGCCTGCGGATAGTACTCTTTCAGCGCCTCGAAACGGTCGTCGTCAGAGAGCATCACCTGGCTAATCAGGTATTTCACCAGGTCGAAGTTATCCAGACCCACGTCCATCATCGGCTTGACGTTAGAGGTGGTCGTGGCGCTGAGCAGATCCCACAGGGAGCCATTTTTCAGGAACTTGGTGGAGAAGGTCGCGAACGGCCCAAACAGCACCACGCGTTTGCCGTCAAGCATACGGGTGTCGATATGCGGAACAGACATCGGCGGTGCGCCAACGGAAGCCTGGCCGTACACTTTTGCCAGATGACGATTCACCACTTCCGGGTTATCGGACACCAGGAACTGGCCGCCCACCGGGAAGCCCGCGTAGTCGTCCGCTTCCGGAATACCGGACTCCTGCAGCAGCTTCAGCGCCGCGCCGCCCGCACCGATAAAGACAAACTTCGCCTTGATGACGTGCTCGGCTTCGTTGTTTTTCAGATCGGCGACGGTCACGCTCCAGCTGTTATCCGCGTTGCGCTTGAAACCGCGCACTTCGGTGCTGAGCTGCAGGTTGAAGTTCTCTTTTTTCTTCAGAGACGTCACCAGCTGACGGGTAATTTCGCCGTAGTTAACGTCGGTACCAATTTCGGTACGGGTTGCCGCCACTTTCTGGTTCGGGTCACGACCTTCCATGACCAGCGGAGCCCACTCTTTAATCTGCGCGTGGTCTTCCGAGTATTTCATCCCGCGGAACAGCGTGCTCTGCTGCAGAGCGGCGTAGCGCGCGCGCAGGAAGTTAACGTTCTGCTCACCCCACACAAAGCTCATGTGCGGCACGGTGTTGATGAAGGAGTGCGGGTCGTGCATCACGCCGCTGTTGACCTGATGAGACCAGAACTGGCGAGAAACCTGGAATGCTTCGTTGATCTCTACCGCCTTCTCGATACTAATGGAACCGTCCTTTTTCTGCGGCGTATAGTTCAGTTCCATGAGTGCCGAATGTCCGGTACCGGCGTTATTCCATCCGTTCGAACTCTCCTGCGCCACGCCATCAAGGCGCTCGACCATGGTCATAGACCAGTCCGGCTGCAGTTCTTGCAGATAGGTTCCCAGCGTGGCGCTCATGATACCGCCACCAATCAAAAGGACGTCCGTTTCCTGCTCTTTTGGTGCGTCAGCTTTCACCGCCATGGAGACGGTGTTAAGCCCCACGGCCAGAGAAAAGAGCATGGCAGTCATTTTTTTCATAATTTATGCCTTAGTGTAAAAGTGCTTGATGCGTGGAAATTGCAGGTGAAAAAAGCTGCGGGGGCACGGTAACAACTTTTAAATATTGTTTAAAGGTTACGAAATTATTGTAATTGTGAAATTTAATGATGGATTGTTTGTGAGGAATTATCGATGCGTCTGGTAAAGCGCGGTTTTACTGGCTAGTATGTTGCGTTTTGTGATCGCGCGCACGGAAGCCTGCCCTAACCAGCGAACTGTTATGTCCCTACCCCATTCTGCTGTATCCCCCGAAGACCGCGTAGCCAACGTGCTGCGTTCCCCAAAGCGGCTGACGCGTGAAACGCTGGCTGGCGTGATTACCGCCCTAGCGCTGATCCCCGAGGTTATCTCATTTTCGGTTGTGGCGGGCGTTGACCCGAAGGTCAGCCTGATCGCCTCCGTGGTGCTGTGTCTTGCCCTGTCTGTACTCGGGGGCCGTCCGGCGATGGTCACGGCAGCGGCCGGTTCCGTGGCGCTGGTCATTGGCCCGATGGTGCATCAGCACGGCGTACAGTACATACTTCCCGCCGTGCTGATGGCGGGCGTGATTCAGATTCTGTTTGGCGTGCTGGGCATGGCAAGGCTGATGCGCTTTATACCTCAGTCGGTCATGACCGGATTTGTTAACGCCCTGGGCATTTTGATCTTCTTCGCTCAGGTGCCGCATTTCTGGAGCCGAAGCCCGCTGATTGTGGGCCTGTTCGTCCTGACGCTGCTGATCGTGCTGTGGGTGCCGCGCTATATCAAAAGCATCCCTTCCCCGCTGATTGCGATTGTTGTGCTTACCTTGTTCACCGTTTCAACCGGTCAAATCCTGCCAACCGTGGGCGATGAAGGCTCCATGAGCGGAGGTTTGCCGGGTCTTACCGAGCTGCTGGTCCCGCTCAATGTGCAGACGCTGAGCATTATCTGGCCGTGCGCGCTGAGCATCGCGTTTGTCGGCCTGCTGGAATCCCTGCTGACGGCAAAGCTGGTGGATGAGCTGACCTCGACACCGTCAGGTAAACGCCGCGAAAGCATTGGACTAGGCGTCGGCAATATTCTGGCCGGATTTTATGGCGGGATTGCAGGCTGCGCGATGATCGGACAAACCATCGTCAACGTGGAGATGGGGAAAGGTCGAAGCCGCATTTCAACCTTTGCGGCGGGCATTGTGCTGCTGATCCTGGTGACGGCGCTCAGCGACGTGATGGCCAACATCCCGATGGCGGTGCTGGCAGGTATTATGGCGATTGTCGCCGTCAAAACCTTCAGCTGGCACAGCCTTCAGCCAGCCACGGTGAAAACGGCCCCGATAGCAGAAACGGTCGTCATGCTGGTCACCGTTGCCGCCACGGTATCAACCGGCAATCTGGCGATTGGCGTGCTGGGCGGGATTATCGTCATGGCACTCCTCCCCGCCCGCATTAAGCGTCGACTTAAAGCAGAAAAATCGTCGCCAGCCCAAGAAAAATAAAGAAACCGCCGGTATCGGTGATGGCGGTGATCATCACGCTCGACCCCACCGCGGGGTCGCGCCCCAGTTTGGTCATCGTCAGCGGGATAATGACCCCCATCATTGATGCCACCAGCAGGTTCAGCACCATCGCCAGCATCATCACGCCGCCCAGGGCCATATCGTCGTACAGCCACCAGGTGATGCCGCCCATAATCCCGCCCCACACCAGGCCGTTAATCAGCGCCACGCCCATCTCCCTGAAGATCAGAAAGGCAAAGTTACCGGGCTGAATGTTTTCCAGCGCCAGGGCGCGGACGATCATGGTGATGGTCTGGTTTCCGGTGTTGCCGCCAATTCCGGCCACAATCGGCATCAGCGAGGCCAGCGCCACCAGCTGCGAAATGGTGTGTTCAAAACCGTCGATCACCCGGGAGGCGATAAACGCGGTGCACAGGTTAATGGCCAGCCACGCCCAGCGCGTTTTCACCGCCTTGCCGACGGAGGCATGGACGTCATCTTCGGCGCTGATCCCTCCGAGCGCGCGCAGGTCGTTGTCGGTTTCTTCATAGACCACATCAACGATCTCATCGATGGTCAGACGCCCCATCAGTTTGCCGACGGAATCCACGACGGCGGCACTCACCAGGTCGTCACGCTCGAAGGTACGCGCCGCTTTCTCCGCGTCGTCTTCCGGGGAGAAGACCATCGGCTCGTTTTCCATCACCTCGCTCACCTTCCGCTGGGTGCTGTTGAGCAGGATGGTTTTCAGCTCCAGCTCGCCAAGCAGGGTTTTATCCCGGGAGGTAACAAAGAGTTTATCGGTGTTGTCCGGCATTTTGCCCAGGCGACGCAGATAGCGCTGCACGGTACCGAGCGTGACGTCCGGTCGCACCGTGATAACGCCGAACTCCATGATCGCGCCGACGCTGTTTTTCTCGTAGTGCATCACCTGACGGACGCGCGCGCGTTCATCGGCAGGCAGCGACGCCAGCAGGCGACCGGTCAGGTTTCGCGGCAGATGCTGAACGAGGTAAATCTGCTCGTCGATATCCAGGGTTTGCAGAGCGTCGAGAATATCCCGGTCGCTCATCTCGTCGATCAGGTCGTCCCAGACGTTTTCGGAGGCCTCAAGCAGCACCTGCCCGCGCTCGTGATCCTGCACCAGACGCCACAGGGCGTGACGTTCTTCCGAGGGAAGCGCTTCAAGGGTATCCGCCAGATCCGGCGGGGGTAAATGAGCAACCAGCGCACCTACCTCAGCAATATCGTCGGCCAGGGTGCCGACATCATATTGCTCAGCCAGGGTGAGTTTGCCTAAAAGCGTAGAAGTGACCGCTTTATCGGTCGTGAGAAGCCAGATGAGTCGCGCGCGCTCCTGGTCACGCTGTCTGGCGCTGTTTTTCTTTAATACCGACATCAATCATAAATCCATTAAATGAGTTGGGGTTAAGCATAGCGCGGGGATATGTAAATAAGAATAAACAACGCGGCGGGATGGAGAAAAAAGCGGCATCGCGGCCACGATTTATCCCCTCTCCCAGTGGGAGAGGGCCAGGGTAAGGGCATCAGGCCGTGCGCGCTACCGCGTCACGCGAGGCCGCATCGCGCTCTTCACCGGTCAGCTCGCTCAGCTTGCCGTCACGCATCTCCAGCAGGCGGTCAGCATGAATGAAGTAGTGATCGTCGTGGCTGATGGCGAAAATGGTTTTGCCCATCTCCTGCATCAGCGGCAGCAGCACCTGATAAAACTCGCGGCGGAAATGCGGGTCCTGATCGGCCGCCCACTCGTCCAGCAGGATGATGTCACGCTCTTCCGCCAGCGCCAGCAGCAGCGCCACGCGCTTTTTCTGCCCTTTGGACAGCTTCAGGTTGAGGATCTTCCCGTCCTGTAACTCCAGCTTGTGCGACATCTGCAGCTGCGCCAGCCATTTTTCCACCAGCGCAGGATTGGCCGGTTGCCCTTCCGGCCCCAGCAGTTGGTCAAACAGCCAGACGTCGGTGAACACCGCCGAGAAAAGCTTGCGGTAATCCTCGGGCTTCTCCGCGCTCAGCGCCCTGCCGTCCAGCAAAATCTCGCCCGACTGCGGCTGATAGAGTCCGGTCAGCAGCATCGCCAGCGTAGATTTACCGCTGCCGTTGCCGCCGATGAGGAACAGCAGTTCACCGCGGCGGAGCGTCAGGTTGACCGGCCCCACGGAGAAGGCGCTGTCCTGATAGCGAAACGTGACGTTACGCAGCTCCAGCGTCTGCCAGTTCGGGAAGGCCTGCGGGCGCGGGAATTCGGCTTTAAACGGCGCGAGATCGAATTTTTTGAGCTTATTAAAGGCCACCTGCGCACTCAGCAGGGTGGGCAACGCACCGACCGCCGAGAGCAGCGGCGTGCGTAAAAACAGCAGCGTCAGCGAGTAGGTTGCCGCTACGTTGGTGTCAGCCCAGCCCAGGCCGTTCGCCATCCAGAATACCAGGCCAATGGCACCCAGCATCATGATGTTTGACCAGTTCACCGCGCTCAGGTGGAAGGTATCGGCGCGAATAATATGATGACGGTATTCGCGCGCGTCCGGGATATAGAGATGATTAAAGATATGCTCGGCGCGCTCGCGGTTCAGGGTGAGCTCTTTGCGCCCTTCCAGCACCGTCTGGTAATCGTTGTAGAGCTTATCTTCGGTTTCGCGCAGCACCGCCATATGTTTATAGACGCGCGACACCAGCATAAAGCCGCCCCAGATGGTAATGGCAATCCACAGGGCGGTCACCGCCAGCATTTTGCTGGAGAGCCAGGCGAGATAGGCAGCCGAGCCAAAGGTCAGAACGATCCCCTGCACCAGCTCCGGCAGCCGAACGAACGCGATGGTGATGGCGCGCACGTCGCTGGTCAGCCCCGCCAGCAGGGATGCGCTGCCGAGCTGCTCAACGCGCTCAACCTGGGTGTCCAGGATCCGCTTGATAAACTCACTGCGCAAACGGAAAACGAAATGGTGCCCGAGCGCGGTCAGCGCCAGCTGGGAACCGAGCGTAACCGCCATCAACAGGAGCAGCAGGCCGAGAAACTCCGGCAGAACGGAGAGCGAGGTATCGACCATTTCAATCAACCGCACGTTAATAAACGCGATCAGGCCAATACCCAGCGCGGCGCTGGCGAGGCTTAACGCCATTACTGCAATGAAGGGCCAGCGATACTGACGCCAGACGAGGAGAAGTAGTTGCATGCAGGCAATCCGGACAATAAAAATCAGCCAGCAGTGTAAACTGCCCTGCGTGTACATCAAGAATAATTCTTATTTTAGTTTACCGTGCCCCGCCTGACGGAAGGTCAGGTTATAACGGTACTCGCCCGTGAGCGGGTGAACCCCGGGTTTCAGCGGCTGAATGCCGTGATAATACAGCCGCGACTCCCTGCCCCACACCACCACATCGCCATGTTCCAGCATGATGCGCTTGAGCGGGTCGTTGCGGCGTAATCCCCCAAACTGGAAGACGGCAGGCAAACCTAACGATACCGAGACGATAGGCGCGCGCAGATCGGGTTCATCCTTGTCCTGATGCAGCGAGAGCTTCGCGCCAACGGCGTAGCGGTTGATCAGGCAGGCATCCGGCCGGAAGTCAGGATACTGCGCTGCTACGGCGGCCTCGTGGCAGAGAGCCTGAAAAACCGCAGGCATCGGGGGCCACGGCTGGCCGGTAGCGGGATCGTTCGGGGCATACAGATAGCCCCGCTCGTTCGTCGCCCAGCCCAGTTCCCCGCAGTTGGCCATGGCTACCGACATGGTGTAGCCGCCCGGCGTCACCATATGGCGAAACGGCGAAACCGCCGTCACCTCGTCGATACCGGCCAGCAGCGCCGCCGCACGGGAGAGCGCAAAGCGGCGCAGGATCACCGCCCCCGGCGCAAGCGGCTCCTGCCAGGGTTCAGCATCCGCAAAAAGATCGAGCATTATCCCTCCTGGCGTTTCGCCTCACGTTTCAGTAATAGCGCTTTTCGCGCCGTCCCCCAACGGTAACCCGACAGCGCGCCGTCGCTACGAACCACGCGATGACAGGGGATCACAATCGCCAGCGTGTTTGCCGCACAGGCTCCGGCAACGGCGCGTACCGCACTGGGCTGGCCAATCGCCTGCGCCACCTGCTGGTAACTTGCCGTTTCGCCGCAGGGAATGTTGCGAAGGGCCTGCCAGACGCGCTGCTGGAAAGCGGTTCCGCGAATATCCAGCGGCAGCGCAAGCGGTACGTCGCGGTTATCAATACTGGCAATCACCTGCTGGACCCGCTGCGCGAAATCCTCTTCCAGCGGCGCATGTGCTGCTTTTGGAAATTGCGCGGCAAGCTCTTCGGCTAATTCTTCATCGCTGTCACCCAGCAGGATCGCGCAGATCCCCCGCTCGCTTTCTGCCACCAGACAGCGTCCTAACGAACAGCCGCTGATGGCATAACGCACCGCCACATCCCCTTTGCGGTACTGCTTCGCCGTCATGCCCAGCGCATCGTTGGCTTTACGATAATAGCTGCTGCTGTCGGGAAACCCCGCTGCCAGCACGGCGTCGGTAATTTTGTCTCCCTGTGCAAGCGCGGTGCGCAGGCGCTGGCCTCGCGCCGCCTGCTGCCAGGCTTTTGGCGTCATGCCGGTCACGGACTTAAACAGACGGTGGAAATGGAAAGGGCTCATGGCGACCTGCTGCGCCAGCCCCTCCAGGGTTAGCGTGGGATCCTGCTCCAGAAGACGGCAGGCGTGTTCCACTTTTGCCAGCTTCTGCTCCTGCGGATCGCGTTTGTCAGGCATGCAGCGCTTGCACGGGCGAAACCCTGCCTGTACGGCATGGTAGGCATCGGGATAAAAGCGGACGTTTTTACGCAGCGCGTGTCGGGCACGGCATGACGGACGGCAGAAAATTCCCGTAGTCTGTACGGCGAAGACAAACCGCTCGTCAGCGCGCGGATCGCGGGCCAGCACGGCCTGCCAGCGATCCTCATCGGTAATAAAGGTCGGGTTTCTCATTATCGGCTCCTCATGTAAGCATACATAGAGCGTGCCTGAGCGCCAGTGATAAAAAACCCGTAACCTTGCTTTTTAATTTTTGTCGTGCACCAGGAAACT
Organism: Enterobacter sp. 237C8; assembly: GCF_034106865.1. NCBI lineage: Bacteria > Pseudomonadati > Pseudomonadota > Gammaproteobacteria > Enterobacterales > Enterobacteriaceae > Enterobacter > Enterobacter sp. 237C8. The sequence goes on along the minus strand of NZ_JAWNDF010000002.1, from coordinate 331,796 downwards.
CTTGAACTGCGGCGAGCTCCAGGTTTTGAACCCGTCGCCCTCTTTGGTGATCATATAAACGGCCAGTCCTTCCTGGCGAACCACCTCTTTGGCTTTTTCCGGGCCGAGAACCATTAATCCGGTATCCCAGGCATCCGCTTCCAGCGCGGTGGGGGCGATGACCGTCACCGAGACCAGATTATGCGTGATGGGACGCCCGGTCTGCGGATCGATAACATGCGAAATACGCTTCCCGTCAAGCTCGTAATAGTTACGGTAGCTTCCGGAAGTACTGATGCCGTGACCGTTGATATCCACTATCGCCTGCACGGCATTTTGCCGATCGGTCGGTTTTTGAATCGCTACGCGCCACGGCTTATCGCTGGCGTTCATCCCCCGGCTGACTAACGCGCCGCCCACGGAGACCAGATAACGGGAAATGCCTTCCTGGGCCATCAGCGCAGCAAGATGATCCGCCGCATAGCCTTCCCCAACCGTCGACAGATCGACAAACAGATCGGGGATATCTTTTTGCAGGTACTGTTGCCCGTACTGATTGATCACCGTCAGATGCTGCAGCCCTGTGCGGGCGCGGGCGTCATCAATGGCCGCCTGTTCGGGCGTGGTCACCGGCTGTTTGTTAGGGCCAAATCCCCAGAGGTTCACCAGAGGTCCGACGGTCACATCCATCGCCCCGTTGGTTTTGTAACCCACGCGTATGGATTCGGTCACGATATCGGCCATCGCTTCGCTCACCGGCCACAGGGAGGTACTGGTGGAGAGATTAAAGCGCATCAGCGCCGAGTCATTTTTATAGGTTGAGAGCAGCTGATCGTCGGCATCCAGCTGAGACTGGATTTTGCCGCGAAGTTCATCTGTACGCGTTTTATCGAGGTTCATCACGCTGACGCGCCAGAAGGTGCCCATCGTTTTGCCTTCGAGCACCGTCGCGGCGGGTGCGTCGGTTTTCGCCACGGGTGTGGGATCGTTACACGCGGCCAGGAAAAAAAGCATAGCCAGAAAGCTGGCGCGTAAAAAAGTCATGTCCATTCATTATTATCCTCATGCCAGGGCGGCAAGAGTACACCAAAACGGGTGAGTTGTGAGAATCCGGGAAGCACAAAAAAGGGGCCATCAGGCCCCTTACGTCACACGGTGAAGCGATTAGAACTGGTAAACCAGGCCCAGCGCTACGATATCGTCAGTACCGATACCCGCCTGACGGGTGAATTCATTTTCATCAACCAGGTTGATTTTGTAATCCACGTAGGTGGACATGTTTTTGTTGAAGTAGTAAGTCGCACCAACATCAACATATTTCAGCAGATCCTGATCGCCGTAACCTTCGATGTCTTTCCCTTTAGACTGCAGGTAAGCCACGGATGGACGCAGGCCGAAGTCGAACTGGTACTGAGCAACCACTTCGAAGTTCTGCGCTTTGTTAGCGAAGCCGTAAGCGGTAGTCGGGCTGTCGCCGTTAGAGGTACCGAAACGGGTTGCGTTGTAGGTCTGGGAGTACTGCGCTGCCAGATAGATGTTGTTGGCATCGTATTTCAGGCCGCCAGAATAGACTTCTGCGTTATCGCCATGACCGTAAACGCTTGCGCCGTTCTGATCGGCGGTACGTTTGGAGGAGGACATTGCGCCACCCACGCTGAAACCTTCGCCCAGGTTATAGGTCACGGATGCACCGTAGCCGTCGCCGTTCTGTTTCAGCAGGCTACGGCCACCTACGTTTTCACCGCTTACGCTGCCGTTTTTACCCTGATACTGCAGGGCAAAGTTCAGACCATCTACCAGACCGAAGAAGTCCTGGTTACGGTAGGTCGCTACGCCGTTAGCACGGGACTGCAGGAAGTTGTCTGCGCCGTAGGTATCGCCGCCAAATTCTGGCAGAACGTCAGTCCAGGAGGTTACGTCATAGATTACGCCGTAGTTACGACCGTAATCGAAAGAACCCGCGTCACCGAATTTCAGACCCGCGAACGCCACACGCGTCCAGGCATCGTTTTCGCTTTCGGAGGTGTTGCCCTGGATCTGGTATTCCCACTGGCCGTAACCGGTCAGCTGATCGTTAACCTGAGTTTCGCCTTTGAAGCCAAGACGCATGTAGGTCTGGTCGCCGTCGGCACCCTTGTCGTCAGAGAAATAGTGCAGACCATCGACTTTGCCGTACAGATCTAATTTGTTGCCATCTTTGTTATAAATTTCGGCCGCATTTGCTGCGCCTGCCACCAGGAGTGCTGGTACCAGGAGGGACAGTACTTTAACTTTCATTTTATTAACCCTCTGTTATATGCCTTATAATTGCCACTGCTTACTGGTTAACCCTCATTAACCAGTCGGCAATTTCATTCTCCTCAAAATTACAGAATAATCCAATGCGAATATGATACGAAAACTTTGAAGATGTTTCATTTATCTATCAACATGTTTCAAAATGTAAATACCAAGGAACTTTTACAAAGCACAAATAGCTTATAAAATTAGCACTTATAATCAAACGAAAAAATCAACCCATAAACATCAGTAAGTTACAATAAAATACGTTACAGCACTGAATGACAAAACAAGATCGCAGCTAATCTCTAAAATAACTCTCGCTATCATCATTAACTTTATTTATTACCGTCATTCAGTTTTGAATGTCTGTTTATCCCTAATTGAACCGGATGCTTCGCATTCGGTTTTTTTTTACCTTTCTTTACGTAACTTCTCTTTTTTTGTGCTACCGCACCGTAATTGTAACGACTATTAACTAAATTCTCGTCGGGTATTCTCCGAAGTCCATAAATTGGTGCAAAAACTTAATTTCTTGTTAATTCGTGCTATTTATTGACGGCGTGGGTCGATTATTTGTACGTGCATGGCGAGTTTGTACATGTTTTCTGCACTCCCCGCCGCCGATATTGTCCGGAGAAAAAGTCGCCTCTTCCCGGACAGTCGCGCTGGAAATTCAGTTATTACCCTTTATACTGCCCTATCGCCACAGAGCACGACCATAACGGGTTAAATATATCAATGAGTCAGACTGAAACTACCGCCCCGAGCAAATTCTCCCTCCTCCCCGGGAGCATCACCCGTTTCTTTCTTCTTTTGATCGTTGTGCTGTTAGTCACCATGGGGGTGATGGTACAAAGCGCGGTTAACGCCTGGCTGAAGGATAAGAGCTATCAGGTCGTTGATATCACCCATGCCGTGCACAAGCGCATAGACACCTGGCGCTACGCCACCTGGCAGATTTACGACAATATCGCGGCAGCCCCGACCTCCTCATCCGGGGATGGACTTCAGGAGACGCGGCTTAAGCAGGATGTCTATTATCTCGAAAAACCGCAGCGTAAGACCGAGGCTCTTATTTTCGGTTCTCACGACAGCGCGACGCTTGAGATGACGCAGCGTATTTCGACCTACCTGGATACCCTCTGGGGTGCCGAAACGGTTCCGTGGTCGATGTATTATCTGAACGGTCAGGATAACAGCATGATCCTGATCTCAACGCTGCCGTTAAAAGATCTCTCGTCCGGCTTTAAAGAGACAACCGTGGGCAGCATCGTCGATTCCCGCCGGGCAGAGATGCTGCAGCAGGCGAACGCCCTTGATGAACGTGAGAGTTTCTCTTCCCTGCGTCGTCTGGCCTGGCAAAACGGCCATTATTTTACCCTGCGTACCACGTTCAACCAGCCCGGACATCTGGCGACGGTAGTGGCCTTCGATTTACCGATTAATGATTTAATCCCGCCGGACATGCCGCTCGACAGCTTCCGCCTGGAGCCAGACACCAGCACCCAGAACATGCGTGCGGCGTCTGACAAAGAGGCCGCAGAGAGCGTATCGATCTCCTTTAACGGCTCGAAAATCGAAATTGCCTCATCGCTGAACTCGACCGGTATGCGCCTGGTGTGGCAGGTACCGTTTGGCACGCTGTTGCTCGACACCCTGCAAAATATCCTGCTGCCTCTGCTGCTGAATATCGGTCTGCTGGCGCTGGCCCTGTTTGGCTACAGCACCTTCCGTTTCCAGACGGGTCGTCAGAGCGACGCCTCTGCGGTTCCGGCCGGCACCAGCAACGAGCTGCGCGTATTACGTGCACTGAATGAAGAGATTATTTCCGTGCTGCCGCTTGGGGTCCTGGTTCACGACCAGGAAGCGAATCGTACGGTGATGAGCAATAAAATTGCCGACCATCTGCTGCCGCACCTTAACCTGCAGAACATCACCACCATGGCGGATCAACACCAGGGGGTGATTCAGGCAACCATCAACAATGAACTGTACGAGATCCGTCAGTTCCGCAGCCAGGTGGCTCCCCGCACGCAAATCTTCATTATTCGCGACCAGGATCGCGAAGTGCTGGTCAATAAGAAGCTCAAGCAGGCGCAAAGGCTGTATGAGAAAAACCAGCAGGGGCGCGCCGCATTTATGCAGAACATTGGCGATGCCTTCAAGCAGCCGTTAAAAACGCTGGCGACCCAGGCGGCGGCGTTAAACACCTCTGAAAGCCACCAGCTTGCCTGCCAGGCCGATTCGCTGGTCAGAATGGTTGATGAGATCCAGCTGGCGAACATGCTGGAGAATGATTTCTGGAAGGGAACGCCAGCCCTCTTCTCCATTCAGGATCTGATCGATGAAGTGGTGCCTGAAGTACTGCCCGTCATCAAGCGCAAAGGGCTGCAGCTGCTGATCAATAACAATCTCCCTGCGAATGACGAACGCCACGGCGATCGCGAAGCGCTGCGCCGCATTCTGCTGATGATTATTCAGTACGCCGTGACCACCACGCAGATCGGCAAAATCACCCTTGAAGTCAGCACCGAGGAGTCAGCAGAAGACCGTCTGACGTTCCGCATCCTGGACACCGGGGAAGGCGTCACAACGAGTGAAATTGATAATCTGCACTTCCCGTTCCTGAATGACACGCAGAGCGATCGCTACGGCAAGGCCAATGCCCTGACCTTCTGGCTGTGCGATCAGCTGGCGCGTAAGCTCGGCGGCCACCTGAATATCAAAGCCCGTGAATCCCTCGGCACCCGCTATTCTCTGCACGTGAAAATGGCGGCCAATCCGCAGGAAGAAGATGAGGAACGTCTGCTGGATGATGTCGTGGTGATGGTCGACGTGACCTCGAACGAGATCCGCAATATTGTCGTTCGTCAGTTAGAAAACTGGGGAGCGGCCTGCATCACGCCGGATGAAAGACTTGCAAGTCAAGAATTTGATCTGTTTTTAACTGATAATCCGTCTAATCTTACTGCCTCCGGCTTGCTTTTAAGCGATGATGAGTCAGGCGTGCGGAAAATCGGCCCTGGCCAGCTGCGCGTCAACTTTAATATAAGCAATGCGATGCAGGAAGCTGTACTACAACTAATAGAAGAGCAGCTGGCGCAGGAAGAGATAACGGAGTCACCGTTAGGCGGCAATGAAAATGCCGAGCTTCACGCCAGCGGATACTATTCACTCTTTGTTGATACAGTACCAGATGATGTTAAGCGGTTGTATACTGAGTCCGCTGCGAATGATTTTGCAGCGCTGGCACAGACAGCACACCGGCTTAAAGGGGTGTTTGCCATGCTTAATCTGGTTCCCGGCAAGCAGTTATGTGAAACGCTGGAACATCTAATTCGTGAGAAAGATGCCTCTGGCATTGAAAAATACATCAGCGACATTGACGCCTACGTCAAAAGCTTGCTGTAGCAAGGTAGCCTTATACATGAACAATATGAACGTAATTATTGCCGATGACCATCCGATTGTACTGTTCGGTATTCGCAAATCACTTGAACAGATCGAGTGGGTGAATGTAGTCGGTGAATTTGAAGACTCTACAGCACTGATCAATAACCTCCCAAAGCTTGATGCGCACGTGCTCATTACCGATCTCTCCATGCCTGGGGACAAATACGGTGATGGGATCACGCTCATCAAATACATTAAGCGTCACTTCCCGGATATCTCGATCATTGTTCTGACCATGAACAACAACCCGGCGATCCTGAGCGCGGTGTTGGATCTGGACATCGAAGGGATTGTGCTGAAACAGGGCGCCCCGACCGATCTGCCAAAAGCGCTCGCTGCGCTGCAGAAAGGCAAGAAGTTCACGCCTGAGAGCGTCTCTCGTCTGCTGGAAAAAATCAGCGCGGGTGGCTACGGTGACAAACGCCTGTCCCCGAAAGAGAGTGAAGTTCTGCGCCTGTTCGCAGAAGGTTTCCTGGTAACCGAGATTGCCAAGAAGCTGAACCGCAGCATTAAAACCATCAGCAGCCAGAAGAAATCAGCGATGATGAAGCTGGGCGTGGACAACGATATTGCTCTGCTGAACTATCTCTCCTCCGTTACGCTGAGCGCAACGGACAAGGATTGATCCCGGACGGGTGTGCAGCCTGATGCCCTCACCCCGTCCCTCTCCCACGGGGAGAGGGTGAAAAAACGAAAAGGCCCTTACGGGCCTTTTTTATATTCTGGTTTTTCTCACGCGATCCGCGTAAATCGACAACGTCTGCTTCAGCACGTCCAGCGTCACCGGTTTCGACAGACAGCTGTCCATGCCTGACTCCAGACAACGCTGTTTCTCTTCCGCCAGCGCGTTCGCCGTTACGCCCACTACCGGCAGCGTCAGGCCAAGCTGTCGGATGCGCTGCGTCAGACGGTAGCCGTCCATGTTTGGCATGTTGACGTCGCTAAGCACGATATCAATATGATTTTTACTCAGCACATTCAGCGCATCCACGCCGTCATTGGCGGTTTTGCACTGGTAGCCCAGCGATCCAAGCTGGTCAGCCAGCAGGCGACGGTTAATCGGATGGTCATCCACCACCAGAATCATCATATCGTCATTCACCGACGCCAGAGACTCCGGTGACGGCAATCCGCCCGCGCCGTCGCGCTCTTCCAGCTCCACTTTGTAGATACGCGCCAGCAGGCTCAACAGCTCGTGCGGCGTTGCAACACTGTGTACCCATTCCCCGGGCGCCCGCTCGACAGGAATGCCGATGTGGCGACGGCAGAAGAGCACCGACCCTCTCCCCTGCCACGGCTGCTCCGGCATCTCGTCGGCGATCAGCACATCGTCCACATCCGGTGTTTGACCTTCATAGAGACACACCCTGACTCCACTGTGGGCAAGCAGCGCCGTCAGGTAGTCATTCAGCGAGGCGTTATGCACCGCCAGCCAGCAGCGCTTGTCGCTCAGACCGTCCAACGTCGCTTTTGCCGGATACTGCGCCGAATAGAGCGGAATACGGATGGTGAACTGGCTGCCCATACCGGGCTCGGTATCCACAGAGATATCGCCGTCCATCATGCTGACGAGCTTCTCACAAATCGCCAGCCCCAGTCCGGTGCCCTGGAAGTTACGCTGCACGCCGGTCCCGACCTGGAAGAACGGGTCGAACAGGCGGACCACTTCCTTCGCCGGGATGCCGACCCCCGTGTCGCGCACGCGAATGCTCAGGTAATCCCCCGCCCGGCAGACGTGCAACACGATACAGCCAACGTCGGTGAATTTGATGGCGTTGCTGAGCAGGTTAGAAATGACCTGCTGCAGGCGCATCGGATCGCCGTGCAGCGTCAGCGGCACATCAGGTTCAATAAAGCAGTAGAGCCCCAGCTGTTTACGCACCACCAGCGGCAGATAGTTGGCGCTGATGTGGTTCATCACCTCGCGCGGCGAGAACTCCCGCGGTTCGATTTTCAGCTGCTCAGACTCAATTTTAGAGAAGTCGAGAATATCGCTGATGATTTTCAGCAGCAGGCTGGAGGAGTTGTTCATTGCCGTCACCAGCCTGTCGACCCCTTTCGGCAACTCTTTGGTCTGCAGCAGGTCGAGGTTACCGATGATCCCGTACAGCGGCGTTCGCAGCTCGTGGCTGACGGTGGCAAGGAACATGGATTTCGACTGGCTGGCCTGCTCCGCGGCCTGCGCCATCTCCTGCAACGACTCTTCCATCTTCACGCGCGCGGAGACATCCACCAGCACGCAAATCGCCACGTTTTCATTGCGATAGCGGGAATGCACAAAGCTGATCTGCAGGTTGGTGTGCGTGCTGGTGAGCACGTCGACAAAGTTAACCTGCTGACCGCAGATAATTTGCGTCAGCCTCTGTCGATCTTCGTGCGTCAGCATGTTCAGGTAGTTATGCGCCAGCTCGTTACTCAGGATGTTGGTTCCGTCCTGGGTTCGCAGAATGCAGATCCCCACCGGCGCCGACGCGACAATCTTCCGGTTAAACTGCTCGTGTTCCTCCAGCCGCTGGGCGTCGCTTTCGGCCGGAATAAAGATTTTCCGCTCATACATGCGCGCCAGGGTAAACAGCGCCCCGCCCGCGATCAGGTTCAGCAGAATCGCATTCATGATGAGAATACGTATCCGCTCAAGCACCATATCTACCGGCAGCGAATAGACAATACTCAGCGACGAAGGCGGCAGGCTCTTCTTCAGCACCAGCTCGCGGAAGCCCGAGGTATAGCCAAACCACGACCGCTCCTGCATCCAGTGCGGTTCAACGTTTAACCGGTTATCCGGCCCGGCGAGTGAGATCAGCTGATGACCGTTTTCATCCAGAATGGTCACCCCCATAGGCAGGCTGCCCGGAGTGAAAAAGTTTTCCATACGAATGGTCTGCTCAATCCCCAGCAGCGCCTGCAGGCGATTGCCCAGATACACCGGCGTCAGGGCGTAGAAATAGCCCACGCCCGGGCGCGGGCCCTGGCTAACCCAGAAGATGTTATTCCCGCGCTCGTCCTGCGGCGCATTGCGGTATTTCACAATACGTTCATGCAGGCTTTTCAGCGCATCGTCACGCTCAACGGGCACGTCGCGCAGGCCAAAGTCAGCCATGCAGAGATTTTCACTGCCAATCAGGAATACGCGGTTCAGGTCATAGGCGGCGGAGAAATTGTCGCGCCAGTAGCGCATAAACCAGGCAAGGGATTCCAGCGACCCGCGCCAGGTATTGCTCATGGTGGAGCAATCGGAATCCGGGAACAGCGGCTGGAAGTCCGGGACTTCGGTTTTGTCGTTACGCCCGCGAAGCGCAAGAATGCCGTTTTCCGCCGTCAGACGATTTTCGGCAATATACTTCAGCTCCTTCATCACGTCAGACGTTCGCTGAATGTAGCGCTGGGCCTGGTCGGAGCTTAAGTTAAACTCCTGGCGGATCTCCGCTTCTTTCTGGTGTAGCGCGTTAACGATGTAAAACACCGAGAACAAGGCCACCAGCAGCCAAAGCAAGAGCGCCAGCGCCCGAAACAGATAGCGAGAAACTTTCAGCGTAGTACGAAAGGAGACGAGGTATTTCAAGGGGGCGAGGCTCCGCCGTCGGGGTCAAAAGAATGTGGTTAAGGTAGCGGTAAACGCGCCAGGTCGCAACGTTGACTTATCTGCTTGTGCAAAAGAAAAGGGCCGGAATCCGGCCCTTTTTTGCATCAGGAGACATTACTCGTCAGCGTCATCCGCTACGTCATCGTCGGTGTCGGCTTCCGGCGCGATATCATCATCGCCTTCCGCAACGCTACCGTCGATGGAATCGAGCTCTTCGTCATCCACCGGCTCAGCAACGCGCTGCAGACCCACCACGTTTTCATCTTCCGCTGTACGGATGAGGATCACGCCCTGGGTGTTACGCCCCACCACGCTGATCTCAGAGACGCGGGTACGCACCAGCGTACCGGCATCGGTGATCATCATGATCTGGTCGGCATCGTCTACCTGCACCGCGCCCACAACGGAACCGTTGCGCTCGGTCACTTTGATAGAGATAACGCCCTGCGTGCCGCGAGACTTGGTTGGGTATTCCCCTTCCGCCGTACGTTTACCGTAACCATTCTGCGTCACGGTCAGGATAGCCCCTTCACCGCGCGGAATAATCAGAGAAACAACGCTGTCTTCGCCAGCCAGTTTGATACCACGAACGCCCGTAGCGGTACGACCCATTGCACGAACGGCGTTCTCTTTAAAGCGCACCACTTTACCGGCCGCAGAGAACAGCATCACTTCATCAGAACCGGAGGTCAGATCCACACCGATCAGCTCGTCGCCTTCGTTCAGGTTCACCGCGATGATCCCGGCGGAACGTGGGCGGCTGAACTCGGTCAGCGCGGTTTTCTTCACGGTACCGCTGGCGGTCGCCATAAAGACGTTCACGCCCTCTTCGTACTCGCGTACCGGCAGGATGGCGGTGATACGTTCATTCGCTTCCAGCGGCAGCAGGTTAACGATTGGACGGCCACGCGCGCCACGGCTCGCTTCCGGCAGCTGATAGACTTTCATCCAGTACAGACGACCGCGGCTGGAGAAGCAGAGGATCGTGTCATGGGTGTTCGCCACCAGCAGGCGGTCAATAAAGTCTTCTTCTTTAATACGTGCCGCAGATTTGCCTTTACCGCCACGACGCTGTGCTTCGTAGTCGGTTAGCGGCTGATACTTCACATAGCCCTGGTGAGACAGGGTGACCACCACGTCTTCGCGGTTGATCAGATCTTCAATGTTGATATCAGAGCTGTTCGCGGTGATTTCGGTGCGGCGCGCATCGCCGAACTGATCGCGGACCAGCTCCAGCTCTTCACGGATCACTTCCATCAGACGCTCTGCGCTGCCCAGAATGTGCAGCAGCTCAGCAATCTGTTCCAGCAGCTCTTTGTATTCGTCGAGCAGTTTTTCGTGCTCAAGGCCGGTCAGTTTCTGCAGACGCAGATCCAGAATCGCCTGAGCCTGCTGTTCAGTCAGGTAATACTGACCGTCACGCACGCCGAATTCAGGTTCCAGCCACTCAGGACGCGCTGCGTCATCGCCCGCACGTTCCAGCATCGCGGCGACGTTACCCAGATCCCACGGACGGGAAATCAGGGCGGCTTTCGCCTCCGCCGGGGTTGGCGCACGACGGATCAGTTCGATGATCGGGTCGATGTTGGCCAGCGCAACCGCCAGCGCTTCAAGAATGTGCGCACGGTCGCGCGCTTTGCGCAGTTCGAAGATGGTACGACGGGTCACCACTTCACGGCGGTGACGCACGAACGCGCTCAGGATCTCTTTCAGGTTCATGATCTTCGGCTGACCATGGTGCAGCGCAACCATGTTGATACCGAAGGAAACCTGAAGCTGAGTCTGGGAGTACAGGTTGTTCAGCACAACCTCACCCACCGCGTCGCGTTTGATTTCAATCACGATGCGCATACCGTCTTTGTCAGACTCGTCACGCAGCGCGCTGATGCCTTCAACGCGTTTTTCTTTTACCAGCTCGGCGATTTTTTCAATCAGACGCGCTTTGTTCACCTGATACGGGATCTCGTGAACAATGATGGTTTCACGGCCGGTTTTAGCGTCCGCTTCCACTTCGGCGCGGGCACGGATGTAAATCTTGCCGCGGCCGGTGCGGTACGCTTCTTCAATACCGCGACGACCGTTGATAATCGCCGCCGTTGGGAAGTCCGGACCCGGGATGTGTTCCATCAGCCCTTCAATGCTGATGTCTTCATCGTCGATATAGGCCAGGCAGCCGTTGATCACTTCGGTGATATTGTGCGGCGGAATGTTGGTTGCCATACCGACCGCGATACCGGAGGAACCGTTAACCAGCAGGTTCGGGATCTTGGTTGGCATCACATCAGGGATGCGCTCGGTGCCGTCGTAGTTATCGACGAAATCAACGGTCTCTTTTTCCAGGTCGGCCATCAGCTCATGAGCGATTTTCGACATACGGATTTCCGTATAACGCATCGCCGCAGCGGAGTCGCCGTCGACTGAACCAAAGTTACCCTGACCATCTACCAGCATGTAACGCAAGGAGAATGGCTGCGCCATACGAACGATGGTGTCATACACGGCGGTATCACCATGCGGGTGATATTTACCGATGACGTCACCGACGACGCGGGCAGATTTTTTATAGGCTTTATTCCAGTCATTGCCCAATACGTTCATGGCGTATAGTACGCGACGGTGTACCGGCTTAAGGCCATCGCGGACGTCCGGCAGCGCACGGCCAACAATGACCGACATCGCATAGTCCAGATAGGAGCTCTTCAGCTCTTCCTCGATGTTAACCGGTGTAATTTCTCTCGCAAGGTCGCTCATCTAACCGCTATCCCTCTACTGTATCCCGGATTCAAAGGTCGCAAATTATAACACAGCCGAGGTGATTGAGGTAAACCTATACGCTTTATTCACGGGGATTGCCTGATATACTCCTTTGTCTTGCTAAATAAGGAGTAAAAGCGCCCATGAATGCCGAAAAATCCCCGGTGGTTCACAACGTTGACCACGAAGAGATTGCCAAATTTGAAGCGGTGGCGTCCCGCTGGTGGGATCTCGAAGGTGAGTTCAAACCGCTGCATCGCATTAACCCGCTGCGTCTGGGCTATATCGCGGAGCGTTCCGGCGGTCTGTTCGGTAAGAAAGTGCTCGACGTCGGCTGCGGCGGCGGCATCCTGGCTGAGAGCATGGCGCGCGAAGGGGCGAATGTTACGGGCCTGGATATGGGCTTTGAACCGCTCCAGGTGGCCCGCCTTCACGCGCTGGAGTCCGGCATACAAGTGGAATACGTGCAGGAAACCGTGGAAGAGCACGCGGCAAAACACGCCCATCAGTACGATGTGGTGACCTGCATGGAGATGCTGGAGCACGTTCCCGATCCGCAGTCGGTGGTGCACGCCTGTGCAAAACTGGTGAAACCGGGCGGCCAGGTCTTCTTCTCAACCATCAACCGTAACGGTAAAGCCTGGCTGATGGCCGTTGTCGGCGCGGAGTATGTGCTGCGCATGGTGCCGAAAGGGACGCACGACGTGAAGAAATTCATCAAGCCTGCGGAACTGTTAGGCTGGGTTGACCAGACGTGGCTCAAAGAGCAGCACATCACCGGCCTGCACTACAATCCGCTGACCGATAAATTCAAGCTCGCACCGGGCGTAGATGTTAACTATATGTTGCATACCACCGCCAAAAACGACTAACGTCATTCGTTATTCTTATAAAGATTGCGCGACATCATGTTGCGCAATTCTGACCTCCCGTTGAAGAAATCAGCACTCGATCAAATTTTGAATTTTTTTTCTTAATTATTGACATGTCTTCCAGGCCTTACGGTACGAGGACTTAGCCTTTTTTACCCTTTCACAACCTCAATTTAACGCCAAAATCAACCCTTGTGCTGAAAAGATTCGATACTAGAATACTCACCATATAGCGTTTTTCTTATCGCAAACCCCCTACATGTAGTATTTATCCACAGAGTTAGTCACAAGACGGATCTGTGGATAAACGGGGGATATTTTTTATTTCACGGACAGGTAAAACCCACATGAATCAGAGTCTGCTGGTGACAAAGCGCGACGGTACTACCGAGCGTATCAATCTGGACAAAATCCATCGAGTTCTCGACTGGGCAGCAGAAGGACTGAACAACGTATCTATCTCCCAGGTTGAACTGCGTTCCCACATTCAGTTCTACGACGGCATCAAAACGTCTGATATCCACGAAACAATCATTAAAGCAGCGGCAGACCTCATCTCCCGCGAAGCACCGGATTATCAGTACCTCGCTGCACGTCTGGCGATTTTCCACCTGCGTAAAAAAGCCTACGGCCAGTTTGAGCCGCCGAAGCTTTACGATCACGTAGTGAAAATGGTTGAGCTGGGCAAATACGACACGCATCTGCTGGAAGACTATACGGAAGAAGAGTTCGAGCAGATGAACGGGTTTATCGATCACTGGCGCGACATGAACTTCTCCTACGCGGCGGTGAAGCAGCTCGAAGGCAAATACCTGGTTCAGAACCGCGTAACCGGTGAGATCTACGAAAGCGCCCAGTTCCTCTATATTCTGGTGGCCGCCTGCCTGTTCTCTAACTACCCGCGAGACACCCGTCTGGAATACGTGAAGCGTTTCTACGATGCGGTATCCACGTTCAAGATTTCTCTGCCAACGCCAATCATGTCTGGCGTGCGTACCCCAACCCGTCAGTTCAGCTCCTGCGTACTGATCGAGTGTGGTGACAGCCTGGATTCCATCAACGCCACCTCCAGCGCCATCGTGAAATACGTCTCCCAGCGTGCCGGTATCGGCATCAACGCCGGTCGCATCCGTGCGCTGGGCAGCCCGATTCGCGGCGGTGAAGCGTTCCACACCGGCTGTATCCCGTTCTATAAACACTTCCAGACGGCAGTAAAATCCTGCTCTCAGGGCGGCGTGCGCGGCGGTGCTGCGACCCTGTTCTACCCGATGTGGCACCTGGAAGTGGAAAGCCTGCTGGTTCTGAAAAACAACCGCGGCGTGGAAGGCAACCGCGTGCGCCATATGGACTACGGCGTGCAGATCAACAAGCTGATGTACACCCGTCTGCTGAAAGGCGAAGACATCACCCTGTTCAGCCCGTCCGACGTTCCGGGCCTGTATGACGCGTTCTTTGCCGATCAGGACGAGTTCGAGCGTCTGTACACCAAATACGAAAAAGACGACAGCATCCGCAAGCAGCGCGTGAAGGCGGTAGACCTGTTCTCCCTGATGATGCAGGAACGTGCCTCTACCGGCCGTATCTACATCCAGAACGTGGACCACTGCAACACCCACAGCCCGTTTGATCCAGTAGTTGCGCCAGTGCGCCAGTCTAACCTGTGCCTGGAGATCGCCCTGCCGACCAAACCGCTGGAAGACGTGAACGACGAAAACGGTGAAATCGCGCTGTGTACGCTGTCCGCGTTCAACCTGGGCGCGATTAAGAGCCTGGACGAGCTGGAAGAGCTGGCCGTGCTGGCGGTTCGCGCGCTCGACGCCCTGCTGGACTACCAGGATTACCCAATCCCGGCCGCTAAACGCGGTGCAATGGGCCGCCGTACCCTGGGTATCGGCGTGATCAACTTCGCCTACTGGCTGGCGAAAAACGGCAAGCGTTACTCCGACGGCAGCGCTAACAACCTGACGCACCAGACGTTCGAAGCGATTCAGTACTACCTGATGAAAGCCTCTAACGAGCTGGCGAAAGAGCAAGGCGCGTGCCCGTGGTTCAACGAAACCACCTACGCGAAAGGCATTCTGCCAATCGACACCTACAAGAAAGACCTGGATGCGATCGTCAGCGAACCGCTGCATCTCGACTGGGAAGGCCTGCGCGAGTCCATCAAGACCCATGGCCTGCGTAACTCCACGCTCTCTGCCCTGATGCCGTCCGAGACCTCTTCGCAGATCTCTAACGCCACCAACGGTATTGAACCGCCGCGCGGCCACGTGAGCATCAAAGCGTCGAAAGACGGCGTGCTGCGTCAGGTGGTACCGGATTACGAAACGCTGGGTAATAACTACGAGCTGCTGTGGGAAATGCCGAACAACGACGGCTACCTGCAGCTGGTGGGTATCATGCAGAAGTTTATCGACCAGTCGATCTCTGCCAATACCAACTATGACCCGACGCGCTTCCCGTCCGGCAAGGTACCGATGCAGCAGCTGCTGAAAGACCTGCTCACCGCCTACAAATTTGGCGTGAAAACGCTGTACTATCACAACACCCGTGACGGTGCGGAAGACGCGCAGGACGACATGGTACCGTCAATTCAGGACGATGGCTGCGAAAGCGGCGCATGTAAGATCTAATGAAGGGCGGGGATATCCCCGCCTTTATTTCGTAAGACAGGACACACTCATGGCATATACCACCTTTTCACAGACGAAAAACGACCAGCTCAAAGAGCCGATGTTCTTCGGCCAGCCGGTCAACGTGGCACGCTACGATCAGCAAAAATATGACATCTTCGAAAAGCTGATTGAAAAGCAACTCTCCTTCTTCTGGCGCCCGGAAGAAGTGGACGTCTCCCGCGACCGTATTGACTACCAGTCGCTGCCGGATCACGAAAAACATATCTTCATCAGCAACCTGAAGTACCAGACGCTGCTGGACTCCATTCAGGGTCGAAGCCCGAACGTGGCGCTGCTGCCGCTGATCTCCATTCCGGAGCTGGAAACCTGGGTGGAAACCTGGGCGTTCTCCGAGACGATCCACTCCCGCTCTTACACCCACATCATCCGCAACATCGTGAACGATCCGGCTGTGGTGTTTGACGATATCGTCACCAACGAGCAGATCCAGAAGCGCGCGGAAGGCATTGCCCACTACTACGACGAGCTGATCGAGATGACCAGCTACTGGCATTTGCTGGGCGAAGGTACGCACAACGTGAACGGTAAAACCATCACCGTGAACCTGCGCGCGCTGAAAAAACAGCTGTACCTGTGCCTGATGAGCGTTAACGCGCTGGAAGCGATCCGCTTCTACGTGAGCTTCGCATGCTCCTTCGCCTTTGCAGAGCGCAAGCTGATGGAAGGCAACGCCAAAATCATTCGTCTGATCGCCCGCGATGAAGCCCTGCACCTGACCGGTACCCAGCATATGCTGAACCTGCTGCGCAGCGGGACGGACGATCCGGAGATGGCGGAAATTGCCGAAGAGTGCAAGCAGGAGTGCTACGACCTGTTCGTGCTGGCGGCTCAGCAGGAGAAAGAGTGGGCAGACTACCTGTTCCGCGACGGCTCCATGATTGGCCTGAACAAAGACATTCTGTGCCAGTACGTTGAGTACATCACCAACATCCGCATGCAGGCCGTCGGTCTTGACCTGCCGTTCCAAACGCGCTCTAACCCGATTCCGTGGATCAACACCTGGCTGGTGTCCGATAACGTGCAGGTTGCGCCGCAGGAAGTGGAAGTCAGCTCTTATCTGGTCGGTCAGATTGATTCTGAAGTCAACACCGACGACCTGAGCAACTTCCAGCTCTGATGTCACGCGTCACGCTACGTCTTTCCGGCACTGAGGTACTGTGTCGGGAGGAGCACCCTTCTCTGCTGGTGGCGCTTGAGGCGCATCAGGTAGAAGTAGAGTACCAGTGTCGTTCCGGCTACTGCGGCTCCTGCCGCTGCCGTCTGGTCGCCGGCCAGGTGGACTGGCTGACCGAGCCACTGGCCTTTATCAACGAAGGGGAAATTTTGCCCTGCTGCTGCCGGGCAAAAGGCGATATCGAGATCGAGATGTGATGTTGTCCTTATCCCCTCTCCCGGTGGGAGAGGGTTAGGGTGAGGGCATCAGGCCGCAGAGCCTGATTGTCGGGTGGCGGCTTCGCCTTACCCGACCTGCCAAACCTACTTCCGGTGAATGAATTCGACCGCTTTATCCGGGAAATCCGTAAACAGTCCGTCCACGCCCGCCTGGTTATACAACACCTCATAAAGCTGATTCACGTCCGTGGCATACGGCGGCAGCTGGTCTGCACGCACGGTATACGGATGCACCTGCATCCTGCTGGCGTGCGCCTCTTTCACCATCGCCGTCAGCTTCACGTGGCCCGGCGCTGAGCCTTCCGCCACCAGCATGTGGTAATCCGGTCCGATGCCGTCGGCGTACTGCGCAATCTGCTTCATCGCGCCCGGCTTAAACATCCAGTCGTAGCTGTAGTTCACCCACTTGCCGTCCGGCTGCTTCTCCTGGGTTTCATTCCAGTCGGTATAGGCAATCAGCTGCACCAGATTGAGGTTCATCCCCATCTTCGGCTCCAGCACGGTTTTGATGCGCTTCAGCTCGGCGGCGTCAAAACACTGCAGGTAGACTTTGTCCTTCTTGCTGGTGTAGCCGTACTGTTTCAGCACCTCCAGCGTCTTCGCGGCAATGTCTTTGCCTTCCTGATGGTGGAACCACGGCGCTTTGATCTCCGGGTAGATGCCGATATTTTTACCGGTTGAGTGGTTCAGCCCCTGAACAAACTCAATCTCTTCCTGGAAGGTATGGATCCGGAAGTCAGATTTGCCCATCGGGAAACGTCCCGGATAGACCTGCACCTTCTTGCCGTTTTCAATCTCAAAGCCTTCGGTAAACTTCAGGGAACGGATCTCCGCCAGCGTGAAATCAATGGCGTAGTAGCGACCATCTTTGCGCGCGCGGTCCGGGAAACGCTCCGCCACGTCCGTCACGCGGTCCAGATAGTGGTCATGCAGGACGACCAGCTGGTCGTCCTTCGTCATCACCAGATCCTGCTCCAGATAATCCGCGCCCTGGGCATAGGCCATCGCCTTCGCCGGGAGCGTATGCTCCGGCAGATAGCCGCTGGCGCCGCGGTGGGCGATAACGATTTTATCCGCCGCCAGCGCCGAGCCTGTCATCAGGCCCGCCAGCAGCAGGCCGGTTGTTACGTAAGATAATTTCATCGCAATGCTCCTTATTGACGACGCGCCAGCACTTCCGCGTGGTGACGTTTCTCACCGATCATGACCACAATGAGCAGCAGTACCGCCAGCACGCTGCCGCCGATCATCACCATAAACCCGCCGTCCCAGCCGAAGAAGTCTACGGTGTAGCCCACGATGGCGCTCGCCGCGACCGAACCGCCCAGGTAGCCGAACAGACCGGTAAAGCCTGCCGCCGTGCCTGCCGCTTTTTTCGGCGCCAGTTCCAGCGCGTGCAGGCCGATCAGCATTACCGGACCATAAATCAGGAAGCCGATAACGATCATGCAGGCCATGTCTACTGATGGGTTGCCCGGCGGGTTGAGCCAGTAAACGACGGTCGCGATGGTGACCAGGGTCATAAAGAACACGCCCGTCGCGCCGCGGTTGCCTTTAAACACCTTGTCCGACATCCAGCCGCAAAGCAGCGTGCCCGGGATCCCGGCATATTCATACAGGAAATAGGCCCAGGACGATTTATCCAGCGCGAAGTGCTTCACCTCTTTCAGGTAGGTCGGGGACCAGTCCAGAATGCCGTAGCGCAGCAGGTAAACGAACACGTTCGCCACCGCGATGTACCACAGCAGCTTGTTCGGCAGGACGTACTTCATGAAGATCTGTTTTGCGGTCAGCTCTTCTTCGTGCTCCTTGCTGTAATCATCCGGATAGTCGTTTTTGTACTCTTCAATCGGCGGCAGGCCGCAGGATTGCGGCGTATCGCGCATCAGCGCGAAGGCGATAATCGCCACGACGATGGCGCCAAAGGCAGGCATATAGAGCGCAGCGTGCCAGTCGTTGAACCAGGCCATCCCCAGCAGGAACAGCAGCGGCGGGATACCGCCACCGACGTTATGCGCGCAGTTCCACACCGACACGATGCCGCCGCGTTCCTTCTGCGACCACCAGTGCACCATGGTACGTCCGCACGGCGGCCACCCCATCCCCTGGAACCAGCCGCAGAGGAACAGCAGCACGAACATGACGGCGATGCTGGAGGTTGCCCACGGCACAAAGCCCATGAACAGCATGACCGCAGCCGCCAGGATCAGGCCGGCGGGCAGGAACACGCGCGGATTCGAGCGATCCGATACCGACCCCATGATGAATTTGGAAAAACCGTAGGCGATTGAGATCCCCGACAGCGCGAACCCCAGATCGCCGCGGGAGAAGCCCTGCTCCACCAGATACGGCATGGCGAGCGCGAAGTTTTTACGTACAAGGTAGTACGCCGCGTACCCGAAGAAGATCCCCAGGAAAATTTGCCAGCGCAGACGGCGGTATAGCGGATCAATTTCTGCCTCTGGCAGACGCGCCCTGTGCGGCGCAGGTTTGAAGATACTGAGCATAACAGCCTCCGTGGCCTTGAATTGAATGGGCAGGTGGCTCGCACCTGAATTCCAGAGGCGGGGATGTTAAGAAATCACGGTGATTGTTACTGTGAATCAACGCACAGATTGTTACAGAAATATGACAGAATGCGCAAAAAAGCGCATGAAATCACGCTCCAGTTTCGAATTTCGCGCGTTTATGTTCGAAATCAAACAAACCACACTATTGATATGGCTAAATGATAAAAAAACGAACATAGAGGGTAAACAATGACCATTCACGATCCTCGCTACAGCGATGTGATAATCATTGGCGGTGGCGCAACCGGCGCCGGGATCGCACGCGACTGCGCCCTTCGCGGCTTAAGCGTCACGCTGCTGGAGCGCCACGATATCGCCACGGGCGCAACCGGGCGTAACCATGGCCTGCTGCACAGCGGCGCGCGGTATGCGGTTACCGACGGTGAATCCGCACGCGAATGTATTGCTGAAAACCAGATCCTCAAGCGTATCGCCCGCCACTGCATTGAGCCGACCGACGGCCTCTTTATTACTCTTCCCGAAGATGACCTCGCCTTTCAGGACACCTTTATTACCGCCTGCACTGCGGCGGGCATTCAGGCTGAGGCCATGGACCCGGCGCTGGCGCGGCGGCTGGAACCGTCGGTTAACCCGGCGCTTATCGGCGCGGTGAAAGTGCCTGACGGCACCGTTGACCCCTTCCGCCTGACCGCCGCCAATATGCTGGACGCCCGCGAGCATGGCGCGCAAATCCTGACCGGGCACGAAGTGACCGGGCTTATCCGTGAAGGTCATCGTATCTGCGGCGTGCGGATCCTTGATACGCAATATAACGAACACAGCGAGCTGTATGCCGCCGTGGTGGTTAACGCGGCGGGGATCTGGGGGCAGCGCATCGCGGAATACGCGGACCTGTCGGTGCGCATGTTCCCGGCGAAAGGCTCGCTGCTGATCCTCGACCACCGTATCAATAACCACGTGATCAACCGCTGCCGCAAACCGTCTGATGCCGATATCCTCGTCCCGGGCGACACCATTTCGTTAATCGGTACCACCTCAACCCACGTCGACTACAGCGAGATTGACTACAACCGCGTGACCGCCGAAGAGGTCGACGTCCTGCTGCGCGAAGGGGAAAAACTGGCCCCGGTGATGGCGCAGACGCGTATTCTGCGCGCCTACGCGGGCGTGCGTCCGCTGGTCGCCAGCGACAACGACCCGAGCGGACGTAACGTCAGCCGGGGCATCGTGCTGCTCGATCACGCCGAGCGCGACGGCATGGACGGGTTTATCACCATCACCGGCGGCAAGCTGATGACCTACCGCCTGATGGCCGAGTGGACGACCGATGCCGTCTGCCGCAAGCTGGGCAATACCGAACGGTGCGTGACGGCAGAACAAGCCCTGCCCGGCTCGCGTCAGTCCACCGAAAAAACGCTGCAAAAAATTATCTCCCTGCCCGCGCCGCTGCGCGGATCCGCTATCTACCGCCACGGCGACAGAACGCCGCAGTGGCTCGGTGAAGGACGCCTGAGCCGCAGCCTGGTGTGCGAGTGTGAAGCCGTCACCGCCGGTGAGGTGCAGTACGCGGTGGAGAGCCTGACGGTCACAAGCCTGCTCGATCTTCGTCGCCGCACCCGCGTGGGAATGGGTACCTGTCAGGGCGAGCTGTGCGCCTGTCGTGCCGCCGGGCTGCTGCAGCGTTTTCACACCACTACCGCCACCCAGTCGCTCGATCAGCTCAGCGCGTTTTTAAACGAGCGCTGGAAAGGCATTCAGCCTGTCGCCTGGGGCGATGCCCTGCGCGAAAGCGAATTTACCCGCTGGGTCTACCAGGGGCTTTGCGGTCTTGAGAAGGAGCAACGCGATGAAATTTGATACCGTAATCGTCGGCGGCGGGCTGGCAGGCCTGCTCTGCGGCATCAAGCTCACGAAGCAGGGGCTGCGCTGCGCCATTATCACCCGGGGCCAGAGCGCCCTGCACTTCTCGTCGGGCTCGCTGGATCTGGTGGACGACGCGTACCGCGATAAGCTGCCGCCGGAGCACCCGTATCACCTGATTGGCGCCCAGCATATTGACCGCTTTGCGCTGGAAACCGAAGCGCTGCTGGCAGACTGCGGCGCGCGTCTGAAGGGAAGCGCCCGGCTCAATCACCAGCGCGTCACGCCGCTCGGCACCCTGCGCTCTGCCTGGCTCAGCCCGGAAGAAGTGCCCGTTGCTCCCTTCAACGCCGCGCGCGTGCGGGTCGTGGGCATTAGCGGCTTTCTGGATTTTCAGCCCCATCTCGCGGCGGCGTCGCTCTGTCGCCAGGGCGTCAATGCCGAAACGGCAGAGATAGAGCTGCCTGAGCTTGATGTCCTGCGCGACAACCCGAGCGAATTTCGCGCGGTGAATATCGCCCGTTTTCTGGATAACGAGGACAAATGGCCGCTGCTGTATGACGCACTCAGACCGCTCAGCGACAGCTGTGACGCCCTGCTGATGCCCGCCTGCTTTGGTTTACGCGACAACCGGCTCTGGCGCTGGCTCTCGGATCGTCTGCCCTGCTCGCTTGGCCTGCTGCCAACCCTGCCCCCTTCCGTCCCCGGCATTCGCCTGCATACCCAGCTCCAGCGCCAGTTTGTCGCGCAGGGCGGCGTGTGGATGGCGGGTGATGAGGTGAAAAAAATCACCCTGACCGACGGCGCGGTCAGCGAAATCTGGACGCGCAACCACGACGATATTCCGCTTCGCGCGCGCTTTACGGTTCTGGCAAGCGGCAGCTTCTTCAGCAACGGGCTGCTGAGCAGCCGGGAGGGCATCCGGGAAGCCATTATGGGGCTGGATGTTCGCCAGCGTGCCTCCCGTGCGGACTGGTATCAAAGTGATTTCTTCTCTCCGCAGCCCTGGCAGCAGTTCGGCGTGATTGTCGATAACCAGCTACATCCGCAACTTTCCGGTAAGCCCGTCAGTAATCTTTTTGCCATCGGCTCGCTGCTGGGCGGGTACGATCCCATTGCCCAGGGATGCGGTGGCGGGGTCTGCGCCGTCACGGCGCTGTATGTGGCAGAGCAGATTAGCCAGCGCACGGAGGCTGAACAATGAACGACACCCGTTTTGAAAGCTGCATTAAATGCACGGTGTGTACCACCGTCTGCCCGGTGAGCGGCGTGAACCCACGCTATCCCGGACCAAAGCAGGCCGGGCCGGACGGCGAGCGTCTGCGCCTGAAGGACGGCAAGCTGTACGACGAGGCGCTGAAATACTGCATCAACTGCAAACGCTGCGAAGTCGCCTGCCCGTCGGACGTTAAAATCGGCGATATTATCCAGCGCGCCCGGGCGCGCTACAGCACGCAAAAGCCGACGCTGCGGGACGCTATTCTGAGCCATACCGATCTGATGGGCAGCGTCTCGACGCCGTTTGCCCCGCTGGTGAATGCCGCGACCTCCCTCAAACCGGTGCGTCAGCTGCTGGATGCCACGCTGAAGATAGACCATCACCGCAGCCTGCCGAAATATTCTCACGGCACCTTCCGCCGCTGGTACAAATCCGTCGCGGCGGAGCAGGCGCAGTACGCCGACCAGGTGGCCTTTTTCCACGGCTGCTATGTGAACTACAACCACCCGCAGCTGGGCAAAGATCTGCTGAAGGTGATGAACGCCATGGGAACGGGCGTTCAGCTGCTGAACAAAGAGAAGTGCTGCGGCGTACCGCTGATCGCCAACGGGTTTACCGATAAAGCGCGCAGGCAGGCTCAGAGCAACGTCACCTCCCTGCGCGAAGCGATTGTCGATAAAGGTATTCCGGTGCTGGCGACCTCGTCCACCTGTACCTTCACCCTGCGCGATGAGTACCCGCATCTGCTGGACGTGGATAATAACGGCCTGCGCGAGCACATCGAGCTGGCGACACGTTTCCTGTGGCGCAAGCTGGACAGCGGACAGACGTTGCCGCTGGGGAAATTGCCCCTGAAAGTGGTGTATCACACGCCGTGTCATATGGAGAAAATGGGCTGGTCGCTCTATACGCTTGAGCTGCTGCGGTTAATTCCGGGCCTGGAGCTGACGGTGCTGGATTCGCGCTGCTGCGGGATTGCGGGAACCTACGGCTTTAAGCGTGAAAACTACGAAACGTCACAGGCGATTGGCGCCCCGCTGTTCCGCCAGATTGAAGAGAGCGGCGCGGATATCGTGGTAACGGACTGCGAAACCTGCAAGTGGCAGATTGAGATGTCCACCAGCAAGCGCTGCGAACATCCAGTCACCCTGCTGGCGAAGGCGCTGGGCTGAACATGGCCGGGGCGAAACGCCCCGGCCATGGTTTTACTCCACGAACAGCGACTCGACAACGTTAATCCAGCCGTGCTCGCTGGCAACCTCTTTGCCATTCAGCCAGCGGCGCAGCATGTTCAACGCCACCATGGCGCAAACCTCCTGACGCACCGCTAGGCTGTGGCGGGTAATGCTCATTTTTACCCGCAGGGCCCAGGTGCCTTCCGGCGTCGCCAGCGCGAAGTTAAGGTGTTCCTCATCCAGCCCCCCGACAAACAGCGCCAGACCGGCAAAATGCTTCACCCTTCTCTCGGAAGCCCAGCGGGCGGTTTGCGCCAGGGTCTCCTGCTGGAACGGCACCACTTCGCTGGCCAGCAGCGGCGCGTTGACGCGCGACAGCTGCAGCGCTAGCAGGCCACCGGTGAACTGCTCGCTTAAGGTCACGCTCAGCTGACGCGACTGCAGATGCGTCGCAATCTGCGCGGGCAGCCCTTCCGTCCCTTCAAAGATCAGGCTTTCGCCCGCCACGCGCTGCACCTCGGGCCACAGGGCCAGCATCGCCTCTTTCTGTTCGGCCGGACCTGTCAGCTTGAGCTCAATGATCGGCATGGAGGAGCGGTAGCCCATGGAGACGCCCGGCGGCAGCGGGAGAGGGTCAAGGCTCTGGGCCAGATCGCTTTCCGAGCGGCCAAAGGTGGTCAGACGCAGACACAGCGGCGGTTCAGGCAGGGTAAAACGATCGCGAAGGCGCGGCAGGATCTGCTGCTCGACCATCACTTTAAATTCTGAGGGCACGCCCGGCGTGAAGAACATCAGGCAGCGGTTCAGCTGCATGGCAAACCCGCACGCGGTACCCACCGGGTTATCGACCAGCTCGGCGCTGGCGGGAATTTCAGCCTGTTTGCGGTTGCTGGGGGCCATGACGCGGCCACGTTCGGTGAAAAAGCGCTCCATCTGCGAAAGCCACGCCTCGTGCAGCACCAGCCCTTCGCCTTTTGCGGTCGCGGCGGCCAGCGCGCTGAGATCGTCACCGGTGGGGCCGAGTCCGCCATTCACAATCAGCACGTCACAGTGTTCGCTGCGCTCGCGCAGAATAGCGACCAGCGACTCAAGATTGTCGCCCACCGTATTGCGGCGCGTTAACGGTAATCCTTGCTCAAAGAAAAGATCGGCAAGCCAGGCAGCATTGGTATCAATAATTTGTCCATGCAGCACTTCGTCGCCGGTGGATAACATCTCCACGTTAATCATTATGTTCTCCCGCTTATTTGGTCAAAACACTATAGCGCAAACGCGGGGTGGAGAAGAGAGAAACTGGCGCGACAGAACGCCGCGCCGGAGTGATTAGAAGCCTGCGCTGATGCCCACGTACGGGCCGTCGGCTAGCGCGTTGTCGCGGTTGCCGTCTTTGCCGGCCAGGTTCAGATAGCGATAGCCCGCTTCGATGGTAATCGGACGCATGATGGTCCAGCGCGCGCCGGCGTTGGCCTCTTCATAGCTTTCGATACCGCTTGAGAGGGAGTCCGGCGAATAGTAGTACTCACCAAACAGGCCGAAGCTGTCGCCAATTTTCCACTGCAGGCCGCCGCCCACTGCCGCCGCGTACCCTTCGTCACCGTCATTTGGGTTGGTATAGATACCTTTACCGCCGACGGTGGCCAGGAACGGGCCAAGAGGAACGTTCAGACCCAGGCCGAGGCTCGCCGCGTCGCCGTCGTCATCGTTATGCGTCCAGCCGCCGGTCATCGCCAGGCCGGAAGTCTCGGTACCCATGCCAAAGCCCAGGTGGGTATAATCCTGACCCGCCGATCCGTTAATGCTGATGGCGTTAGCCGCCGCAGATACAACCATCAGGCCGAAGCCCACGAATGCCACTTTTTTCATTGTCGTGATCCCGCACAATTATTATAAAGAAGTCCCAAAACCGCGAGATTTTAACCGGAGTCTCCCGGGGATCAAGCACTCTGCGTGCGGCAGGTCAGTAGATTGTAATTATTTGAAACGGCTATTATCCCTTCAGCGAGGCGTTCACCCACTGCTGCAACGCGCGGCGTGAGACTTTAATGCCGCCATTTTTGAGTTCGGTCGGCAACAGCAGCCAGCGGACGGGTTGTTCAAAACGCGCCACCTTATCCCTGACCCAGTCAGGTAAACAGGTGATATCCGTTCCCGGCTCGCACTCCACCACCGCCACCGGACGCTGTCCAAACTCGGCGTCGTCCAGCGGGACGATAAACACCTGGTTAATCTGCGGATGGCGGGCGATAACGCGCTCAAGGCTTTCCGGCTGGATCCCTTCTCCGCCGCTAAAAAAGAGGTTGTCCATGCGGCCCAGGATCGTCAGGCGGCCGTCATGCCATTCCCCGCGATCGCGGGTAGCGAACCATCCCTGCGCGTTGGTCAGCGGAACCAATTCGCCGTCCCGCCAGTAGCCTGAGGCCATACTCTCTGCCCGGATCCAGACTTCACCGTCAACCACCTGCACCTCTCTGCCCGGCAGCGCATAGCCTACGTCCGGCTCGCCGTCCGCCGCTTTCGCGCAGACGGTAGAGGCAAACTCGGTCAGGCCGTAGCCGCAGAAGGTGCGAATCCCCTGCTCGCGCGCCTGCTGCGTCAAGTCAACAGGGATGGCGGCCCCGCCCAGCAGCACCGCTTTCAGTGCAACAGGCTGGTGGGTATTAAGCAGACGCCAGAGCTGGGTCGGCACCAGCGAAGCGTGCGTACAGCCGCGCAAAGCCTGCGCCAGCGGCTGTTTCTCGCGCACGGTTAACCGCGCGCCGGCCTGCAGCCAGCGCCATAAAATCCCCTGGCCGGAAACGTGAAACAGCGGCAGCGAAAGCAGCCAGTCGTCGTCTTCGCCGTAGGGCATCAGCGCCAGCACGCCGCGCGCGCTGGCGAGATGGGCGTCGCAGGTATGCACCGCTGCTTTCGGCAGCCCGGTAGAGCCGGAGGTCAGCGTCATGGACGCCAGCCGCGCCGGCTGCCACGCAACGCGATATTCCCCGGCGCGCTCGCGCATGCTCAGGGCAGGAAGACCATCACAGGTACCGTCCAGCGCCAGCGCAAAGCGCAGCGTCATCTGCGGGAGCAACACGTCCAGCAGCGGGCGAGGCAGCTGCGGATTGACGGGAAGAATGCGCGCCCCGCACTGGAGCAGCGCCAGCCACGCCAGCAGGGTTTGCGGATGATTATGGGCCAGCAGCAGCACGCCGTTGCCCTCCTCCACACCCTGCAGGTGAAACTCTGCCGCAAGGCGGTCGACGCGGGCGCACAGCTGTTGCCAGCTGAGCACCTCGTCGTTCAGCCTGAGGGCCGGTTTATCAGCAAACTGCGCGCGCCAGTGCCGCCACGGCCAATCGGTAAAACTCATAACAACGGCTCCAGCGCCGCGACGTTGAGGCACGGCAGCGCGCTGTCCGGCCACCTGCGGATAAGCTGAGCCTGCATCAGGTTCAGCGTGTCGAGGCCAGGGATCGTATCCGGCGTTAGCCAGGCGGCAATGCGCGCCAGCTGGGTCAGCCCAAGGCTGGACTCAATCGACGAGCTGATGACCGCCGTCAGCCCTGAGGCATGCGCTGCCGCGACCTGCTCTCGCACCTTCGCCAGGCTGCCGGTCAGCGTTGGTTTAATCACCACCGCGCTGACGCCGGGCTCGGCGACAAATTCAAAATCGTCCTCGCGCAGGCTTTCATCCCAGGCGATGGCAATCCCCGTTTCGCGGGCGAACGCGCGCGAATCGTCGCGGGTTTTGCACGGCTCTTCGAGGAAGGCAATGCGGCTGCGGTACGCCGGGTTGACGTACTTTGCAAACTGCTGCGCCTTGAGCGGCGTCCAGGCGCGGTTAGCGTCCAGACGCAGATGAAGATCGGGGATCGCCTCCAGCAGCAGGTTGGCGACCATGCCGTCGCGCACCGCTTCGTAGAGACCGACTTTAATTTTCGCCACTTTCTCGCCCGGCATGGCGGAGAGCAGCGCGAACAGCTCGTCAGGATCGCCCGTACAGAGCGGTGCCGCGCGGTAGTTAGCCTCTTCAGGCAGGCTGCCGTCCAGCTCCGCCAGCGCGCAGCTGATACCAAAAGCTGCAGAAGGCACGTCCGGCAACGCCGGATCCGCGCCGTCACGCCACGCGTCTGCCCACGCCAGCAATACAGACTGCGCGTCATCCAGCGACTCCAGGCTAAAGCCCGGCAGCGGCGAAATCTCGCCCCAGCCTTCCCGCTCGTCCTGCTGCAGATGCACGAAGAAGCCGTCACGGGTTTTTAACCGCCGTTCACGCAGCACCACGCCCGCGTCCATCGGTATCTGCCAGCGGTAAACCTGCGCGCGACGCATTACGGATTCCGTTTGTATTTGCTGAAGTCCGGCTGGCGTTTTTCGTTAAACGCGTTGCGCCCTTCCTGACCCTCTTCGGTCATGTAGAACAGCATAGTGGCATTGCCAGCCAGCTCCTGCAGACCCGCCTGACCGTCACAGTCGGCGTTGAGAGCGGCCTTCAGGCAGCGCAGCGCCATCGGGCTGTTTTGCAGCATTTCGCGGCACCAGCGAACGGTCTCTTTTTCGAGATCGGCAATCGGTACCACGGTATTCACCAGGCCCATATCCAGCGCTTCCTGGGCGTTGTACTGACGGCACAGGAACCAGATTTCGCGGGCTTTTTTCTGCCCGACGATACGCGCCATGTACGAGGCGCCCCAGCCGCCGTCGAAGGAGCCCACTTTCGGACCGGTCTGGCCGAAGATGGCATTCTCTGCGGCGATGGTCAGATCGCACATCATGTGCAGCACGTGACCGCCACCGATGGAGTAGCCCGCCACCATCGCCACCACAGGTTTTGGACAGGTGCGGATCTGGCGCTGGAAATCGAGGACGTTCAGGTGGTGCGTACCCGCATCGTCCTGGTATCCGCCGTAGTCGCCGCGCACTTTCTGATCGCCGCCGGAGCAGAACGCTTTATCGCCTTCGCCGGTCAGGACAATCACGCCGATGTTATCGTCGTAGCGCGCATCCGCCAGAGCCTGAATCATCTCTTTCACGGTCAGCGGACGGAAGGCGTTACGCACCTGCGGACGGTTGATGGTGATTTTGGCAATGCCGTCGGTGGATTTGTGGTAGCGAATGTCGGTGTAGCCTTCGGAGCAGTCCTGCCATTCAACCGGGGCGTAAAGCATGTTTTCATCAGGGTAAATCATAGAGTGTCCTTTATTCGATAACGCAGTATCTGAGCCAGACTCGCGATAACCGCATCGGGGTTTTCCCGGTGGGCGTTGTGTCCGGCGTCTGGAATGGCATGGCGAACGGCGTTCACTTCCGCGGCAAGGGCCGCGAACTTCTCATCCCGTTCGCCATAGAGATAGTCAAAAGAGAAATCGCGTGCGCTAAGCGCGGCACGCAGGTCAGGCTGCACGGCCAGCGAGGTCGTCTCAAGCATCATCGCCAGCGTCGCGCCGTTGTTCTGGCTGCGCAGGGTAATAAGCGCATCGCGCTGGGCGTCCGTGAGGGAGGCGAACACGGGCTGTTGGTACCAGTCAGCGAACACCTTCTCCAGCGGTTCGGTGCGAAAACGCGTTGCCCAGCGGCGGTCGGACGCCAGCCGCGCATTTCGCGCATCGGCATCCTGCAGGCCCGGATGTCCACCTTCAACAATCACCCCGAGCAGCCCCTTTGGCTGCTGGCAGGCATGGAACATCGCAATGCGGCCGCCGAGGGAGTACCCGATGAGCCAGAATTTAAGTATGTTGTAACTAAGAAGGGTTCGGGTGAGCAACGTGCTCATCTCGTCAAACCCCGTCACGCCCAGATTCCGGGATCCGCCGTGACCCGGCAGATCCAGATACAGCCGGGGATAATCGCGGAGCCCTTCACCGACCCTCTGCCACTCGCGGCAGTCGCCGGAAAAACCGTGCAAAAAGACCAGCCAGGGATAGCCCGGTTTGCCAGCCTGCTGCACGCCAGTGAGGATCACAGCTGGCTCACCTGCGCCAGCAGGCTTTGCAGGGCCTGCGCACCGTCAGCCTCATTCACCACCAGCTCAATCAGCGTCGCGCCCGGCTGTTTCCAGGCGCTGCTTAACGCCGCGTCCAGCTGTTCCCAGCTTTCCGGGCGATGGTATTTCAGGCTAAACATCGCCGCGGCGTGTTCGAACTGCACGTTCTGCGGCATCAGATAGAAGCGCTCGCGCTCGCTCTGCGGCGTTGGCAACAGGGAGAAAATCTGCCCACCGTTGTTGTTGACCACAATCAGCACAAACGGGGCAGACGCCTGACGCAGCAGCGCCAGCGCGTTGAGATCGTAGAGCGCGGAGAGATCGCCCACGATCGCCAGCGTCGATTTCGCGCTGGCGCGCTGCACGCCCGCCGCCGTGGAGATCAGCCCGTCGATGCCGCTGGCACCGCGGTTGCTGTACACCGGGTAGCCCGCGGGCAGCTTCGAGAAAGCGTCAATCAGCCTCACGACGAGGCTGTTGCCGACAAACAGCTGCCCCTGTTCAGGCAGGTACTGGCGAATGCGGTGCGCCAGCCCGGCTTCGCTAAACGCTTCGCAGTGCGCTTTGGTCAGTTCCCACGCCTGGCGCGAAAGGTCCGGTATAGCCACCGCCCAGGGCTTGCGTTTCTCAGCCGGATGAAGCGTCAGCCAGGCGTCGATACTGCTGACCAGACGACGGCCGCGGTGGTGCGCCGGGTCAAGCCGCCCTTCCAGCGAATCCACCAGCCAGTACTCTTCCGGCGTGCAGGTGGCCTGCCACTGCAGTAACCGTTTGCCGGTCAAACTCGATCCAAGCTGGACCACAATCTGCGCCTGCGCCAGTTCGGTGACCGCTTTCGCATTACCCAGCCAGAGGTCGGCGCACGGCAGCGGCTGACCGGTCTGCGAAAGCACATCGCCAATCAGCGGCCAGCCAAGGGTTTGCGCCCATTCAGCGACCAGCTTGCCTTCGGCGGCGCTCATGCGCCCGGCAATCACCACGCCGCGCTTCTGCCGCCAGAAGAACCAGTCGCGCTGCTTCGCGCTCTCAAGATGCGTCTGCTCGCGCAGCCACGGTTTTTCACTCTGCCACCAGTCGCCGAGGGACTGCTGCCAGTCAAGACCGGTGTCGTCCAGCTCGCCGTAGAGCGGCTCGGCAAACGGGCAGTTGATATGCAGCGCCCCGCTGCGCAGCGTCTCCATGGCGTGATCGACAGTGGAGACCAGCCAGCTTGCCGGAATATCCTGGGTGGGACGCGGTAACGAAATCGTCTGCGAAGGATGCGAAGAAAAGAGCCCCGGCTGGCGAATGGCCTGATTGGCGCCGCAGTCGATAAGCTCAGGGGGACGATCGGCCGTCAGTAAGATCAGTCTTTCACCCGTTAACCCGGCTTCTATCAGGGCCGGATAGAGGTTCGCCACGGCGGTACCGGAGGTGACGATCACCGCCACAGGTTCTTTGCTGACTTTCGCCAGACCCAGCGCCAGATGGCCGAGGCCGCGTTCATCAAAGTGGGTGTGGTGAATCAACGCCCGGTTTTCTGCGGCCGCCAGCGTCAGCGGCGTTGAGCGAGAACCCGGTGCAATACACACGTGCCTGACGCCATGGCGCGTCAGGGCTTCAAGGATCACCGCCGCCCAGCGTCGGTTAAAAGAACTTACTGACATGAGATTGTCCGGTATCAAGAATGCGACACAGTATAAATAATAGAAAAAATTGGAATTTTGATATGAATCGGGATTGCGCGAATCTGTATTAATCCCTTAGGAGCAGAGAGCGCAATCCGGCGGCTTTGTTTTCAATCTCCTGCCACTCCTGCTCCGGGTCAGATCCGCTGACAATACCGGCGCCGGCGTAGAGCCGCAGGGAGTCCTCCTGAACGCGCGCGGAGCGCAGCGCCACGCAGAACTCACTCTGTTCGGGGGATAAGTACCCGGCCGAACCGGCATACCACTCGCGGTTAAAGGGTTCAACCTTCTGGATGAACTCGCGCGCGGGCTGTCGGGGTAATCCGGCAACGGCCGCGGTCGGCTGTAACATGAGCAGACACTGCTCGTCGTCGGCCTGTTTCAGCTCGGTCCAGATACAGCGGCGCAAATGCTGCACCTTACGCAGGCGTACCACCTGGGGGGGCAGTACCTCAAGCGTCCGCGTAGAGCGCTGAAGACGCTGGCAGATATCTTCCACCACCAGCATATTTTCGCGCTGGTTTTTATCATCGTTCAGCAGCCACTCGCCCAGACGCTGCGCCTGTTTATCATCATTGTGGCTGGCGACGGTACCCGCCAGCGCTTCCGTGCGCAGCAGCTTGCCGCGCCGACGCCAGAGACGCTCGGGCGTAGAGCCGAGAAACGCGTTGCTGGCGTCGAATACCATGCAGAAATGATAGCAATGTAAATTCAGGGCGCGGCTGGCGGCCATCAGCGCGACAGGGTTAACGCGCTGCGTGAACTGCAGATCGGTTGCCCTGGCGAGCACCACTTTTTCAAACTCACCGCGCGCGATGGTCTCCGTCGCCCTGCGGATAAGTTTCAGCCATTCGGCCTGCTGCGGCTGATGGGTTTCGTGCTCAACCTGCACGGAGAGCGGACGGATAGATTTGGCAGGACGAAGCCGCTGTAAAAAATCCAGCGCGGCGCGGGCATCCTCCACAAGCGAGCGGTCGCTCCACAGCTGCAGGCGCAGCGTGGCGTTGCCGGCGGTACGTCGCCAGAGCAGTCGCGGTAAAAAGAGGCTCCCCTGTTCGGGATTAAAGGCGTTCAGGCCGCAGACGCGAGTATCTTGCGCCGCATTTTGCTCGCGCAAAAACTGCGAGGCTAATGCCAGAGAGGAAAATTGGTTGACCGCCCCCAGCGCGGCCAGCTCTTCATCGCCGTTACGCTGCTGCCAGTAAAACTGCGGATAACACTGCTGCTCGCCCAGCCAGGCGAGGGGATCGAAGGCGTCGTTTAACGGGAAAGAGACGTCGAAATGACGTATGCCGGGTGCTGCGGGTAACGCTTGCGATAGCTGGGTACGCAGTTGCTCCAGCGCGAGGAAAATCGAATTCACGCGAACCTCTCCCTGTTAAAACCTCGTATTATACGGGGTACTGACCATAAATAGCAGTACCCACGTATAGGGAGTGGTTAAGCGGCTTAACGACGGGCTAACAGCAGCCCCAGCACCAGGCCCACGGCAGCACCCACCCCAATACCCTGCCACGGTTTTTCATGCACGTAGTCATCGGCACGATACACCGCTTTTTTGGCACGGTAGTAGTAAGTATCTGACGCATGGCTGACACGGTTTTTCACTTCATGCAGCGCCTGCTCGGCACGGGCTTTTAGCTCAATATATTTCTGATCGGCAGGGTCGCCCGAGGAACGTAGCACCTCTTCCAGCGTTTCGCTCAGCAAGGCCAGGTCGTCGTCGATACGGGTATCCCAGGATTGAAATGACATATTTTTCTCCATGTTAGTACACCAGTCCGCTAACTATAGCCAACGAGATGCCATTACGCCTGTTTCACTTCTCGCGCCATGCCGACGTGCGGAATGCCATCTTCATCGTATACCTCCGTCACTGGCGCAAAGCCAAAGTGCCCGTAAAAGGATTGAAGATGCGCCTGCGCGCCGAGGTATAACGCCTTGTCCGGCCACTGTTTCCGGCACGCCTCCAGCGTTTTTTCCATCAGCTGATAGCCCAGTTTTTCCCCTCGCGCTTTGCCGCTAATGATGACGCGGCCAATGACGACGGGCTCAAAATCGTCTTCGCTTTTCAGAATCCTCGCATACGCCACCAGCTCGTTATCCCGCCAGCCGAGGATATGGCGGTTCTCACCGACAAGGTCATCACCATCGATGTCCTGATACGGGCAGGTCTGTTCCACAACAAACACTTCACAGCGCAGCTTCAGCAGGGCGTAAAGTGAATGAACGGTGAGGTCGCTATGATGTAAATCTTGCCACTGGATCATGTCAGTCTCCTTCCTGGGGTTCATCACGTTATACTAAACCCCTCCCCGTTCGGCAAAGGGCTGATTGCGTTATGGAACTGATTTTTCTGGGTACGTCCGCTGGCGTGCCAACCCGCTCACGAAACGTGACGGCGATCCTGCTGGATCTTAAGCATCCCACCCGCGGCGGGCTGTGGCTGTTTGACTGCGGTGAAGGGACGCAGCATCAGCTGTTACACACCGCTTACCACCCCGGCAAGCTGGATAAAATTTTTATCACCCATCTGCATGGCGACCACCTATTTGGCCTTCCCGGCCTGCTGTGCAGCCGCTCGATGGCCGGTAACGCCAACCCGCTGACGATTTACGGGCCAGCGGGTATTCGTGAATTTGTCGAAACTACGCTGCGCCTGAGCGGGTCATGGACAGATTATCCGCTGGAGGTCGTTGAGATTGCCGAAGGCCTGGTATTCGACGACGGGGATTATCGGGTTACCGCTCAACCGCTCAATCATCCTGTCGAGTGCTATGGCTACCGCATTGAGGCGCATGACAAACCCGGCGCGCTGGATGCCGCCGCGCTGATGGCCGACGGCGTAAAACCCGGGCCGCTGTTCCAGCGTCTGAAGCACGGAGAGACCGTCACGCTGGAGGACGGACGCGTCATTAACGGCCAGGATTATCTCGCCGCACCGCAGCCCGGCAAAAAACTGGCGATTTTTGGCGATACGGCTCCGTGCCCGGCGGCGCTCACGCTGGCCCAGGGCGTGGACGTCATGGTGCATGAAGCGACGCTTGAAACGGCGATGGAAGAGAAAGCCAACAGCCGGGGCCATAGCTCCACGCGTCAGGCGGCGCAGCTTGCCCGTGACGCGGGCGTCGGGCGGCTCATCGTCACCCACGTCAGCTCGCGCTACGACGCGCGGGGATGCGCAAGCCTGCTGGCAGAGTGCCGCGCGCTGTTCCCGGAATGTGAGCTGGCCGAAGATTTCGCTCAGGTTAGCGTTTAGTCCTTCATTTTTCCCTCAGGATGCCGATAACGATTAAAAGGTCAGCATTTCTCTCGAGGGTAGAATGGATAATTTCCAGAAAGATATTGATGACAGGGCGAATCTGACCCTGTCGAACCGTTTTGAACTGTTGCTGTTCCGTCTTGGCACCTCTCTGAACGAAAATAAATCCGAGCTGTTTGGCATTAACGTCTTTAAGCTGCGTGAAATTGTGCCGATGCCGGAGTTCACAAAACCCGCCGGGATGAAGTCACCGCTGATGGGAATGGTGAATATTCGCGATCAGGTGATCCCGGTGATTGACCTGGCCGCCGTGGCGGGCTGTAAGCCCACCACCGGGCTGAACATCCTGCTGATCACCGAATATGCGCGCAGCGTGCAGGCGTTTGCCGTGGAATCGGTTGAGAACATCATGCGTCTGGACTGGAAGCAGGTGCATGCGGCGGAAACCGCCGTCAGCGGTCGCTACATCACCAGCATTGCGTGTCTTGACGAGAAGACCGATACCAACGATCTGGCGATGGTGCTGGACGTTGAGCAGATCCTGTATGACATCACCCCGGCCAATCACGATCTGCACGCCACGAACCTGAAGACCACCAAATTCCATATCAAGCCGGGCGCTGTCGCCATCGTCGCGGAAGACTCCAAGGTGGCGCGCTCGATGCTGGAGAAAGGTCTGCAGGCGATGGAGATCCCCGCGCAGCTGCATATCACCGGCAAAGACGCGTGGGAAAAAATCGGCGTGCTGGCGGCGCAGGCGCAGGCTGAAGGAGTTCCCATCACCGATAAGATCGCTCTGGTGCTGACCGACCTCGAAATGCCGGAGATGGACGGTTTTACGCTGACGCGCAAAATCAAAACCGACCCGATATTGAAGGATATTCCGGTCGTGATCCACTCTTCCCTTTCCGGCAACGCCAACGAAGACCATATTCGCAAGGTGAAGGCGGACGGGTATGTGGCGAAGTTTGAGCTGAACGAACTGTCGTCGGTGATTGAGGAAGTGCTGGACCGCTCGATGAAGAAGATTGACGGGCCGTTGATTAGCCGCAAGCAGCTGGCTTAGTCGGGTGGCGCTACGCTTACCCGACCTACAAAACCCGTAGGCCCTGCAAGCGTAGCGCCGCTGGGCAAACCATAAAAAAACCCGCCGAGGCGGGTTTTTTCGTTACGTGCGGGCTGGTGCCCTCACCCCGTCCCTCTCCCACCGGGAGAGGGCGCAAACATTAAAAAAGGCAACTTTCGTTGCCTTTTTGCTTTCACCTTACATCAGCGGCATCGCTCGCTGCACGATATCAATCAGCGGCTGCGGATAGATACCGAAGATCAGCACCAGCAGTGCGGAGATAAGCACGACGATACCACCGGCGCTGTACTGCCAGTTGGTTGGGGCATCACGGTTGAGCTGCTGAGGCGCGCTCAGGTACAGGCTCACGGCAACACGCAGGTAGTAGTAGAGACCAATCGCGGAGCCGATAACCACGCCCGCGGTCAGCCACCACAGGTGCGCCTGCACACCGACGGCCAGCACGTAGAACTTACCGATAAAGCCGAGCGTCATCGGGATACCTGCCAGAGAGAGCATCATCACGGTCATTACCGCGGACAGGATCGGACGGTGCCAGAACAGACCACGGTAGGAGAACAGTGAATCGGCATCCGGGCCACGGTACGGGCTGGACATCAGGCTCACCACGCCGAAGGCGCCGAGGCTGCTGAACAGGTAACCGGCCAGATACACGCCCACGGCTTCCATTGACATCTCGCCGCTCTGCAGCGCAATCAGCGCCACCATCAGGTAGCCCAGATGAGAGATAGACGAGTAGCCCAGCAGACGCTTGATGTTGGTCTGGCTCAGCGCCATCAGGTTACCGAAGATGATGGAGACGAACGCGATAATGCCCAGCACCACGCGAACCGCTTCGCTGTCACCCACAGGCGCGTACAGGAACAGACGCATGACCACACCGAAGATAGCGATCTTGCTCGCCGTCGCCAGGAAGGTCGATACAGGAGCCGGGGCGCCCTGGTATACGTCTGGCGTCCACAGGTGGAACGGCACCAGAGAGAGTTTGAAGCCGAGGCCAACAATCATCATGCCCAGACCCGCCAGCAGCAGCGGCTCATGCAGCATGCCGTCACCGAGGCTCTTGCCGAGCGCCATGAAAGAGAGGTTACCGGACTGTGCGTACAGCAGCGCAATACCAAACAGCAGGAACGAGGATGCCGCAGCAGACAGAATGGTGTACTTGATGCTTGCTTCCAGGGAGCGCTTCTGACGGAAGGCGTAACCAATCAGGCCGAACAGCGGCAGAGAGATCAGCTCAATACCGAGGAACAGCGCGGCCAGGTGGTTCGCATTCGCCAGCAGAATGCCGCCCAGCGCGGCAATCAGAACCAGCAGGTAAAACTCTTCTTTGTTGTCGTTGTAGCCTTCGAGCCACGGGTACGCAAAGGTACAGGTTGCCAGGCTCGCCAGCAGCACCAGACCGGTATACAGCATGGCGTAACCGTCAACGCGCATCAGCGGGGTGACGTCCATCGCCCCACCCTGGCCAACAAACCAGAGAGAGACTAACGCGGCGTTCAGGCCGATGACCGACAGCGTGGCATTCAGGAAGTGATTGCGTCGCCACGCAATGGAGAGCATCACAACCACCACCGTCAATCCGACGATCAGCAGCGGTAGCAGCGCGATCAGTTGTTGTGGAGTTATTGTCATGGCGAATTACGGCCTTGTAGTAGAAGCAGAATTAACAAACCACTGCTGGATGTTACCCATCGCGCTATGCGAGGTATCCAGAATCGGCTGTGGGAAGAAGCCCAGCAGCACCAGCAGTACGACCAGCAGCAGGATGATGAACAGCTCACGCAGCGACATCCCCGGCAGTTCTTGTGCAGCAATTTCGCTCTTCGCTTTACCGAAGTAGGCGCGGTGCAGCATCGCCAGCGAATACACGGAAGCGAACACCAGACCAAAGGTG
Source organism: Enterobacter sp. 237C8 (assembly GCF_034106865.1). Classification (NCBI taxonomy): domain Bacteria; kingdom Pseudomonadati; phylum Pseudomonadota; class Gammaproteobacteria; order Enterobacterales; family Enterobacteriaceae; genus Enterobacter; species Enterobacter sp. 237C8. Next base: position 294,124 of record NZ_JAWNDF010000002.1, on the reverse strand, counting down.
GAGATCACGGTAATCACCGGTACCACTTTGAAGCTGCCGAACAGAATCATAAATTCGCCGACGAAGTTACCGGTACCCGGCATCCCCAGGGTAGCCACTGCAAAGAACATGGACAGCGCTGGCAGCCATTTAATTTTGCTCCACAGGCCGCCCATCATGCGCATGTCGCGGGTATGCAGACGTTCGTACAGCTGACCGCACAGGATGAAGAGGCCGGCTGCGGACAAACCGTGCGCAATCATCTGGATCACCGCGCCCTGGTACGCCAGCTGGCTGCCGGTGTAGATAGCAATCAGCACGAAGCCCATGTGGGAAACGGATGTGTAGGCAATCAGACGCTTGATGTCGTACTGCGTGAAGGCCATCCAGGCACCGTAGAAGATACCGATCACACCCAGCCACATGGCAATCGGTGCGAACTCAGCGGAGGCATTCGGGAACAGCGGCAGTGCGAAACGCAGCAGACCGTAGGCCGCCGTTTTCAGCAAGATGCCCGCCAGGTCAACGGAACCCGCCGTTGGTGCCTGAGAGTGCGCGTCTGGCAGCCAGCCGTGCAGCGGAACAACCGGCATTTTCACCGCGAACGCGATGAAGAAGCCCAGCATCAGCAGGTATTCAACGCCGTGGGACATTGGCGTTTTCAGCAGATCTTCGTAGTTGAAGGTCCAGGTTCCGGTCGCGTTGTGGTGAACAAACACCAGCGCCAGAATAGCAATCAACATCACCAGACCACTCGCCTGGGTATAGATGAAGAACTTGGTTGCCGCCGTGATACGCGTTTTACCGTCGGACGCCTTGTGGCCCCACAGCGCGATCAGGAAGTACATCGGCACCAGCATCATCTCCCAGAAGAAGAAGAACAGGAACATGTCGATGGCAAGGAACACGCCGATCACGCCGCCCAGGATCCACATCAGGTTCAGGTGGAAGAAGCCCTGGTATTTTTCGATTTCTCGCCAGGAGCAAAGTACCGCCAGAACGCCGAGCAGACCGGTCAGCACCACCATCAGCAGCGACAGACCGTCAATCGCCAGGTGGATCGTAATGCCGAAACGCGGGATCCACGGCAGGATGAACTCAGACTGCCACTGCGGAATGCCTGCAGACTGGGTCAGTGAGTAACCGCCCTGCAACCACAGTTGCAGGCCAAGCGCGAGCGTCAATCCCATGGTGATCAGCGCGATCCAGCGCGGCATCTTCACGCCAAAGCGTTCAGTCTGCCAGCACAGGAAGCCGCCGATGAAGGGAATTAATATTAGCCAGGGTAGTAACATGGCGATTTACATTCCTTTTTAAGGCCCCCAGCAGGGGCCTGATTTTCAACGAATTCGAATAAAATTCACTTAACGATCAACGCAACACCATCAGCAGCGCCAGCACGACAACCGCACCGATGCTCATGGACGCCACATACCAGCGCAGGTAACCGTTCTCGCTGTACAGCAGGCCTTTACCTGCAAAGCGGGAAAGGATCGCCGGGATATTCATCAGGCTGTTCAGTGGGTCGCGCTTCAGCAGCCACGCAATGCCCAGGAACGGCTTAACGAAGATCATGTCGTACAGCCAGTCGAAGCCCCACGCGTTGTACCACCAGGTGCCCAGCAGACGGCCCGGCGCACTGTTGGCAACGGCAGTCACCAGCGTACGTTTGCCCAGCCACAGCCATGCAGCGATCAGGATGCCCGCGATAGCGACCACACCGGAGGTGATTTCAAGCGTCAGAACGCGACCGTGCTCAAGCTCGGTGGTGTCTGGCAGTACGCCCTGCAGCGGTGGCACAATCATCGCGCCAACGAAGGTGGACAGTACCAGCAGCACAATCAGCGGCAGGTGGTGGGTGATCCCCTTCCCTGCGTGAGCGTGAATTTGTTCTTTACCGTGGAATACGATGAAAATCATACGGAAGGTATACAGGGAGGTCATGAACGCACCGACCAGACCCGCAACCATCAGATTGATATGACCATTCGCCATGGCACCCGCAAGGATTTCGTCCTTACTGAAGAAGCCCGCGGTAATCAGCGGCAGTGCCGCCAGCGCCGCGCCGCCCACCAGGAAGCAGACATACACCAGCGGAATGGACTTACGCAGTCCGCCCATCTTGAAGATGTTCTGCTCGTGATGGCAGGCCAGGATCACGGAACCGGATGAGAGGAACAGCAGCGCTTTAAAGAACGCGTGCGTCATCAGGTGGAAAATGGCTGCGTCCCACGCCTGAACGCCCAGCGCCAGGAACATGTAACCAATCTGGCTCATGGTGGAATACGCGAGAACACGTTTGATGTCGGTCTGCACCAGCGCGGCAAAGCCTGCCAGCACCAGCGTGACCGCACCGACGATACCCACCAGATGCAGAATTTCCGGGGTCATCAGGAACAGGCCATGGGTACGCGCAATCAGGTAGACACCGGCGGTTACCATGGTTGCGGCGTGGATCAGCGCGGAGACAGGGGTTGGACCCGCCATCGCGTCGGCCAGCCAGGTCTGCAACGGCAGCTGCGCGGATTTACCCACGGCGCCACCCAGCAGCATCAGCGTTGCCCACCACAGCATGTTGTTGCCAGCAGCGAAGTGCGCCGGCGCCAGTTCCACCATTTCGCGGAAGTTCAGCGTGCCCAGTTCGTTGTAAAGAATGAACAGCGCGAAAGCGAGGAAGACGTCACCCACGCGGGTCACGACGAACGCTTTCATGGCCGCTGCGCCATTCTTCGGATCGGTGTAGTAGAAACCGATCAGCAGGTAAGAACACAGACCTACGCCTTCCCAGCCCAGATACATCAGCAGCAGGTTATCGGCCAGCACCAGAACAACCATGCTGGCGATAAACAGGTTGGTGTAGGCGAAGAAGCGGGAGTAACCCTCTTCACCGCGCATATACCAGGAGGCGAACATGTGGATCAGGAAGCCCACGCCGGTGACCACGGAGAGCATGGTCAGCGAGAGGCCGTCCAGCACCAGGTTGAAGCCGATGTTGAAATCACCGACCGACATCCAGGTCCACAGCGGCACGCTGAAAGGCTGACGTCCGTTGTTAAAGAAGTCGATACCCGCATACGCCGTCACCAGCGCAGCCAGACCGATGGAGCCAATGCCCACGGTCGCAGACAGATTCTCAGACCAGCGGCCGCGAGAAAACGCCAGCAGCACGAAGCCAATCAGCGGAAAAATAATGGTTAAGGCAAGCATGTTCATCCACGCAACTCACTTACTGAATCGATGTTCAGGTTCTGGCGGCGACGATGGAGCTGCAGCAACAGCGCCAGGCCAATACTCGCTTCGGCAGCCGCGAGGCTGATGGCGAGAATGTACATCACCTGACCATCGGTCTGGCCCCAGTAGCTTCCGGCGACCACGAAGGCCAGCGCGGAGGCGTTAATCATGATTTCCAGACCGATCAGCATAAACAGCAGATTGCGGCGGATAACCAGACCGGTCAGACCCAGAACGAATAAAATCGCAGCGAGGATCAGTCCATGTGTTAAGGGGATCATGCGCGCTCCTCCGTTTTTCTTTTCGCGCGGTCGTCAGTGCGGTTGCTCAGCACCTCGCCAGCACGCTCTTCGCGGCCAACGTGGAAAGCAACAACCAGACCTGCCAGCAGCAGCATTGAGGCCAGTTCAACCGCCAGAACGTATGGGCCAAAGAGGGTAATACCAACCTCTTTAGCGCCGATCGGCGTGCCGTCGATGCCCTGATCGTTGACGCCCAGAATGGCGTAAACAATCACCGCCAGCATGATGGCCGACAAAATTGCCGGGCCAATCCACACCTGCGGTTTTAACCACTGACGTTCCTGCTCAATTTCAGAGCCGCCCAGGTTCAGCATCATCACCACGAACACGAACAGCACCATGATGGCCCCGGCGTAGACGATGATTTCCAGCGCACCGGCGAAGTGCGCGCCCAGTGCGAAGAACACCCCGGAAATGGCCAGCAGCGAGATGATTAAGTACAGCAGCGCATGCACCGGATTGGTGTGCGTAATCACTCGCAGCGTAGCCAGGATGGCGATAAGGCCACAGATATAAAAAGCGAATTCCATTGCCCTCTCCTTACGGTAACAGGCTCTTGACGTCGATAGGCTTAGCTTCGTTCTCTGCTTCGCCCTTATCTTTGCCGTCGATTGCCATACCCGCCATCCGGTAGAAGTTATATTCCGGGTATTTGCCCGGACCGGAAATCAGCAGATCCTCTTTCTCGTACACCAGGTCCTGACGCTTGTACTCACCCAGCTCGAAGTCTGGAGTCAGCTGAATCGCCGTGGTTGGGCACGCTTCTTCACACAGACCGCAGAAAATGCAGCGTGAGAAGTTGATGCGGAAGAACTCAGGGTACCAGCGGCCGTCTACCGTCTCTGCTTTCTGCAGAGAGATACAGCCGACCGGACACGCTACCGCACACAGGTTACAGGCAACGCAGCGCTCGGAACCGTCCGGGTCGCGCGTCAGCACGATACGGCCACGGTAGCGCGGCGGCAGATATACCGGCTCTTCCGGGTACATCCGGGTTTCGCGTTTGGCAAACGCGTGCAGGCCGATCATCCAGATACTGCGTACCTGGGTACCAAAGCCTACCAGTAATTCTTTTAAGGTCATGGTCTATAGCCCCTTATGGCTGCTGCCAGAGAATGACAGCCGCCGTTACCAACAAGTTGACGAGCGTCAGCGGCAGGCACACTTTCCAGCCGAAGGACATTACCTGGTCATAACGCGGACGCGGTAACGCTGCGCGAATCAAAATGAACATCATCATGAAGAACGCGGTTTTCAGCGCGAACCAGATGAACGGCGGTAAGAACGGGCCATGCCAGCCACCGAAGAACAGCGTTACCATCAACGCGGAAATGGTGACGATACCGATGTACTCGCCCACGAAGAACAGACCGAATTTCATACCGGAATATTCGATGTGGTAACCGTCGGCCAGTTCCTGTTCGGCTTCTGGCTGGTCAAACGGGTGACGGTGACACACCGCCACGCCCGCGATAGCAAAGGTAATAAACCCAAAGAACTGCGGGATAACGTTCCAGATGTCAGCCTGGTTATTGACGATGTCGGTCATGTTGAATGAACCGGCCTGCGCCACCACGCCCATCAGGGAGAGACCCAGGAACACTTCGTAGCTCAGCGTCTGCGCGGAAGCACGCATCGCACCCAGCAGCGAGTATTTGTTGTTACTGGACCAGCCTGCGAACAGCACCGCGTACACCGCGAGGCCTGCCATCATCAGGAAGAACAGAATGCCGATGTTCAGGTCAGCGACCACCCAGGTCGGGCTGACCGGAACGATAGCAAACGCCAGCAGCAGCGAGGTGAAGGCGATCATCGGTGCCAGAGTAAAGATCACACGGTCAGAGAAGCGTGGGATCCAGTCCTCTTTAAAGAACATCTTGATCATGTCCGCGACCAGCTGGAGTGAACCACCCCAGCCCACGCGGTTCGGTCCGTAACGGTTCTGGAACAGACCGAGCAGACGACGTTCACCAAAGCTCATGAACGCGCCGCAGGTGACCACCACCAGCAGGATAACGATCGCTTTCAGAATGCTCAGCAGGATGTCGATAAGATCCGGCGTTAACCAACTCATGCTTTTGCCTCCTGCAGATTATCAAGACGCGCACCCGCCAGAACCGGCGCGATGCCAGGCATACCCATCGGCAGACCCACCTGCCCTGCTGTCAGACCTTCGGAGATAATCAGCGGCAGGCTGATTGTCTGGCCGTCATAGCTAAAGGCGATGTTCGCGCCCGCGTTTACGCCAAGCTTCGCGGCATCCGCCGGGTTGAGCTTGATGTAAGGCTGCGGCATACGGGTCTGGAAGACAGGCGAACGCTGAGACAGCTCGTCGCTACCGAACAGATGGTAGTACGGCGCGATACGCCAGCTGCCATCCTGCGCCTGGAAGCTCGCCGGTACGGCGGTGAAGAAGTCCAGACCGGTTTCGGAGGCTTCAATCAGACGCACGCCCGGATCGCCGTGACGCAGGGAGCCACCCACTTCAGCCTGGAACTTGTTCCATGCCTGCGGGGAGTTCCAGCCCGGCGCCCATGCGAATGGGATTTGCGAACGCGGCGCAGACGGCTGGTTGTTCCCTTCCATAGAGAAGGCGAACATGGTGTCTTTATCCTGCGGCTGGCGCGGTTCGTGCACGCTGATATTGGCGCGCATCGCGGTACGGCCGCTGTAACGGTGCGGTTCACGCGCCAGTTTCTGGCCGCGAATGCGGAAGCTTGCTTCAGGTGCGGCATCTTTAATGCCTGCCAGCTGAGGCAGTTTTTCCACTACCGCGTCGATAACGTGGTCGAGCTGCGTCCAGTCCACTTCACGGCTCTGCACGGTGCTGTGCAGGGAGTGCAGCCAGCGCCAGCTTTCCAGCATCACGGTGTTGCTGTCGTAGTACGCCGGATCGTAAACCTGGAAGAAACGCTGGGCGCGGCCTTCGTTGTTGATAACGGTACCGTCGCTTTCTGCGAAGCTTGCCGCAGAGAGCACCAGGTGCGCTTTGTCCATGATCGCGGTGCGCTGATGGTCAATGACCATTACCAGCGGCGCTTTGGAGAGCGCGGCGTCAACGCGAGCGGCAGAGGCGTGGCGATGCAGATCGTTTTCCAGCACCACAACGGCGTCAGCGGCACCGGACTCCAGTTCGCTTAACGCTGCTTCCAGCGAGCCGCCGCCGATCATGCCCAGACCAATGCTGTTCACCGCACGGGCAATCATGGTCACACCGACGTCCGCACCGCGGCCTTTCAGGGCTTTAGCAACGTTGGCTGCCGCCTGAATGATCTCCGCGCTGCCGGCGTTGGTACCGGAAATAATCAGCGGTTTTTTCGCACCTGCCAGGGCCTGAACAATCACGTCGACCTTGTTCTGCAGGTCGCGATCCAGTTCAACGGCCGGCGAGCTGCTGTCCAGCGCGTGGGCAATCGCAAAGCCGAGGCGCGCCTGATCTTCAACCGGCGCGCAGTAGGTCCACGCGGCGATATCGTCCAGACGGGTGTTGTCGACGTTGGTCACAAACAGAGGATGCTTCGCGCGCTGGCCGATGTTCAGGATCGCCGCAATCTGCCAGTCAGCCACTTTCTGCGCGGCCGCCATTTCACGTGCTTTACCCTTCACCGCCTGACGAACCGCCAGAGCCGCACGTGCGCCCGTCTGCGTCAGGTCTTCACCCAGCACCAGGACCGCATCATAAGATTCGATTTCGCGCAGCGCAGGGGTATGAATACCGCCTTCACGCAGCACTTTCAGTACCAGCTGCAGACGTTCCTGCTCGCCCTGGGCGATACCGGTATAGAAGTTTTCCGCGCCAACCAGCTCGCGCAGCGCGAAGTTGCTTTCGATGCTGGCGCGCGGGGAGCCGATACCGATCACTTTCTTCGACTGGCGCAGAATATCTGCCGCGCCCTGCATCGCCTGTTCAGCGTTCAGGGTAATGAAGTCGTCGCCACGGCGCTGAACCGGCTGACGCGGACGGTCTTTCAGGTTCACATAGCCATAGCCGAAACGACCGCGGTCGCAGAGGAAGTAGTGGTTAACGGTGCCGTTGTAACGGTTTTCGATACGACGCAGCTCGCCGTAACGCTCACCCGGGCTGGTGTTACAGCCGAGGGAACACTGCTGGCAGATGCTTGGCGCAAACTGCATGTCCCATTTGCGGTTGTAACGCTCGGAGTGAGTTTTATCCGTGAATACACCGGTCGGGCAGATTTCTACCAGGTTACCGGAGAATTCGCTTTCAAGCGTACCGTCTTCCGGACGACCGAAGTAGACGTTATCGTGCGCGCCATATACGCCCAGATCCTGACCGTCTGCGTAGTCTTTGTAGTAACGCACGCAGCGGTAGCAGGCGATGCAGCGGTTCATTTCGTGAGAGATGAACGGCCCCAGGTCCTGGTTACGGTGGGTACGCTTGGTAAAGCGATAGCGACGGAAGCTGTGGCCGGTCATCACGGTCATATCCTGAAGGTGGCAGTTACCGCCCTCTTCACAGACCGGACAGTCGTGCGGGTGGTTGGTCATCAACCATTCCACAACGCTTTCGCGGAACTGTTTCGCTTCTTCGTCATCAATCGAAATAAAAGTGCCTTCGGTGGCTGGCGTCATACAGGACATCACCAGGCGACCACGCGTGTCTTCCGCGTTTTGATATTGCTTCACCGCACACTGGCGGCAAGCACCGACGCTGCCCAGCGCCGGATGCCAGCAAAAGTACGGAATATCGAGGCCAAGAGACAGACAAGCTTCCAGCAGGTTGTCCGCCCCGTTGACTTCGTATTCTTTGCCGTCTACATGAATCGTAGCCATTAGCATGCTTCCAGTTGGCTCGGTCGAAACCGAGCGTTAATCAAAATTCTTGTCGTTACCAGCGCGCTTTAAGCAGGTTCGGCTGAATCCCATTGATAGCATGGGTATTGCTGAACGGCTGCTTGATGCCTGCTTCGAACTCGTCGCGGAAATATTTGATCGCGCTCTGCAGAGGTTCGACGGCACCCGGTGCGTGGGCACAGAAGGTTTTACCCGGGCCTAAGAATCGACACAGTTGCTCAAGCGTCTCGATATCCCCAGGCTGGCCTTCGCCACGTTCGATTGCACGCAGGATCTTCACGCTCCACGGCAGGCCATCACGGCACGGTGTGCACCAGCCGCAGGACTCGCGGGCGAAGAACTCTTCCAGGTTACGCACCAGCGAGACCATGCCGATCTCGTGGTCGACGGCCATCGCCAGCGCCGTACCCAGACGGCTGCCTGCTTTACCAATGCTTTCGAATTCCATTGGCAGGTCAAGATGGGCTTCGGTCAGGAAGTCGGTCCCTGCCCCACCCGGCTGCCAGGCTTTGAATTTCAGGCCATCGCGCATGCCGCCAGCGTAGTCCTCAAGAATTTCACGTGCGGTGGTACCGAACGGCAGTTCCCAGACGCCAGGATTTTTAACGCGACCAGAGAAGCCCATCAGCTTGGTACCGGCATCTTTGCTTGAGGAGATGCCCTGATACCACTCCACGCCGTTGGCGAGGATAGCCGGAACGTTACACAGGGTTTCAACGTTGTTTACGCAGGTCGGTTTACCCCATACGCCGGAACTTGCCGGGAACGGTGGCTTGGAACGCGGGTTCGCGCGGCGGCCTTCCAGGGAGTTAATCAGCGCGGTTTCTTCGCCGCAGATATAACGCCCTGCGCCGGTGTGCACGAACAGTTCAAAGTCAAAGCCGGTGCCCAGGATGTTTTTACCCAGCAGGCCCGCTTCGGTGGCTTCGGCAATCGCGCGACGCAGGTTTTCCGCTGCTTCGATGTACTCACCGCGCAGGAAGATGTAGCCACGGTACGCTTTCAGCGCAAACGCGGAGATCAGCATGCCTTCCACCAGCAGGTGCGGCAGCTGTTCCATCAGCAGGCGGTCTTTATAGGTGCCCGGCTCCATTTCATCGGCGTTACACAGCAGGTAACGGATGTTCATGGATTCGTCTTTCGGCATCAGGCTCCACTTCAGACCGGTGGAGAAGCCCGCACCGCCGCGCCCTTTCAGGCCGGAGTCTTTCACCGCGTTAACGATGTCATCCGGCGCCATGCCGCCAAGGGCTTTACGCGCGCCGGCATAGCCGTTTTTGCTCTGGTATTCGTCGAGCCATACCGGCTGTTTGTCATCGCGCAGACGCCAGGTCAGCGGATGCGTCTCAGCAGTACGAATTACAGTTTTCATTTGTACTGCTCCAGCAGGTCAGGAATCGCTTCCGGCGTCAGATGGCTGTGAGTATCCTCATCAATCATCATGGTCGGCCCCTTGTCGCAGTTACCCAGGCAGCAGGTTGGCAGCAGGGTAAAGCGTCCATCGAACGTGGTCTGGCCCGGCTTGATATTGAGCTTTTTCTCAATCGCAGCCTGAATGCCCTGATAACCGGTGATGTGGCAGACAACGCTGTCACAGTAGCGGATCACATGGCGGCCGACCGGCTGACGGAAGATCTGGCTGTAGAACGTGGCTACGCCTTCTACGTCACTTGCCGGAATACCCAGCACTTTCGCGATCTCATAGATCGCCCCATCCGGCACCCAACCACGCTGTTTCTGTACGATTTTCAGCGCTTCAATGGACGCCGCACGCGGGTCTTCGTAGTGGTGCATCTCGTGCTCAATGGCGGCACGTTCTGCTTCACTCAGCTCAAAAGCCTCGGTTTGTGGTTGTTGATTCTCGTGCATAATTAGCGGTCCACATCTGACATAACAAAATCGATACTACCCAGATACACAATCAGGTCGGAGACCAGACTGCCGCGGATGGCGGACGGGATCTGCTGCAGGTGCGCAAAGCTCGGCGTACGCACGCGGGTACGGTAGCTCATGGTGCTGCCGTCACTGGTCAGGTAGTAACTGTTAATACCCTTGGTCGCTTCAATCATCTGGAAGGATTCTTGCGCCGGCATGACCGGACCCCAGGAAACCTGCAGGAAGTGGGTGATCAGGGTTTCGATATGCTGCAGCGTGCGCTCTTTCGGTGGCGGCGTCGTCAGCGGGTGATCCGCCTTGAACGGGCCTTCCGGCATGTTGTTGAGGCACTGCTCAAGGATGCGCAGACTCTGGCGCAGCTCTTCCACTTTCAGCATCACGCGGGTGTAGCAGTCGGAAACACCGCCGCCCACCGGGACTTCAAAGTCGAAGTTCTCGTAGCCAGAGTAAGGACGGGCTTTACGCACGTCGAAATCAATACCGGTCGCACGCAGGCCTGCACCTGTCGTACCCCACTCCAGCGCTTCTTTCGCGCCGTAGGCAGCAACGCCCTGGGAACGGCCTTTCAGGATGGTGTTACGCAGCGCGGCTTTCTCGTATGACGCCAGACGTTTTGGCATCCAGTCGAGGAACTCACGCAGCAGACGGTCCCAGCCGCGCGGCAGATCGTGTGCCACGCCGCCGATACGGAACCAGGCAGGGTGCATACGGAAACCGGTAATCGCTTCCACCAGATCGTAGATTTTCTGACGGTCGGTAAAGGCGAAGAAGACCGGGGTCATCGCGCCGACGTCCTGAATGAACGTGGAGATGTACAGCAGGTGGCTGTTGATACGGAACAGTTCTGACAGCATAACGCGAATCACGTTAACGCGATCCGGCGTAACGATACCCGCCAGTTTCTCAACGGCCAGCACGTATGGCATTTCGTTGACGCAGCCGCCGAGGTACTCAATACGGTCGGTATACGGAATGTAGCTGTGCCAGGACTGACGCTCGCCCATCTTTTCAGCGCCACGGTGGTGGTAGCCGATGTCCGGAACGCAGTCGACAATCTCTTCGCCATCAAGCTGAAGGATAATACGGAATGCACCGTGCGCAGACGGGTGGTTTGGACCGAGGTTAAGGAACATAAAGTCCTCGTTGTCGGTACCGCGCTTCATGCCCCAGTCTTCCGGCTTGAAGGTCAGCGCTTCCATTTCCAGGTCCTGCTTGGCTTTGGTCAGCTCAAACGGATCGAATTCGGTTGCACGCGCAGGGTAGTCTTTACGCAGCGGGTGGCCGGTCCAAGTCTGCGGCATCATGATGCGCGTCAGATGCGGGTGGCCGTCGAAGGTCATGCCGAACATTTCCCATGTTTCACGCTCATACCAGTTCGCGTTCGGGAAAAGTTTGGTGATCGTCGGCAGATGCATGTCGTTTTCAGACAATGCCACCTTGAGCATGATATCCGTATTACGGTCTATTGAGATCAGGTGGTAGAAAACGGAAAAATCCGCAGCAGGGAGACCCTGGCGGTGGGTACGCAGACGTTCATCCATGCCGTGTAAGTCAAACAGCATGACGTACGGTTTTGGCAATTTCTTAAGGAAATCGACAACTTCCAGCAATTGCTCACGCTTCACCCAAACAACGGGTACCCCGGTGCGGGTAGCCTGAACAGTAAAGGCATCCGGCCCAAAACGGTTGCGCAGTTCGCCAATGACTGGGTCATCCAGATGATCCCGGGTCTGCCAGGCGGCTTCTTGCGCGGTTAAGTCGGTCATATTGTTCACCATTGCAAATGGTCCGTGGTGACTGTTGAGCCTGGCTTCGCGCTATTTGAGTAGTGATATGCGAAGGTGTTCTCCAGGCCTACAGGCGCAAATTAAATTTCGTCAGGCGTACGCAGATTGGTGACGGCAATACGTTCACCACGTTTACGCTCGCGCTCAGACTGCATGTTCGCGCGATACACACCCTGATCGCCAACAACCCACGACAGTGGGCGACGTTCTTTACCAATAGATTCCTGCAGCAGCATCAGCGCCTGCATGTAGGCTTCCGGACGTGGCGGACAACCCGGGATGTACACATCCACTGGGATAAATTTATCTACGCCCTGCACGACGGAATAAATGTCGTACATACCGCCAGAGTTTGCACATGCGCCCATGGAGATAACCCATTTTGGCTCCAGCATCTGGTCATACAGACGCTGAATAACAGGTGCCATCTTGGTAAAGCACGTACCGGCAACCACCATCAGGTCAGCCTGACGCGGGGAAGCACGGAGTACCTCGGCCCCAAAACGCGCAACGTCATGCACCGCAGTGAATGACGTCACCATTTCAACGTAGCAGCAAGAAAGACCAAAGTTGTAAGGCCAGATGGAGTTCTTACGACCCCAGTTGACCATATCGTGCATGGCATGTTCGAGCTTGCCCATGTACACGCTTTTATTGACTTCTTGCTCCAGGGGGTCGGTTACGATCTCCTGTTTTTGCAGGGGGTAACGGTCATTCTCACCGTTAGGATCTATGCGGGTGAGCGTATAATCCATCTTATTGCCTCGCTGTTACTGCTGACGATTAGAGATACTGTTTTCCGGGTTGATGTGTTCACGACGTGAACGCGCAGGCGTCCAGTCAAGCGCGCCAATACGCACCAGATAAACCAGACCGGCCAGTAGCACTAAAATGAAAATTGCGGCCTCGACAAAGCCCACCCAACCACTTTCGCGGATGGACGTTGACCATGCGAAAAGGTAAAGCGCTTCCACGTCGAAGATGACGAAGAACATGGCTACCAGATAGAACTTGGCAGACAGGCGTAAGCGAGCGGAACCTACTGAATCAATACCTGATTCGAAAGGTGTGTTTTTGTGCCTTGCACGGGCGCGACCGCCCAGGAACCAGCCGCCGACTAACATCAGGCAGCACAGGCCAATGGCTACAATAAGAAAGATTGCGAATGCCCAGTGATGAGCGATGACTTCTGTGGATGTTGACATACTCATTGCTTACTCATCAAAAGTGATACCAACGACACTGCTCTTGCTGGCAGATGGGCATCACATCGATTCATGGGGAGGAACAAATAACCTTACACTAACTGTCAGAAATGAGACGTAGACAGCAAAATGATGGGGTTTTTTACTCCTTTCTATAACCTATTGTCAACTTTAACAAAGGTTTCTTCACATTAAATTACATCGAGCGATTCTCATTAACATTTGGTGCCCTTTAACCCTGGTGGGTGCATGACATTCCGTCAAATGTATGTTGTTGAATCGTGTCCGTTTCGGAAGTAAAAAAAATAACCCTCCTATTTTGACAGGATTTGCCAACGATTCCTCCCCCCAAATAGGAGTATTTTCTTGATCTGCGACACGCTTTTGTTAATTCAACATGGAAAACGGCAACATATTTCCTGTTTTTTTAACATGAGAGGGATATGGGCGAAGTTAGAACGGAAAACGGACAAGTTTTAAGCAAAAGTATTCAGCTTATTGATAAATAAGAGAGTATCCTGAAAACCCTTGCGCCATAAGCGGGTATTATTGCGTAAAAAAAGCCACTGCATGTGAAAATCACACGAGTGGCTGTTTTTTACACTTACATTTTGTTACCAGAATATTGAGCTATCGATCACTCAAAATCCCCTTCGACGATCAGGGAGTCATCCCCCCCTTCGGAGGTAACGCGCTCGAATTGCCACGGGTTATGGTAGTTTTCCATCGCCTCGAACACCACTTTGGCCAACTCGTTATGGCTGGACGAATTGTGGCAGAGCAGATACTCCGTATCCGGCAGCGCAGGAAGACCGTCGGATTTCCCCAGAACGCGCAGATCGGGGCTCATCATCTCTACCGGACGGGCCGTTACGCCCAGACCGGCCTTCACGGCGGCACGAACCGCTGGCAGCGTGGAAGCCACATACGCCAGACGCCACGGAATGTTGGCCTCATTCAGCGCCGTGAGCACCATATCGCGGAACGGGCTCGGGTCATCCAGCAAGACCAGCGGAACCGGCTCCCCTTTTTGCAGCACGTACTCGGCTGCGCAATACCAGTGTGTAGGTGATGTGCGCAGCGTCAGGCAATCAAACTGCCCGGGACGATGCGTCGTCACCACAAGGTCGACTTTGTGCTCATTTAACATCTCAACCATAAAGGCATTACGTTTTACGCTAACGTCCAGCGCAAGCTTCGGATAAACCGAACTAATACGGTTGAGAAGAAACGGCAATATAGTATCCGCTGACTCATCAGATGCGCCTAACGTTAGCACCCCTTGAAGGTTGCTAAACATTAATGACATACATGCTTCATCATTAAAGCGAAGAATTTTCCTGGCATAACCCAGTAGCTGAATACCGTGTTCCGTTAAGAGCTTATTACGCCCGTGACGTGCAAAAAGCTCTTTACCAACCAGTTGCTCCAGCCGCTGCATTTGCTGGCTAACGGCGGACTGAGTTCGGCAAACGGCGGCAGCAGCTGCTGCAAAAGTGTTGAGATCGGCGACCGCAACAAACGTTCTCAGCAGATCGAGGTCGAGATTCATTATCGGACGATTTGCATTTATCATATCTATTCACTTTCAGGTTGCTCGTGCGGAGCTGCCCGGGTTGAAGCTGTGTGTAACAGTTAAGCAATTCCCTCTGAAGGTTTTCCCTCGCATCCCGGCCCGGCAGACTGCCTGACAGATAGTTATTGTGCTGCTTTATATCAACAGTCAGAAAGCACGTTTCATGACGTTATTTTTATTCTCTTAAACGTTCAGGATATTTAGATGTTCGCAGGTTTATGTAAATTACATTAAAGGTATAACACCTTTTCTGCCATCTTTATCGCAGCGCTGTCAACGTAGCAGGAGATGTGCGACACATTCCAGCCAGAGATAACTCCAACAATAACAATCAATTAATTCGAAAAGTCAGTGCCAGATATACAAAATTTTTGCATCTGTCCTCTGCTTTCCTGAAAGACATCTTAACCCAAATCCACTTTATTTATAAGTCTTATTGCAATATTGAGGATTAAAGAAGAATGTTAAGCTTCTAAACTAATTTTATTAAAATTAACTAAAGTTGCATTTTATAGGTTAATAATAAATAAATTTTAATTTAGATTAAGACCATTCATTAATGGCACTTAACATTAATTTCACATGAGTAACTTTTAGCCACATTATGCTTTTACAGGAACATGTATCAAGCATTCAGGTTTTACGAAAAGTCACGCAGGGTGATTGCTACCGTTGTCAGGTTCACCACTTATTTTTACCAGCACAATATACAGAATTCTGACAAATGAATAGCACATTTAACCTATCATCGTGCCATGCGCACAACTTTAAGACAGTAAAAAAGCTAACGCACAGCGAAAAAGATTTATCAAAATTTTGCTCCAGGCACAAAATCTTCTACTGCACACCCTTCAAAACGAAGCGAGGGGGGAGTACATTATTCCGTGCTGACTTCCACGGCAGGGAGCGGCAATAATAGCGAAAAGGTTAAAGGTTCATGTCCCCTATCGAAAAATCCAGCAAGCTAGATAACGTCTGTTATGACATCCGCGGCCCGGTTCTGAAAGAGGCAAAACGCCTTGAAGAGGAAGGCAACAAGGTTCTGAAACTCAACATTGGTAACCCTGCGCCATTTGGTTTTGAAGCGCCGGATGAAATTCTGGTTGATGTGATCCGCAACCTTCCTACTGCACAAGGCTATTGCGATTCAAAAGGACTTTACTCCGCACGTAAAGCCATCATGCAGCACTACCAGGCGCGCGGTATGCGTGATGTTACCGTTGAAGATATCTATATCGGCAATGGCGTTTCCGAACTGATCGTGCAGGCGATGCAGGCGCTGCTGAACAGCGGGGACGAAATGCTGGTGCCCGCGCCGGACTATCCGCTGTGGACGGCTGCCGTATCACTGTCGAGCGGGAAAGCCGTGCACTATCTGTGCGACGAGTCCTCCGACTGGTTCCCGGACCTCGATGATATTCGCGCAAAAATCACGCCCCGTACGCGCGGCATCGTGATCATTAACCCGAACAACCCAACGGGCGCGGTGTACTCAAAAGAGCTGCTGATGGAGATCGTCGAGCTCGCCCGCCAGCACAACCTGATCATCTTTGCCGACGAAATCTACGACAAGATCCTGTACGACGCGGCACAGCACCACTCAATCGCTGCGCTGGCCCCGGATCTGCTGACCGTCACCTTTAACGGCCTGTCTAAAACCTACCGCGTGGCCGGTTTCCGTCAGGGCTGGATGGTACTGAACGGCCCGAAAAAGCACGCCAAAGGCTATATCGAAGGGCTGGAGATGCTGGCCTCGATGCGTTTATGTGCCAACGTTCCGGCGCAGCACGCGATCCAGACGGCGCTCGGCGGCTATCAGAGCATTAGCGAGTTCATCGTTCCCGGTGGTCGCCTGTACGAACAGCGTAACCGCGCGTGGGAGCTGATCAACGATATCCCGGGCGTCTCCTGCGTGAAGCCGAATGGCGCGCTGTATATGTTCCCGAAAATTGACGCGAAGCGCTTCAATATTCATGACGATCAGAAAATGGTGCTGGATTTCCTGCTTCAGGAAAAAGTGCTGCTGGTTCAGGGGACGGCGTTTAACTGGCCGTGGCCGGATCACGTGCGTATCGTGACGCTGCCGCGCGAAGATGACCTCGAAATGGCCATCAGCCGCTTCGGACGCTTCCTCTCCGGATACCATCAGTAATCTTAAAATCAGGCTACTTCGGTAGCCTGATTTGCATCTTCCCTCCCCTCCCCGCACAATGAATGCCTGTCGCAGTGAAGACAAAAGGTAACCTATGAGTCAGAGTCATTTCTTTGCCCACCTCTCCCGCCTGAAACTCATCAACCGCTGGCCGCTGATGCGCAACGTGCGCACAGAGAACGTGTCAGAGCACAGCCTGCAGGTTGCCATGGTTGCTCATGCGCTGGCCGCCATTAAAAACCGCAAATTCAACGGCCAGGTCAATCCAGAGCGCATCGCCCTGCTGGCGATGTACCACGATGCGTCAGAAGTGCTGACCGGCGACCTGCCCACGCCGGTGAAATATTTCAACTCGCAAATTGCGCAGGAATATAAGGCCATCGAGAAAATTGCCCAGCAGAAGCTGATTGACATGGTGCCGGATGAGTTGCGCGACATTTTTGAGCCGCTCATCGATGAGCTTCAGTACACGGAAGATGAAAAGTCGCTGGTCAAGCAGGCCGACGCGCTCTGCGCCTATCTGAAGTGTCTGGAAGAGCTGTCTGCGGGGAATAACGAATTTTTACTGGCGAAAACGCGTCTGGAAAAAACGCTGGAATCCCGACGCAGCGAAGAGATGGACTATTTTATGCAGGTGTTTGTGCCAAGCTTCCATCTGTCGCTGGATGAGATTAGCCAGGATTCACCGTTATAATCTGTTTGCCCAGCGGCGCTGCGCTTGCAGGGCCTGCGGGTTACAGGCCGGGTAAGGCGCAGCCGCCACCCGGCAAAATTATCAGAACGGGAACAGGACCGGTATCAACACCACGCACACCACCATCACCAGCACGGTGAACGGCACGCCCAGCTTCACGAAATCACTGAACTTATAATTCCCGGGCCCCAGCACCAGCGTATTCACCGGTGAAGAGACCGGCGTCATAAATGCCGCGGAGGCCGCCATTGCGACCATCATCGCAAAGGGATACGGCGACACGCCCATGGATTTGGCCATCGCCAGCGCAATCGGCGCCATCAGTACCGCCGTCGCGGTATTGGAGATAAACAGACCGATGGTGGCGCACATGATAAACAGACAGACCAGCATCATGTACGGCCCATACCCGCCGCCAACGTCCATTAAGCCTTTAACAATCAGATCCACCCCGCCGGTTTTTTGCAGCGCCAGGGCGAAGGGCATCATCCCGACGATCAGGATAATGCTCGGCCAGTGAATGGCTTTATAGGCGCTTTCGGCGTCAATGCAGCGGAATTTGCCCATCAACAGGCAGGCGATGATTGCCGCGACCGGATTGGGAATTTCATCGGTCAGCATCAGCGCCACCATCAGCACCAGACAAAAAATCGCGTGGGGCGCCTGGCTGTGCGCAGGCGACGCGTCGCTCTCCTCGACAGGCATGTTGAGCACCACAAAATCGCGCCCTTTTTGCCCAAGCTGGCTAATTAGCTTCCAGTTACCAACAACAAGGAAGATATCGCCCAGCAGGATCGGCTCATCCACCACCGCCCCTTCCATCGCTACGCCATCGCGCTTCAACCCCACGACATTCAGGCCATAGCGGGTTCGGAACCCCATTTCCCGCACGGTTTTGCCCAGCAGTTCCGATTCCGGGATCAGCGATACTTCGGCCATGCCGACATCCAGTGCCTGATCGGAGAAATACTCCCCGCGCAGCACCATCGGTTCCAGCAGCTGCTCGCTGCAAAACTCGCGCAGATCCACGTCCGCGGTCGACATATCAATCAGCAGGACGTCCCGCGCGCGGAATTCCGACACCCCGTTGACGTTGACAATAACCCGGCGAAAACGACGCCAGCGCTCTACGCCAATCACGTTTGCGCCATAGCGCTCACGCAGCTTCAGGTCGTCAAGACGCTGTCCCACCATCGGCGAGCCGGGACGAATAGCCAGACGGCGCGCGCGCCCGGTGAGACGGTACTCTTTAATCAGATCGCGGAAGGTGCGTCGCTTCCACCCTTCTTTATTTTTGTCCTGTTTTTCACCTTTCAGGGCAAACCGGGTCAGCAGCATGTAGACCACGCCCATCACCAGAATGACCAGCCCAAGCGGGGTGACGCTGAAAAAACTGAAGCCCTGGAATCCTTCCCGGATCAGCTCGCTGTTGACGACCAGGTTCGGCGGCGTTGCCACCAGCGTCATCATGCCGCTAATCAAACCGGCAAAACTCAGGGGCATCATCAGGCGCGACGGCGAGATCTGCATCCGCATGGAGACGCTCAGCACCACCGGGATAAAGATGGCGACCACGCCCGTTGAGCTCATAAACGCTCCCAGCCCGGCGACGGTCACCATCAGGTAGATCAGCATTTTGGTTTCGCTGCTGCCCGCCACCTTCACCAGCCACGATCCCATGATGGTCGCCACGCCGGTACGCACCAGCCCATCACCAATAATAAACAGGGCGGCAATCAGGATAACGTTGGGATCGCTAAACCCGGAGAAGGCTTCCGGCAGCGTGAGCGTACCGCTCAGCACAAACGCGACGATGACAAACAAGGCGACGGCGTCCATGCGTACCTTGCCCGTTGCAAAAAGAAGGATGGCGATTAAAAGCAGGCTCAGGACCCAAATCAGTTCACCGTTCACAACATGTCCTTGTCAGTGGGAGATGAGGAATTTTGCCATAAAAAAGCCCCAGCAATGTGGGGCTATATCATGTGATTACATTTTTAGCGAGACGGTTACAACCCCGTCAGAGGCTTTCGAAACAGCCAGCGCCGTCAGTGAATCCAGCACAAAGTCTGCCTCCTCCAGGCGGGGAGATCCCGCCGGAACATTCACCGCGATAACGTGGCTTCCGGCGTTCAGCCCGGCCAGTACGCCAGCGGCCGCGTCTTCCACCACCACGCACTCTTCAGGCTCGAGGCCCAGCAGTTCAGCGCCCAGTAAAAACGCGTCGGGCTCCGGTTTACCGCGCTTTACGCGCTCCGCCGTGATAAACACTTCTGGCGTCGGCAGAGCTGCCGCCTTGTGACGGGCGTGGGCGACGGGAATGGAGCCTGAGGTAACGATAGCCCACGGGATCTGCGCTTCGTTCAGATGCTCAAGCAGCTCGCGCGCGCCCGGTAAGGCTGTGATGCCGTCCGTATCCGTGGCTTCAATATGTTCCAGGTATTTGAACTCCGCCTGAATTTCGTCCTCAGAGCGTCCGGCCAGGAAGTGCCGTAGCGAGGTGATGGCCTGTTTGCCATGGATAAAATTCAGCACGTCCTGATGCTCTATGCCATGTCTGTCAGCCCAATGGCACCAGGAACGCTCCACAACCGGCAGCGAATCCACCAGCGTACCGTCCAGATCAAACAGAAAACCTCTACACTGCACACGCACCTCCGTCAGGCATTAATGATTTGTTGAATTTCGTTGCTGCTTAAATGGTACTGACGCGGGCAGGCGTGCCACGCGCTTAGCATTCGCTGATATTTATCCCACATAGGGGTCTGCGCGTTGAAGCCGTGGGTGCCCGCGTCAAAGTGGGTATAGCGCCCTTCTGTATTCACCATAAAGCGAACATAGCTCAGATAACGCGCTTCCGTTGCGGCATCAAAGCCTAAGAAGGTCACGCGGCGCTCGTCGATGGACTGCTGATCTTTGAGATTCGTCCAGGACACGTGCAGGGCGTGATACATCTCCATAATGTCGATCACGATGCGACAGGTTTCTTCTTTCAGCTCGCCAAACTCGCGGTCCAGTTCGCGCATTTGCAAACCAAAACCGCGTTCGACGATGGTTTGCAGGCGGCTGTAGCGCGCAGCGTTATCGGGATCAAGCATAGTCATCATCTTGTACTGGTTGGACAAAATCAGACGTTGAGCATGGGTCATTTCCATCTTTCGACTCCTGTAGCGCATTGCACTTTAAAAAAAAGACACGGTAACTGATTGTTACTGTGCCTTCTTTTCGTCGTCGTTTCGATGATCAATCACAAATCATCGAGAAATGTTTTATCCAGTTGCTTAAAAGCGCGCTTTAACGTGTCCGCCAGCGCCTGGTAGTCCGGCTTGCCTTCGACCGGGGCGAGCGCCTGTCCGGCCTCCTCCAGTTTTCCGCGCACTTCATAAAACCAGTGTAAAATAGAAGGGGGAAGCGGAGTGATGGACCGTTTACCTAACCACCACAGGCCTTGCATCGGCAGGCTTAAGGCGAAGAGCGCCGTCGCGACGGCAGGGCCAAGCTGGCCGCCCAACGCAATCTGCCAGCACAGCGTAAAGACAGCGACAGGCGGCATAAAGCGAATCGCATAGCGCGTGGCGCGGATAGTGCGATTCTCAATGAACATCGGCGCAAGGCGCTTTTCCATCGGCCACGTCTTTGCGTAATACTGTCCCCGACGAAACAGACTAAAGAAATTTACGGACGGGTTCTCTGGTGTCGACATGGCTGTACCTCAACTTCACATATAAAAATTAAAATTTTCGTGCAAAACCACAACAAGCTATGACAACGTTCAAAATATTTTGTCATCTCTACCCCGTATCGGGTATCCTGTGCCAGCCTGATAGGGCCCTAGACGAGAATCATTAACTCGTCAAATTATTGCATATTATGCCATTGGCTGAAAATTGTGCAAAATGGCATAAAATCATAGTTATTTCTTCCATCATGCCACAATGTTCGTTTGGCATGATGTTAATCATAAATGTCTGAGTCCTCATGCGTTACGCTGTTAGACTCACTGACGTTTTTTTAGCCACGTATCAATAATAGGTACTTCCATGTCGAGTAAGTTAGTACTGGTTCTGAACTGCGGTAGCTCCTCACTGAAATTCGCCATCATCGATGCGCTCAACGGTGACGAATACCTCTCTGGTTTGGCCGAATGTTTCCATCTGCCTGAAGCACGTATCAAGTGGAAGATGGACGGCAGCAAACAAGAAGCGGCTTTAGGTGCAGGCGCCGCTCACAGTGAAGCGCTGAACTTTATCGTTAACACTATTCTGGCACAAAAACCAGAACTGTCTGCTCAGCTGACTGCGATTGGTCACCGTATCGTCCACGGCGGCGAAAAATACACCAGCTCCGTCGTGATCGACGAATCTGTGATCCAGGGCATCAAGGACTCTGCGTCCTTCGCACCGCTGCACAACCCGGCTCACCTGATCGGTATCGCTGAAGCGCTGAAATCCTTCCCGAATCTGAAAGACAAAAACGTGGCCGTATTCGACACCGCGTTCCATCAGACCATGCCGGAAGAGTCTTACCTCTATGCCCTGCCATACAGCCTGTACAAAGAACACGGCGTACGTCGCTACGGCGCGCACGGCACCAGCCACTTCTATGTGACTCAGGAAGCCGCAAAAGTTCTGAACAAGCCGGTTGAAGAACTGAACATCATCACCTGCCACCTGGGCAACGGTGGTTCTGTTTCTGCTATCCGCAACGGTAAATGTGTTGATACTTCCATGGGTCTGACCCCGCTGGAAGGTCTGGTGATGGGTACCCGTTCCGGTGACATCGACCCGGCGATCATCTTCCACCTGCACGACACCCTGGGCATGAGCGTTGACCAGATCAACAAAATGCTGACCAAAGAGTCTGGCCTGCTGGGTCTGACCGAAGTCACCAGCGACTGCCGTTACGTTGAAGACAACTACGCAGAGAAAGAAGACGCTAAACGTGCAATGGACGTTTACTGCCACCGTCTGGCGAAGTACATCGGCTCTTACACTGCGCTGATGGACGGTCGTCTGGACGCGGTTATCTTCACCGGTGGTATCGGTGAGAACGCGGCAATGGTTCGTGAACTGTCCCTGGGCAAACTGGGCGTTCTGGGCTTCGACGTTGATCACGAGCGTAACCTGGCTGCCCGCTTCGGCAAGTCTGGCTTCATCAACAAAGAAGGCACCCGCCCTGCTCTCGTTATCCCAACTAACGAAGAACTGGTCATTGCGCAAGACGCGCACCGCCTGACTGCCTGATTCCACACCGCCAGCAATGCTGGCGGTGCTGTTTTGTAACCCGCCCAATTGCGGCGGTAACGAAAGAGGATAAACCGTGTCCCGTACTATTATGCTGATCCCTACCGGAACCAGCGTCGGCCTGACCAGCGTCAGCCTTGGCGTTATCCGTGCTATGGAACGCAAAGGCGTTCGTCTGAGCGTCTTTAAGCCAATCGCCCAGCCACGTGCTGGTGGCGATGCGCCAGACCAGACCACCACTATCGTTCGCAAGAACTCCAATCTGCCAGCGGCTGAACCGCTGAAGATGAGCCACGTTGAGTCTCTGCTGTCCAGCAACCAGAAAGACGTGCTGATGGAAGAGATCATCGCCAACTACCATGCTAACGCGCAAGACGCGGAAGTGGTGCTGGTTGAAGGCCTGGTCCCGACGCGCAAACACCAGTTTGCCCAGTCTCTTAACTTTGAAATCGCGAAAACCCTGAACGCAGAGATCGTTTTCGTGATGTCTCAGGGCACCGACACCCCAGAGCAGCTGAACGAGCGTATCGAACTGACGCGCAGCAGCTTCGGCGGCGCGAAAAATACCAACATCACCGGCGTGATCGTGAACAAGCTGAACGCACCGGTGGATGAGCAGGGACGTACTCGCCCTGACCTGTCCGAGATTTTCGACGACTCTTCCAAAGCGAAAGTCATCAAAGTTGACCCGGCTAAGCTGCAGGAATCTAGCCCTCTGCCAGTACTGGGCGCGGTGCCATGGAGCTTCGATCTGATTGCCACCCGTGCAATCGATATGGCGCGTCACCTGAACGCTACCATCGTTAACGAAGGCGACATCAACACCCGCCGCGTGAAGTCCGTGACCTTCTGTGCGCGCAGCATTCCGCACATGCTGGAACACTTCCGCGCAGGTTCCCTGCTGGTAACCTCCGCAGACCGTCCTGACGTACTGGTTGCCGCCTGCCTGGCCGCGATGAACGGCGTGGAAATCGGTGCGATCCTGCTGACCGGTGCCTACGAGATGGACCCACGCGTCAGCAAGCTGTGCGAACGCGCGTTTGCGACCGGCCTGCCGGTCTTCATGGTGAATACCAACACCTGGCAGACCTCCCTGAGCCTGCAGAGCTTCAACCTGGAAGTGCCGGTTGATGACCACGAGCGTATCGAGAAAGTTCAGGAATACGTTGCGGGCTACATCAACGCAGACTGGATCGAATCCCTGACTGCAACCTCCGAGCGCAGCCGCCGCCTGTCTCCTCCAGCATTCCGTTATCAGCTGACCGAGCTGGCGCGTAAAGCGGGCAAACGCGTTGTTCTGCCAGAAGGCGACGAACCACGTACCGTTAAAGCGGCTGCTATCTGTGCAGAGCGCGGCATCGCGACCTGTGTGCTGCTGGGTAACCCGGATGAGATCACCCGCGTTGCGGCGTCTCAGGGCGTTGAGCTGGGCGCTGGCATCGAAATCGTTGACCCTGAAGTGGTTCGCGAGAGCTACGTTGCTCGTCTGGTTGAGCTGCGTAAGAGCAAGGGCATGACCGAAGCCGTTGCGCGCGAACAGCTGGAAGACAACGTGGTGCTGGGCACGCTGATGCTTGAGCAGGACGAAGTTGACGGTCTGGTTTCCGGTGCGGTTCACACCACGGCGAACACCATCCGTCCACCGCTGCAGCTGATCAAAACCGCGCCAGGCAGCTCTCTGGTTTCTTCCGTGTTCTTCATGCTGCTGCCTGAACAGGTTTACGTTTACGGCGACTGCGCGATCAACCCGGATCCAACCGCAGAACAGCTGGCAGAAATCGCTATCCAGTCCGCGGACTCCGCGATTGCCTTCGGTATCGAACCGCGCGTAGCAATGCTCTCCTACTCCACCGGTACCTCTGGTGCTGGTAGCGACGTAGAGAAAGTACGTGAAGCGACCCGTCTGGCGCAGGAAAAACGTCCTGACCTGATGATCGACGGCCCGCTGCAGTACGACGCCGCCGTGATGGCCGACGTTGCGAAATCCAAAGCGCCGAACTCGCCGGTTGCAGGTCGCGCTACCGTGTTCATCTTCCCGGATCTGAACACCGGTAACACCACCTATAAAGCGGTGCAGCGTTCAGCAGACCTGATCTCCATCGGGCCAATGCTGCAGGGCATGCGCAAACCTGTGAACGACCTGTCTCGTGGCGCGCTGGTTGACGATATCGTCTACACCATCGCGCTGACCGCGATCCAGTCTTCGCAGCAGCAGTAATGTTAAAAAGCCCGGTGGCGCCAGCGCTTACCGGGCAACAAAAAGGCGACCACTTAACGGGTCGCCTTTTTTATTTACAGCAGCTCTCGCGCCGCCGATACAATGTCATGTGCCGTCAGGCCATACTCCTTCTGCAGGAAATCCTGTGTCCCCACCTGGCCGTAACGCTCCTTGACGCCCACCCGCCGCATCGGTACCGGGCAGGTTTCCACCAGCACCTCCGCCACCGCCGATCCCAGGCCGTTGTGAATACTGTGGTTTTCACAGGTGACGATGCGACCGGTTTTCTCGGCGTAGTTTTTCACCAGCATCCGGTCGATGGGCTTCAGGGTAAACATGTCGATGACCGCCGCGCTGACCCCCTCCTGCTCAAGCTGGCGCGCCGCTTCCAGCGCTTCCGCCACCATGATGCCGTTGGCAATCAGGGTAATATCGGTTCCTTCGCGCAGCACGTTGCCTTTACCAATGGTGAAGGTTGAGCCCGGGGCATACACGCTCGGCGCCTGCTTACGGATGGTGCGTACCCAGTAGAAGCCTTCGAGGTCGATAAGCTGGCGCAGCACGTCCTCAAACATCACCGCGTCGGTCACCTCCAGCACCACCGAATGCGCCAGACCGCGTACGATGCCCATATCCTCAAACGACATATGCGTCCCGCCGTTATGGCAGGCCGTCACGCCCGCATCCGAGGCAATTACCTTCACGTTGTTGCGCTGATAGTCCAGGGACATAAACAGCTGGTCGAAGCAGCGACGGCTGGCAAACGCGGTGAAGGTATGAACGAACGGTTTACGCCCGGTAAGCGACAGCCCCGCCGCGGTGCCGATGACGTTGGCCTCCATAATGCCGCAGTTAATCACGTGCTGCGGATAATCGCGCGCCACGCCGTCCATCGCCATCGAGCTCATCAGATCCGCTTCCAGGGCGATAATCTCGCTTCCTGCCTCAATCTGCTTTGCCACGAAGCCCGCGTAGACCTTACGCATCTCAACGGCGTCTTTCTCTCCTGCCGGTGCAACCTTAATCATGTGAAGCCTCCAGTTGGCGAATCGTCTCGTTGAGGGCCGCTTTGCTCTCCGCGGTCAACCGCAGGTGGTGCGAGTTGCTGAGCTGTTCCAGGTACGGCACCCCCTGCCCTTTGATGCTGTCGAGGATGACGACTAACGGACGCGCGTCGGCAGCCGGGATACGCGACGTCACCGCCAGCAGTCCCGGGATGTCGTCGCCCTTCACCGTCGCCACGTCAAAGCCAAAGGCGCGGAATTTCCCCTCCAGGTCGAACGCGCTGATAATTTCGTCCAGCTCGCCGTCGAGCTGCTGTTTGTTCCAGTCCACGAACACCGTCAGGTTGTTAAGGCGATGATGAGCGATAAACTGGAAGGCTTCCCAGCACTGCCCCTCGTTCAGCTCGCCGTCACCGACGATGCAGAAGACGCGGTTCGGTCGCCCCGCCAGCCTGTGCGAGAGCGCCATACCGCCGGCAATTGAGATCCCCTGCCCCAGCGAACCGGTGGTGGCGTCCACGCCGCGCGTTTTCAGACGGTCCGGGTGGCTTGGCAGGCGCGTGCCGTTCTGGTTCAGGGTGCTCAGCTCTTCCACCGGGAAGTAGCCCTTGATCGCCAGCGTGCTGTAGAGCGCCGGGCCCGCATGACCTTTCGACAGGACAAAATAGTCTCGCTCCGGCCAGTCCGGATCCGCCGGGTCGATTTTCATCACCGCGCCGTACAGTACGGACAGGGTTTCAACCACTGACATACTGCCGCCATAGTGTCCAAAGCCCAGCTGCGTCAGGGATTTCAGCGTCTCAAGACGGATCTGACGCGCGAGTTCGGTTATCTCTTTCTCATTCATGATTTGGCTCCGGTGTTTTCCTGCGCGTTACCGCCCGCAGGTTTGTTTTTCGCGAAGACGTTGTACGCCACCAGCAGCGCGAACAACGCCACAACCAGTCCGGTGATGGCAAGCGGCGACAGGAAGCGCGCCAGGTTGCCGAGGACAATTCCGACCGCGCCAAAGTCGGCGTCCGAGAAGGTGGTGTTGGCAAAGCCAATGGCGCCCAGCACCGGCAGCAGCAGGACCGGCAGGAAGGTGATCAGCAGGCCGTTAGCAAAGGCGCCAATCATTGCCCCGCGGCGTCCGCCGGTGGCGTTACCGAACACGCCCGCCGTTGCGCCGGTGAAGAAGTGCGGCACCACGCCCGGGAGGATCAGCACCCAGCTAAACTGACCGCAGATGAACAACCCTACAATCCCGCCGAGGAAGCTGAACAGGAAGCCAATCAGCACCGCGTTTGGCGCATACGGATACACAACCGGGCAGTCCAGCGCAGGACGCGCGTTCGGCACCAGCTTTTCCGAGAAGCCGGTAAAGGCCGGAACGATTTCCGCCAGAATCAGGCGTACGCCCTGCAGGATGATGAACACGCCCGCCGCGAAGGTGATCGCCATGATGATGGCGTAGACCAGGTAGTTCTGACCGCCGCTGAAGTTGGCCTCCACGTACTCACGACCGGCGCTCACCGCCATGATCAGGTAGATAATCATCATGGTCAGGGAGATGGAGATCGAGCTGTCGCGCAGGAAGCTCAGGTTCTTCGGCAGGTTCATCTCTTCGGTTGAGCGGGAGCCTTTGCCCACCTTGCTGCCAATCCAGCCGGACAGCACGTAGCCCAGCGTGCCGAAGTGGCCGAAGGCAATCTCATCGTTGCCGGTAATGCGCTTCATGTAGCGCTGGGCAATCGCCGGGAAGAAGGCCATGATCAGGCCGAGGATCAGCGAGCCGGTAAAGACCAGCCCCACGCCCTCAAAGCCCGCTACCGTCAGGATCACGCCAATCATGCACGCCATATAAAACGTGTGGTGCCCGGTCAGGAAGATGTACTTCAGGCGGGTAAAGCGCGCGACGATAATATTCGCCACCATGCCGAAGGCCATAATCAGCGCGGTCGCTGCACCGTATTTTTCCAGCGCAATTGACACAATCGCTTCATTGTTTGGAATAATGCCCTGAATCGTAAAGGCGTGCTCAAACATACCGCCCAAAGGATTTAATGACCCCACCAGCACCGTGGCACCGCCGCCCAGCACAATAAAGCCAAGAATGGTTTTAATCGTCCCTTTCACCACGTCCGAAAACGCTTTTTTCTGCGCAACCAGACCAATAAGCGCAATTAAGCCGACCAGCACCGAAGGGACTTTTAAAATATCAACAACGAAATTCAGCGTTTCAAGGATAAACATATCCACCTCGCCTTATCAGGGTTATTGTCTTTCGAACCAGGCGCGCAGCTGCGCTTCAAGTTCGTTGATGTCGATGATGTTGTTAATCACCACCAGCTGGCTTTCCGGCACGCTGGCGCTGGCCGCAATGTCTTTTGCCATCACGAACAGATCGGCCGCGCCCGGCGTGGCCGAGGAGAGATCGGAATGTTCAACCTCAGCCTCAATCTCCAGTTTTTTAAGTACCTTTTTAATATTCATTTCGACCATAAAACTGCTGCCCAGGCCGGAGCCGCAAATAGCCATGATTTTCATTGTTGTCCCCTTATTTTGAGTAGAGCACGCCCCATCACGCTGTCGCGTAATGTTGTGAATAATCGGATTAAAGAATTAAATCAGAAGCGGTCAATAATCGTTTTAATTTCCTCCAGGGTATTCGCCTGATGCAGTTTCTCCATATCCTCGTCGCTGGAAAATAATTCTGCGAGTGCGGATATCATTTCGATGTGGCTATGTTTATCCGGTGCCGCGAGCATAATAATCACATCGACAGGGTCAAACTCACCGGCACCAAACGAGACGCCCTGTTTTAGTTTTAATAAAGACAACCCCAGTCCTTTGGCGCCTTCCTCCGGCCGCGCGTGCGGCATCGCCAGCCCTGGTGCCAGCACATAATAGGGTCCTAACGTGTGGTGCTGCTGGATGATGGCCGTGACGTATTCAGGCTCAATCACCTGCAAATCCAGAAGCGGCTTCGCGCACAGCTCAAGCGCCTGCGGCCAGTTTTCCACGCTATCCTGTAGCGTGATGGTTGTATCATATATCCATTTTTTGAGCATTTTTCACTCCCGCTACACGCTAAAGATGAGCAAACTTTATTCAACACATCGCTGAATGACTGCGATCGCGATCACAAAGATAGCGCTACCAACCGTTAACATGCAGAAATGTGATAGCGCTATCAAATTGCGATCACGGCGCTAAATCACAGCAAAAAAAGGGATTTAAGGCGTATACTGCCTGTCACGTGAAGCGAAGGAAATGAAGAACGCGTCTGGTCAGCAGGAAGGTGTATGTCTCTAACCCGAAAACGGCGCAGTACCGGTAAAGTGACACTCGCCGATGTCGCACAGCTTGCCGGTGTGGGCACGATGACCGTGTCCCGTGCACTCCGCACGCCCGAACAGGTTTCCGATAAACTACGTGAAAAAATTGAAGCTGCCGTGCAGGAGCTGGGTTATATGCCTAATCTTGCCGCCAGCGCGCTGGCCTCGGCGTCGTCATGGACGATAGCCATGGTGGTGCCTAACCTCTCCGAAGCCGGATGCTCGGAGATGTTCGCCGGACTACAGCAGGTGCTACAGCCTGCCGGGTATCAGATCATGCTGGCTGAATCCCAGCATCGTCTTGAGCAGGAGGAGAAATTGCTGGAGACGCTGCTGGCATCGAATATTGCCGCCGCTATCCTGCTCAGCGTTGAACATACCGATACCGTTCGCCACTGGCTGAAAAACGCCTCTATTCCGGTGATGGAAATGGGTGCCATGCGCGCCGACCCGATTGATATGAATATCGGGATTGATAACGTAGCGGCCATGTATGAACTTACGGAAATGGTGATTAAGCGCGGCTACCAAAATATTGGCCTGCTTTGCGCCAACCAGGAGCAGTGGATTTTCCAGCAGCATTTGCAGGGCTGGTACAAAGCCATGCTTCGCCACCATATGTCGCCGAACCGGGTCATTAACGCGGCGATGCCGCCGAGCTTCTCGACCGGCGCGGCACAGCTGCCTGAATTCCTGCTGGCGTGGCCGGAACTGGATGCGCTGGTATGCGTCTCTGACGAGCTGGCCTGCGGGGCGCTGTACGAGTGTCAGCGCAGACGAATCAAGGTGCCGGACGATCTGGCGGTGGTCGGCTTTGGCGATAGCGACGTGAGCCGCGTCTGTCAGCCGCCGCTGACGACGATGGCGGTGCCGCATCGTAAGATTGGCGTTGAAGCCGGGAACGCGCTACTGGAGCGTCTGAATGACGGGGACTGGCGCGATCAAAAGCCCATCGCGTCCAGTCTGTGTCTGAGAGAGAGTTGCTGACGCTTACTCAGCTTCTTCCTCTTTCTCTGATTTGGTCGATTCGTTTTTGGCGTTGCGGGTCATCCACAGCGCCAGCGCTTTTAACGAATCCGGCGTAAACTCGTCACAACGCGCTGTGATCTCTTCCGGCGTCATCCAGCTGACTTCACTCACCTCTTCTTCCTGGAGAGCGAACGGGCCGTGGGAGACGCAGCTAAACAGCCCGCCCCAGACGCGGCAGTTTTCGTCTTCGAAATAGAACTGACCGTGCTCGGCAAACGGCACACCGGCGATGCCTAACTCTTCTTCTGCTTCTCGACGTGCGGAATCCAGCAGCACTTCATCTGCCTGGACAACACCGCCAGCGGTGGCATCCAGCATACCCGGGAGAAAATCTTTGGTGTCCGTGCGGCGCTGGACCAGAATTTTGCCCATACCGTCGTGCACAACGATGTATGTTGCGCGGTGACGCAGACGCTCCGCACGCATTTGTTCGCGGCTTGCCTGCGCGATCACTTCATTCTCTTCGCTGACAATGTCAACCCACTCTGTACTTGCCAAATGACTCTGCTCCACCATCGGGAAACCTTCTCTTCTAAGCGCTCTTTCGGCGCGTTTGCAGTTGAGGTGTAACTTACGGATTAATCGCTACCTGCGCAATAACTTGCTGATCATTAAGTGCGATAACGCTCAGGGTATTTCCATCCAGCATGCCATAGCTCGCAGGATAACCGCCTTTCGGTATGCTGACCGAACCCGGATTGAAGTGATAAATCTCACCGCGTTTTTCAGCAACCGGAATATGAGTATGACCGTAAACCAGGACATCGCCAGCCGCGAGCGCCGGGAGATTATCCGGGCTAAAAAGATGCCCGTGCGTCAGGAACAGGCGGCTTTGTTCCAGCAGCACCTGTTGCCATGGCGCGGTAAGGGGAAAATGCAGCAGCATCTGGTCCACCTCGCTGTCGCAGTTGCCGCGAACGGCAATAATGCGCGAGGCAAACGGGTTGAGCTTTTCCGCGACCTGCGCCGGAGCGTAGCCCTCCGGCAGCGCGTTGCGCGGGCCGTGGTTGAGGACATCCCCCAGAATAATCAGCCACTGCGCGCCGCTTTGTGCAAACAGGGAAAGGACACGCTCGGTAGCGGGCAGCGATCCATGGATATCCGACGCAAACATCAGTTTCATCAGTCACTCCTCGGGAAAACAGACTGCCCCCATCATACCTGAAGCGTCAGGGCTTATCAGCCCGCGCGCTTAGCCGAGAGTGCCACATAGCGCTGCACGGAGGCGCGCTGCCACTGAAACGCGGCATAATCCACCAGCAGCTGCGGCACCTCATCGCCGTTGAGGATCAGGCGGTTTAGCATCAACGCCAGATCGGCGTCGGCGATGCACCACTCGCCGAACAGGTTCGGGTTGCCGTGTGCGAGGAGCGAGGTGGCGGTTTCAATCAGTTTTTGCGCGCTTTCACGGCCTTCTGCGCTGAGCGCTGGCTTTTTGACCCCGGCAAACACGACGTCCGTTGAGCGTTCCACGCGAATTGGCACCAGATCGCTTCGCAGCCACGCCTGGATCTGCCGCGCCCGCGCGCGTTTTTGCAGGTCGTGCGGATAGATCCGCTCCCACTCGGGCGGCGCGAACCTATCTTCCAGATATTCATCAATCGCCGACGATTCGCTCAGGGCAAAACCGTCGATCTCCAGCACCGGCACGCGTCGGGTCAGGTCGTAACCCTGCCACTGTGGCTTGAGATGCTCACCGCCGTCGAGATCAACGGTCTTCAGCGTAAAAGTGAGTCCTTTTTCGGCCAGCGCAACGTATACGCTCATAACATAGGGAGAAAAGAAATTCGCATCGGACCACAACGTGATTACGGGCTGGTTCATAACATCCTCATCGGCTGATCGGGTTTTTACTCAACATATAATCTCTTTGCCTCGCTGTCACTTGATGAAAACTCACGATTTACAACAACCACCTATACTCATTTGTCATGGCACCACTATTCGCATGGACAGGAGTTGAGAATGATCGACCTTTATTACGCCCCTACCCCAAACGGCCATAAGATCACCCTCTTTCTTGAAGAAGCCGAGCTGGATTACAGGATCATTCGCGTGGATATCAGCAAAGGCGAACAGTTCAGCCCTCTCTTTCTGGCTATCTCGCCGAATAATAAAATCCCGGCCATTATTGATAACCAGCCGGCGGACGGGGGCAGGCCGCTGAGCCTGTTTGAATCCGGTGAAATTTTGCTCTACCTGGCGGAGAAAACCGGCAAATTGCTGAGCGGCGAACTGCGCGAGCGTCACCATACCCTGCAATGGCTCTTCTGGCAGGCGAGCGGGCTGGGGCCCATGCTGGGGCAAAATCATCATTTTACCGCTTACGCCCCGCAGCCCATTCCTTATGCAATAGAACGCTATCAGGTTGAGACTCAACGGCTCTATGACGTTCTGAACCGTCGGCTGAAGAAAACGCCGTGGCTCGGGGGCGATCATTACAGTATTGCCGACATCGCCTGCTGGCCGTGGGTGAATACGCATGAAAAACACCGAATTGACCTGGCCGCTTACCCGGCGGTGAATAACTGGTTTGAGCGCATTCGGACCCGCCCGGCCACCGAGCGAGCGATGCAAAAAATCCAGCAGATTTAACCCGCTATGAGGCTGGGTGCCTGCGAGCCTCTCATGTATGATGAGCAGGAAATACTGACACGGAGAAGACCTGCAATGTCACAGCCAGACGCTATTATTCGCATAAAAAATTTACGCTTGCGCACCTTCATCGGCATCAAAGAGGAAGAGATCGCCAACCGTCAGGATATTGTCATTAACGTGGTAATTCACTATCCCGCAGACAAAGCGCGGGCCAGCGAAGACATCAACGACGCGCTGAACTACCGCACAATTACCAAAAACATCATTCAGTACGTGGAGAATAACCGCTTCTCTCTGCTGGAAAAATTAACTCAGGATGTGCTCGATATCGCACGCGAACATCACTGGGTCACTTATGCTGAAGTTGAGATCGATAAACTTCACGCCCTGCGCTACGCCGATTCCGTCTCCATGACGCTAAGCTGGCGACGCCAGGCGTAATCCTGGAGGTTGTATGAAGATTTTGCTGACCGGCGGCACGGGCCTTATTGGTCGTCACCTCATTGCGCGTCTGCAGGCCTTGCATCACGACATTACCGTGGTCACGCGCAGCCCGGAGAAAGCGCGCCAGGTGCTCGGGGCGGGTATCGATATCTGGAAAAATCTGGCCGAGCAGCAAAATCTGGACGGCTTCGACGCCGTCATTAACCTCGCGGGTGAACCCATCGCCGATAAGCGCTGGACGGAAGAGCAAAAACAGCTGTTATGCAGCAGCCGGTGGAACATTACTGAAAAGCTGGTCGAGCTGATCCGCAATAGCCACACGCCGCCTTCGGTGCTGATTTCAGGTTCAGCGGTAGGCTATTACGGCGATCTCGGCGAGGTGGTGGTGACCGAGGAAGAGCCGCCGCATAACGAGTTTACCCATAAGCTCTGCGCCCAGTGGGAGCGTATCGCCTGCGCGGCGCAGAGCGATCGTACCCGCGTCTGCCTGCTGCGGACCGGCGTCGTGCTTGCGCCGAAGGGCGGCATTCTGGCGAAGATGCTTCCCCCTTTCCGGCTTGGACTCGGTGGGCCGATCGGTAATGGCCGTCAGTATCTGGCCTGGATCCATATCGACGATATGGTCAACGGTATTCTCTGGCTGCTGGATAACGATCTGCGCGGGCCGTTTAACATGGTTGCGCCGTATCCGGTGCGTAACGAACAGTTCGCCCACGCGCTGGGTCATGCCCTGCACCGCCCGGCGATTTTGCGCGTGCCTGCCACGGTCATTCGCCTGATGATGGGGGAAGCCTCTGTGCTGGTATTAGGCGGACAGCGGGCGCTGCCAAAACGGCTGGAAGCGGCCGGGTTTGCGTTCCGCTGGTATGAATTAGAAGAGGCGCTGGGGGATGTGGTGCGGTGAATATGTTACAGTGACAGGCCATGTTCCGAAGATATGGCGTAACAATGGCAACCATCACCACACCCCGGCTTCACCTCACTCCTTTCGAACCCACTGACTGGGCCTTCTTCCGTTCGCTGCGTGAAGATCGCAGCATCATGCGCTACATGGCCGCCATCGCGCCGGAAAAAGAGACCCGCCGCGTGTTTGCCGCGCGCCTGATGGCGGAGCATGTCTTTGTGATCCGCTCTCTGGAGGACGATACGCCGCTGGGCGATATCGGCCTGCAAATCAGCCCTGAGAATCGTGAAGAGGCCGATATTGGCTATACGGTTGTGCCTGCCGCGCAGGGAAAAGGGATTGCCAGCGAGGCGCTGCGCGCGGTGTGTGATTACGCGTTTAACCAGACCCGCGTGAAAGCGATTAACGCGTACGTGCTGGCAGATAACGGCGGTTCGGTGCGGGTGCTGGAGAAAGCCGGGTTTGTGCGTACGCAGGTGCTGGAAAAGGCGTATGAAATTGACGGCGTGCGCTATGACGACTGGGTGTATCGGTTGGAGTGCGGTGCGGCTTGATGCCCTCACCCCAACCCTCTCCCACAGGGAGAGGGAGAACACCCAGTCCGTAGGCCCGGTAAGCGAAGCGCCACCGGGCGATTGGGCTGCACTGCGGTCTGATGCCCTCACCCCGCCCCTCTCCCACAGGGAGAGGGGGAAAGGCAAAACCTACTTCAACGACCCTTTCAGGAACTGCTGCAGACGCGGGCTTTGCGGGTTCGCCAGCACCTCGTCCGGGTGGCCCTGCTCTTCAATTTTCCCCTGATGCAGGAAGATAACGTGGTTCGAGACGTTACGGGCGAAGCCCATCTCGTGCGTCACCACCACCATCGTTTTGCCCTCTTCGGCCAGCTTCTGCATGATGCGCAGCACTTCGCCAACGAGTTCAGGGTCCAGCGCGGAAGTCGGTTCGTCGAACAGCAGCACTTCGGGCTCCATCGCCAGCGCGCGCGCGATGGAGACGCGCTGCTGCTGACCGCCGGAGAGATGCACCGGGTATTTCATCTGCTGGCGCTCGTCGATACCCACTTTCGCCAGGTATTTCACCGCGCGCTCGCGGGCTTCCTGCTTGCTCAGGCCCAGCACCTGAATCGGTGCTTCCATCACGTTCTCCAGCACAGTCATGTGGCTCCAGAGGTTGAAGTGCTGGAACACCATCGTCAGGCGCGTACGCAGCAGGCGCAGCTGGTGTTTATCCGCGACCTTCAGCTGGCCGTCTTTATCACGGACCAGGTTAATATTCTGCCCGCTCACCACAATCGAGCCTTCGCTCGGTTTTTCGAGGAAGTTAATGCAGCGCAGGAAGGTACTTTTACCCGAGCCGGATGAGCCGATAATACTGATCACGTCGCCCGCATTCGCCTGCAGCGACACCCCTTTCAGCACTTCATGTTCGCCGTAGCGTTTGTGCAAATCAATAACGTTTAATTTGTTCTCAGCCATCATCTTTCTCAGTGCGTCGAAGAAGGTTTTATATGCTGCAACCAGCGTTTTTCAGCCTTACGGAACAGGCTAATCAGAACATAAGAGATAATTAAATAGAGCACCGCCGCAATGCCAAACGCGGTAAACGGCTGATAGGTCGCGGAGTTAATATCGCGCGCGATTTTGAGCAGATCCGGCACCGTCGCGGTAAAGGCGAGCGCGGTGGAGTGCAGCATCAAAATCACTTCGTTACTGTACGCCGGTAACGCGATACGCAGTGCCGACGGCAGAATAATGCAGCGATAAAGCTTCACCGAGGAAAAGCCGTACGCGCGCGCCGCTTCAATCTCACCGTAAGGGACAGAGCGAATTGCCCCGGCGAAAATCTCGGTGGTGTAGGCGCAGGTGTTGAGCGTCAACGCCAGCACCGTACAGTTCAGGCCGCTGCGGAAGAACGCATTCAGCATCTCAGTGCCTTTTACGATCTCAAGCGTATACATTCCCGAATAGAACACCAGCAGCTGCACGTACAGCGGCGTACCGCGAAACACGTAGGTAAACAGCCAGATCGGGAACTGGATAAATTTATTGTTCGACACGCGGCCAATGGCAAGAAACACCGCCAGAATGCCGCCCATCACCACGGAGGAGATCAGCAGCCAGAGCGTAATCGCCACGCCGGTAAAGCGGTAGCCATCCGTCCACAGCAGCGATTTCCAGTATTCCTGAATAATCTCAATCACAGGTCAGCCCTCTTCACACCCACGGAGTAGCGACGCTCGAGCAGAAGCAGCACACCATTGGAGGCGGTCGTAAAGACCAGATAAATCACGCCGCAGACCACCGCAAAGTAGAACGGCTCCCAGGTGCTCTTGCCCGCCAGCTGAGTCGCTTTCACGACGTCTTCCAGACCGAGCAGCGAGACCAGCGCTGTCGCTTTGAGGATAACCTGCCAGTTGTTGCCGATGCCCGGCAGCGCATAGCGCATCATGGCCGGGAACATAATCCGACGAAACGTTTGTGAAGAGGTAAAACCAAATGCGGTTGCCGCCTCAATGTGGCCTTTCGGCACGGCCATGTAAGCGCCGCGGAAGGTTTCAGTGAAGTAGGCACCGTAGATAAAACCGAGGGTAATAATACCGGCCACCATCGGGTCGATATCAATTTGTCCCATGCCCATCGCGTCCGTTACGCTGTTAAGCGCAATCTGCAGACCGTAAAAGATAAGCAGCATCAGCACCAGATCGGGAACGCCGCGAATAAGCGTGGTGTAGCCTTCAAATATGAGCGCCAGCGGTTTGTTAGCCGAAAGCTTCGCCCCTGCGCCCGCCAGACCTATCAGCACCGCCAGCACCACGGAGCTGATAGCCAGCTCAAGGGTGACAAGCGCGCCCTGTAAAATAACGCCAGAAAATCCGTACAGCATACCGCGAGCCCTGTCGTATCGTGAGTGGTGGAACCGTGTCTTTTCCCCTCCCGCATCGGGAGGGGCCGCACGTTATTTGACGGGGCGATTAGCCGCCGTAAACATTAAAATCAAAGTACTTTTTCGCCAGCTTGTCGTAGGTGCCGTCAGCGCGCATTTCAGCAAACGCTTTGTTCAGCGCCTCACGCAGCTCGTTGTCTTCTTTGCGAAGGCCCATGCCGGTGCCCACACCAAACAACTTCACGTCTTTAATGGACGGGCCGCCAAACTTGTAATCTTTACCCACCGGCGTTTTCAGGAAGCCTTCGCTTGCCGCGACTTCATCCTGGAATGCCGCATCAATTCGGCCTGCCGTCAGGTCAGCGTAGATATTTTCCTGGCCCTGATAGGAGACGATTTCAATCCCCTTCGGTGCCCAGTGTTCGTTGCCGTAGGTTTCCTGCGTGGTGCCCTGCAGCACGCCGACGCGTTTGCCTTTCAGGGACTCCAGCGTTGGCTGAATGTCAGAAGCTTTAGCCACCACCAGACGAGAATCGGCCGCGTAGAGTTTGTCGGTGAAGGCAATCTCCTGCTGGCGTTTTTCGGTGATGGAGAGCGAGGACATAATTACGTCGATTTTTTTCGCTTTCAGGGACGGGATCAGCGCATCCAGCGGGTTCTCAACGTAGGTACACTGTGCTTTGATGCGTTTGCACAGCTCATTGGCCAGATCGATGTCAAAACCGACCAGTTCACCCTTTGAATTCTTCGATTCGAACGGCGCATAGGTTGGATCGGTACCAATCCGAATTTTCTGCGGAATGGCTGCGAATGCCGCGGTGGCGCTGGAAAAGGCCAGCACCAGAGATAGTGACAACACGAGTTTTTTCATATTTGTCCTCAACAAACTGTCTTCATACGGGATTTTTACGACGACGGGGTGGTGCTAATGTGCCATTAATCCCCTCTTTCAGGCAAAGACTAATGCCCTTAAGGCGGGAATTTTTGCATTATAAATGCGTAAGTATGCACAAAGCGATCCAATACGGTGCAACAAATGCACCGCATTGGGTCAACCGCTCCCGCAACGCACCTTTGCGGTGCGTTAGCGTCAGGCATTATTCACCGTATACGTTGAAGTCGAAGTATTTCTTCGCCAGTTTGTCGTAAGTACCGTCTTTACGCAGCTCTGCAAAGGCTTTGTCGAAGGCGGCTTTCAGCTCGGTATCATCCTTACGCAGGCCAATACCGGTGCCGTCACCAAAGTATTTTTTGTCTTTTACCGACGGGCCCGCAAACGCATAGTCTTTACCCGCAGGCTGTTTCAGGAAGCCTTCGCTCGCGGCGACTTCATCCTGGAATGCCGCATCCAGACGGCCTGCGGCCAGGTCAGAGTAAATCAGATCCTGGTTCTGGTAAGCCACCACGTCTACGCCCTTCTCACGCCAGGTCGCATTGGCATAACCTTCCTGCGTCGACCCCTGAAGCACGCCAACATGCTTGCCTTTCAGCGAGTCGATGGTGGGCTTAATCGGGGAGCCTTTCGGCGCAATCAGGCGAGAATCCGCGGCGTAGAGCTTGTCAGAGAAGGCAATCTCCTGCTGGCGTTTTTCGGTGATGGAGAGAGAAGAGATAATGGCGTCGATTTTCTTGGCTTTCAGCGACGGGATTAACGCGTCAAAGTCGCTGCCCACCCATGTGCATTTCACCGCAATGCGTTTGCACATTTCATTTCCCAGATCGATATCAAACCCCACGAAATCGCCTTTCGCATCCTTGGAAGAGAATGGCGCGTAGGTTGCGTCTGTACCGATACGAACCGTCTGTGGAAGCGCTGCGTAGCTACCTGCTGCCGCACTTAACCCCACGAGCAAAGACAGAGCCAGAACCGTCTTCTTCATACATTTACCCTCAAGTACCGTGATTTTATTATGTATTGTGTTGTGTGTTGTGTTGCAGGCTTCATCTTGCAGGTCTTATGCCACATTGCCGTCTGGTCAAAACTTCGACGTTAAATATGTTAATAAAACGTTGCGATATTGCCTTAATGGTGAAAGATAGCAGGTCTGCCGAACGAACCGGAAAGAGAAAAAGGGAAAAAACGAATTAAATGTCGAGGATATGATCGCCGTTGCATAATTGCCCTGAAACAGGGCAACGTCTCTTTTCATGCACTCTGTTTGTGCACAGAATCAGGCCCCTTGCCAGCGGGTGAAGAGATCTTCAGGCAGGTCGATGTCAAACTGATCCAGCACGCGGTTAACGGTCTGATTGATCACGTCGTCCAGCGAGGTCGGGCGATGATAAAACGCCGGAACCGGCGGCATGATGATGGCCCCAAGCTCGGCGGCCTGGGTCATTAAACGCAGATGGCCGAGATGCAGCGGCGTTTCCCGCACGCAGAGCACCAGAGGACGACGCTCCTTCAGCACCACATCCGCCGCGCGCGTTACCAGGGTATCGGTATAGCTGTTCACAATGCCGGAGAGCGTTTTAATCGAACAGGGCAGGATAACCATGCCGGCCGTTTTAAACGAGCCTGAAGAGATGCTGGCGGCGATATCACGGGCATCGTGAACCACGTCCGCCAGTGCCTGAACATCGCGCAGGGAGAGATCGGTTTCCAGAGAGAGGGTCTGCCGCGCCGCCTGGCTCATCACCAGATGGGTCTCGACTTCCGCCACGTTACGCAGAACCTGTAACAGACGTACGCCGTAGATCGCGCCGCTGGCGCCGCTGAGCCCAACAATGAGTCGTTTCATGATTTTCGCCCTTACTGATTTCAGGGCAGACTGTGCAGGATTTTGCGGGGAGTTGCAAGTGAGGGCGTTCGCCCTCACCTGCCGGACCATCAACCTTCGTTGTGCATCTCTAAGCTTTCAAGATCGTTCTGCATCTGCACGGCTTTCGCATCGTCGTTGCGCAGAGAATCAAGATAGTCGAGGTACTGCTGGTCAACGTCTTTGGTCACGTAAATACCGTTGAACACGGAGCATTCAAACTGCTGAATTTCCGGGTTCTCGGCACGCACCGCGTCGATGAGATCGTTCAGATCCTGGAAAATCAGGCCGTCGGCACCGATGATCTGGCGAATTTCATCCACTTCACGCCCGTGAGCGATCAGTTCGTTGGCGGTTGGCATATCGATGCCGTACACGTTCGGGAAGCGAATCTCCGGCGCTGCAGAGGCCAGGTAAACTTTCTTCGCACCCGCTTCGCGCGCCATCTCGATAATCTGCTCAGAGGTGGTGCCGCGAACGATGGAGTCATCCACCAGCAGAACGTTCTTGTCGCGGAATTCCGCGCGGTTGGCGTTCAGCTTGCGGCGCACGGACTTACGGCGCAGGTGCTGGCCCGGCATGATAAAGGTGCGGCCAACGTAGCGGTTCTTCACGAAGCCCTGACGGTATGGCTTGTCCAGGATGCGGGCGATCTCCAGCGCGATATCGCAGGAGGTTTCCGGGATAGGAATAACCACGTCGATGTCGAGATCGTCCCACTCGCGGGCAATCTTCTCGCCCAGCTTGGTGCCCATGTTGACGCGCGCGCTGTAGACGGAAATCTTGTCGATGAAGGAATCCGGGCGGGCAAAGTAAACGTATTCAAACAGGCACGGGTTGCTGACCGGGTTATCGGCACACTGGCGGGTAAACAGCTGGCCCTTCTCGGTGATATAAACCGCTTCGCCCGGCGCAACGTCGCGCAGGAACTCAAAGCCCAGGGTATCCAGCGCCACGCTCTCAGAGGCAACCATATATTCGGTACGGCCATCGCCAAGGTCGCGCTTGCCGAGCACCAGGGGACGAATGCCGTTTGGATCGCGGAAGGCGACCATGCCGTGACCGATGATCATCGCTACGCAGGCGTACGCGCCGCGGATCTGGCGGTTGGTCGCGGCAATCGCAGCAAAGATGTTGTCTGCTTCCAGCGGGTAGTGACGGAAGTTATCCAGCTCGCTGGCGAACACATTGAGCAGGATTTCAGAATCAGAGGTGGTGTTAATGTGGCGACGTTTCTCTTCGAACAGCTTTTTACGCAGCTCATGCGCGTTGGTCAGGTTGCCGTTATGAGCAAGGGTGATGCCATACGGTGAGTTGACGTAGAAAGGCTGTGCCTCGGAGGCGCTGGAACTGCCAGCAGTAGGATAACGAACGTGACCGATCCCCATATTACCTTGCAGACGCTGCATATGGCGGGCTTCAAACACATCGTTTACCAGGCCATTCGCCTTGCGTAAACGGAAGCAGTTGTTTGCATCAATGGTGATGATACCCGCAGCATCCTGCCCACGGTGCTGAAGCACCGTTAACGCGTCATAAATCGACTGGTTTACCGGCATGAAACCGGCGATACCGACAATACCGCACATTCGTCTTTTCCTCGTTAAGCCACATCTCAGGGTTTATGCCCTGGGCAAAAAACTCGACGAGCTTTGCAGATAGTCAAAGAACCATCTGATGATGAAGCTGAACTCTGGAATGAGCTGCGATTTCTGCCAGTCTTCGCTTTTGGAGAACCCGGTGAAGGTATCCAGGAAGAACAGGATCGCGGCCACAATCAGCACGCCTCGTAACGCCCCGAAACAGATCCCGAGCACCCTGTCCGTTCCTGACAGACCGGTTTTCTCGACCAGCTGACCTATCACGTAATTCACGATAGCGCCGACAATCAGCGTTGCGATAAACAGCACCGCGATGGCAATTCCGTTTCGGACCAGTTCATCTTCAAAGCCCGTGAACCAGACAGACAGGTAAGTGTAGTAATGACTGGCAACAAAGAAAGCACAACCCCAGGTTACCAGCGATAACGCTTCACGAACAAAGCCACGGATCAGGCTAACCAGACAGGAAAAACCAATCACCGCAATGATGGCGTAATCAATCCAGACCATATGTGTCCCACGATTTAACGCCCTGTCATCCAGTTCGGGGCGAATTCTAACAGAAAAAGAAAACGTTTGCGTAGGGATTTCCTTCCCGCGCGTAAATAAAAAAGGCGCTGAAAAAATGTTCAACGCCACGGTTCATTTGACGTCTCTGTGGACGTCTGCTCCCCCTCACCCCGGCCCTCTTCCTCAAGGGAGAGGGAACAAACCACTCCGAGGTTGGGTAAGATCTTATCAGTTCGCGCTGTAGCCCATCACCACACCGCTCAGGCCGGAGATCTGCTTCAGCTCGCCGAGCGAACCTTTAAGCTTATCTTTGGACGCTTCTGGCCCCACGAGGATACGGGTAATTTTACCCTGCACCGGCGTGGAAGGTGAAGTGTAAACACGATATCCCGCACTGCGCAGTTTGCTCACGACCTCGTTAACTTTGTCGGCGTTTTTCAGCGCGCCGAGCTGCACAACGTACGCTTTTCCGGTCGGTGCCGCGTCTTGTTTTGCCGGCGGTGGGGTTTCTGATGCGGCAGCCAGCTGCTCTGCGGCTTTATCTCGCTGCGGTTTCGGCTGCGGCTTCTCAACCGGCTTCGGTTTTTCAACGGGTTTAGGCTGCTCTACCGGCACCGGATCGATATCGCTGCTGCTCGCTGCCGCCAGACGAGACGGATCGAGCGACGGGGCGGCGGCATCGCCTGCGCGCACCTCTTCCGCCGCGCCTTCCGGCGGCTGAGCAGGCAGCGCCTGCGTCGCCGCTGGCAGCATATCCGGCTCATCGCGGTCACCCGGTTTCGGCACCAGCGGAATAGCGGCAAACTCGTCCTGATAATGCTTTTTCTGCCCGTCGAGCAGACCCGGGAGGATAATCACTCCGAGCGCGACCAGCACAATGGTTCCTGTTAAACGGTTCTGAAACTTACTCGCCACCGGTTCTCCCCGCGTCCATCACTTCCATGACATGTGCCACCGTGTGGAATGAACCACACACCAGCACGGTATCTTCTGGTTTAGCATCCGCCATCGCGGCATGCCAGGCCTGAGCCACGCTACTATAGATTGCGCCTTTGCCGAGATGTTCCATCAACTGCTCAGCCGTCGCGCCGCGCGGCCCCTCCAGAGGAGCACAATACCAGCTATCGACCACAGTCTCCATGCAGGCCAGCGTCCCGCCGATATCTTTATCATGAAGCATACCGATAACCGCCAGCACGCGC
The DNA here is from genome assembly GCF_034106865.1 of Enterobacter sp. 237C8. Classification (NCBI taxonomy): domain Bacteria; kingdom Pseudomonadati; phylum Pseudomonadota; class Gammaproteobacteria; order Enterobacterales; family Enterobacteriaceae; genus Enterobacter; species Enterobacter sp. 237C8. The sequence goes on along the minus strand of NZ_JAWNDF010000002.1, from coordinate 250,769 downwards.
CCGGTTTTTGGTAACGATTTGAGACGTCCCGCGAGATACGCCGCCGCATGCGGGTTATGCGCCACGTCCAGAATCAGGCGCGGTGACTCGCTGACAATCTGGAAGCGCCCGGGCAGAATTGCGCTCTGAATGCCGTCGCGGATTGCCTGCTCGCTGACCGCTAATCCGCTGGCGCGCAGTGCCGCCAGCGCGGTGGCCGCGTTCGGCTGCGGCACCTGCGGCAGCGGCAGGTTGTCCAGCGCGCCCTGGGCATCGCTGAAGCGCCAGCCGTTATCCTGAACCTCATACTGCCAGTCAACGCCGCGGCGCAGCAGACGCGCGCCCTTCTCGTTTGCCACGTCAGCAATGGTGTGCGGCATGTCCGGCTCGCCGACCACGGCGGGTTTATTCGCCCGGAAAATACCGGCCTTCTCGCGGCCAATGCTTTCACGATCCGGTCCCAGCCAGTCGATATGGTCCAGCGCGATGCTGGTGACCACCGCCACGTCCGCATCAACCATATTGGTCGCATCAAGACGTCCGCCGAGGCCAACCTCAAGGATCACCACATCCAGCTGCGCCTGTTTGAACAGCCACAGCGCCGACAGGGTGCCGTATTCAAAATAGGTTAATGAGATCTCACCGCGTGCGGCTTCAATTTCCGCGAACGACGCCGTATGCGCCGATTCCGGCAGCTCGCTGTTCTGCACGCGAACGCGCTCGGTATAGCGGACTAGGTGTGGAGAGCTGTAAACGCCTACCCTGTAACCCGCGGCCATCAGGACAGATTCCAGCGTGCGGCAGGTTGTGCCTTTACCGTTGGTGCCCGCGACGGTAAATACGAATGGTGCCGGTTTGAGCACATCAAGACGCGCGGCGACCTGGCTTACGCGCTCAAGCCCCATATCGATGGTTTTACTGTGCAGGTTTTCCAGATAAGAAAGCCACGCGGCCAGGGGCGACGTGGCTTGGGGAATGCTTTTATTTTCCATAATGCCCGGTTGTCATTAACAGATTAGAAAGCAAAAGGGCAGCGCCAACCGGCCCTGCCCTTTTCAGTTATCAGGCCTCGGGTTCCTGATCCGGTACCACCACGCCTTCGCGCGGCTCATCCGGGTTCGGCGCTGGCAGATTCATCAGCTTCGCCAGAATGCTCGCCAGCTTCAGGCGCATTTCCGGACGGCGGACGATCATATCGATAGCGCCTTTCTCAATGAGGAACTCACTGCGCTGGAAGCCAGGCGGCAGCTTTTCACGAACGGTTTGCTCGATAACGCGAGGACCCGCAAAGCCGATCAGCGCTTTTGGCTCAGCGATGTTCAGGTCGCCCAGCATCGCGAAGCTCGCGGAGACGCCGCCCATGGTTGGGTCGGTCAGCACGGAGATGTACGGAAGACCGCGCTCCTGCATTTTCGCCAGCGCAGCAGAGGTTTTCGCCATCTGCATCAGCGACATCAGCGCTTCCTGCATACGTGCACCACCGGAGGCTGAGAAGCAGATCAACGGACAGTTGTCTTCCAGCGCCTGCTCAACGGCACGCACGAAGCGCGCACCGACCACGGAGCCCATTGAGCCGCCCATAAAGGAGAACTCAAAGGCAGCGGCGACAACCGGCATCTCATGCAGGGTGCCTTTCATGACGATCAGCGCGTCTTTCTCGCCGGTCTCTTTCTGTGCAGAGGCCAGACGATCTTTATATTTTTTGGAATCGCGGAACTTCAGCACGTCTTTTGGCTCAAGTTCGCTACCCAGCTCAACCAGAGAGCCTTCGTCCAGCAGGCTATGCAGGCGGTTGCGCGCCGACATACGCATATGGTGGTCACACTTCGGACACACCTCAAGGTTGCGCTCCAGCTCTGCGCGATACAGAACCTGACCGCAGCTATCACACTTCGTCCATACCCCTTCAGGAATGCTCGCTTTGCGCGTTGGGGTAATGTTGCTTTTAATTCGTTCAATCCAGCTCATTGATAACCTTTCTGCCTGAACCTGGTCGTATGCCAGTTTTGCTATAAGAGGCGAATAATGCCATTTTTGCCTCCAACAGACCATGAATGTTGCACATTAAAACATAACAGCCCGAAACTTTGGATAAAAAAGTGGTCGAACCGCCAGCGTGCCTTTATTTCGCTTGTTTTGCCGCCGCACGTTTGTGGCGAATGATTTCGATAACGCCAGGCAGTACGGAAAGCACAATAATCGCTACAATCAGTAACTTAAGGTTTTCCTGCACTACCGGGAGATCGCCAAACAGATAGCCTGCGTAGGTAAACAGCAGTACCCACAGCAGCGCGCCAACCACGTTGTATGCCGCAAAATGACGATAGGACATATGCCCCATTCCCGCCACAAACGGTGCAAATGTGCGCACAATAGGCACAAAACGCGCAAGGATAATGGTTTTCCCGCCATGGCGTTCATAAAACGCATGGGTTTTATCTAAATAGCTGCGACGGAAAATTTTCGAATCAGGATTGCTGAAAAGCCGCTCACCGAACACCCGTCCAATCGTATAGTTGACCGCATCACCGACAATGGCGGCAATCACCATCAGCACAACCATAAGATGCACGTTCAGATCGTTAGTGGGTAACGCCGATAGCGCCCCGGCAACGAACAGCAGTGAATCCCCTGGCAGGAATGGGGTAACGACCAGACCGGTTTCACAAAACAGAATGAGGAACAGAATGGCGTAAACCCAGACGCCATACTGCGCGACCAGCTCCGCCAGGTGAACATCAATATGCAGAATGAAATCAATCAGAAAACGTATTACGTCCATATTGTCTAAGCCCTAATTGCACCTTTGTTTAGTCCGCTAAAAACAGCGGGCCCATTGGCGGTTTCGGCAGGTCAAATCGATCCGGATAGTCTACTGAGACCAGATACAATCCTTCCGCTTTCGCCGTGGCTGCCGCAAGCGTTCTGTCCTTCGCTGCCAGCAGGTCTGCAATCCAGCTCTCCGGCTGGTGTCCGGCACCCACTTCCATCAGGCTGCCTACAATATTCCGAACCATATGATGTACAAAGGCATTGGCTTTGATATCCACCACCACATATGCGCCAAAACGGCTGACGTTTATGTGCATGACGTTGCGCCACGGCGTGCGGGACTGACACTGCACCGCACGAAACGACGTAAAGTCATTTTCACCAATCAGACACTGCGCCGCGCGATGCATACGTTCTGCATCAAGCGGTTCATAAAAATGCGTGACGCCCTGGCTTAACACCGCCGGACGCAGGCGCTGGTTGTAGATGACATAACGGTAGCGACGCGCCGTGGCGCTGAAGCGCGCGTGAAAATCATCCGGCACAGCTTTTACCCAACGCACCGCAATGTCACCAGGCAAATTCGCATTTACACCCAGCGTCCAGGCGGCATCCTTACGCACGGCGGTGGTTTCAAAGTGCACCACCTGTCCCGTGCCGTGAACTCCCGCGTCCGTACGTCCCGCGCACAGGACGTTAATCGGCTCGTTTGCCACCTGAGAGAGCGCTTTCTCCAGCTTCTCCTGGACGCTGCGCACCTCGTTCTGACGCTGCCAGCCATAATATTTACTGCCGTCGTACTCAATTCCGAGGGCAATTCTATGGACCGGCTTTTGTTCCACGTCTGACATCAGTACAGGTACTCCTGCACCAGTTTTTCAGCGATTTTGACCGCCATCAGCGCGCCGCCGAAGCGAACGTTATCGGCAACGGACCAGAACTGAACCTGTTCCGGCATGCCGTAATCGTTACGCACGCAGCCAACGGAAAGATGCGCGCTGCCGGTGGCATCGCCAACCTGGGTCGGGAACTCGCTCTCTTCGGAGAGCACGATGTCTTCACCGCGGCCAAACGCGTCGCGCGCCTCTTCTGCCGCCAGCGGACGCAGGGCTTCAAAGCCAACCATCTGCGCGTGGCCGTAGAAGACCGGAGACTGCACGACGTTCGCGGAAATCATCAGGCCATCGTCCTGCAGAATTTTGCGCACTTCATCGACGATACGGCGCTCTTCGCGTACAGACCCTTCGCGGTCCGGCAGCAGCGGCAGCATGTTGAACGCCAGCTGGCGGCCAAAGAAATCATCTTCGTCAATCGGGATACCGTTCAGCAGCTTCGCGCTCTGCCCGGCCAGCGCGTCAACGGCCTTTTTGCCGTTCGCGGACGCGGACAGCAGGCTGGTGACGGTAATGCGCGACAGGCCGCCGTCGTCGATCAGCGGTTTCAGCGCGGTCAGCAGCTGGCTGGTGAGGCTGTTCGGAACCGCAATGACGTTACGGTTGCGGTAGTCAGCCAGCACAAACGGGTTCACGTCCGGCACCACCAGCGGCACATCCGGCTCCATTGAGAACAGACCGCTCAGGTCGATCACCAGGCAGCCAGCGTTGGTCGCCTCTTCAACGTAAGCAGCCGTCGCTTCAGCGCCCGCGGCGAAAAACGCCAGCTGCGCCTGCGTCCAGTCGAACGCGGTCGCGTCCTGAACCATGACGGATTTACCGTTAAAACGCAGATGCTCACCTGCGCTGTCGGTACGGGCCAGCGCATAGATATCGCCCACCGGGAACTGACGCTCAGCAAGGGTTTCGAGCAGGGCTTCACCCACGGCACCCGTAGCACCTAAAATGGCAATGTTCCAGCCTTCAGACATGGTGGTTTACTCCAGAAATAAAAAAGCGTCCCTGCCGGAGTATCCGACAGGGAGCATTAAGAAGACATTAATGCGCCGGGTGATGAACGGCGTTAAATCCCAGCTTATGCAGCAGCGTCGCCGCCGGGGCGTCGTCGCATATGACATACAGGGAAGACCACTCGCGGCGCTCAACGTAGTTCTTGCGCAGCTTATCAAACTCACCCGGGATCCCCGCCACTTTACGCAGCAGCGCATCATCGCGGCGCACATCATACACCAAATGCACCAGCCTTTTCAGCGTTGCCTGATCGAGCGGACCATGCAGGGTAATGCGGCCAAATTCAGGCGCGGGGAGTAAGGTATCCAGCGCCACCTGCTGCGGATGGCCGATAAAGGCGCTGTAGGCTTCGAAGACCTGCGTGGTACCGCGGGCTTTGCCTTCCAGGGTATAACCGGCGATATGCGCCGTGCCCACATCCACCTTGTTAAGCAGCTCAACGTTGAGATCCGGCTCCGGCTCCCAGACGTCCAGCACCACGCTGAGGTCTTGTCCTTCGTTCAGGCATGTCAGCAGCGCGGCGTTATCTACCACCGGACCACGGCAGGCATTTATCAGAATAGTGCCAGCCTTCAGACGACGGATCAGCGCCTCGTCAGCAAGATGCAGCGACTTATACGGCCCCTCTTTAAACAGCGGCGTGTGGAACGTCAGCACGTCACACTGTTCAACCAGCTCATCCAGCGAGCGGAAATCCCCGTCATCGCCGTTATCTTTACGCGGCGGATCGCACAGCAGCGTGCGGATCCCTAACGCTTCCAGGCGCTTTTGCAGGCGCCCGCCGACGTTACCCACGCCGACAATCCCCACGGTGCGGTCCTTCAGCGCAAACCCGTCGCGCTCGGCCAGCATCAGCAGGGAGGAGAAAACGTATTCCACAACGGCGATGGCGTTACAGCCCGGCGCGGCGGAAAAACCGATTCCGGCCTGCTTCAGCCATTTATCATCCACATGATCGGTCCCTGCCGTTGCGGTTCCGACAAACTTAATCGCTTTACCGGCGAGCAACGCCTCATTTACTTTGGTCACCGAGCGCACCATCAGCGCGTCTGCGTCATCCAGTTCGTTGACCGGGATCGGGCGACCTGGGACAGCCTTAACGTTACCCAGGCGGCTAAAAAGCTCACGGGCGTAAGGCATATTTTCATCAACGAGGATTTTCACGTCTGAGTACCTGTTTGAGAGGAAGAAAACCTGCCAAGTGTGCCATAATCTGGCCGCCAGGCATATATGTATGCCTGGTTTACGCTGAGTTTTGACTTTAAGGATTTTTGACGATGCAGCCCATTTCAGGTACGCCGCCACGCCCTCCGGGTGAAGGCCCCGTCACGCCAAACGTTGCCGGTGAACAACCGCTATCCACGCAACAGCGCACCGTGCTGGAGCGACTGATCACGCGCCTGATTGCGCTGACTTCACAGCAAAACGCGGAAGTCTGGGCCGGGGTAAAGCATGATTTAGGCGTGAGGAACGACGCACCGCTGCAGTCGCGCCATTTCCCTGCGGCCGAGCAAAACCTGAACCAGCGTATTAATACCGCGCAGCAGAACCACACCACGCGCCAGATTGTCGCTCAGCTGACGGAGCTGCTGGGCCAGGGTAATAACCGGCAGGCGGTGAGCGATTTTATTCGCCAGCAGTATGGTCAGACCGCGCTGGGCCAACTGACGCCCGACCAGCTCAAAACCGTGCTGACCCTGCTGCAGAACAACGAGCTGTCTATTCCGCAGCCTCAGGTGCGCCCGGCGACCGAGCGTCCGCTGCTGCCTGCCGAGCACAACACGCTCAAGCAGATGGTGACGAAGCTGGCTGCGGCCACCGGCGAACCGACGAAGCTTATCTGGCAATCCATGCTGGAGCTGTCCGGCGTGAAGGCGGGTGAGTTAATCCCGGCCAGACAGTTTACGCATCTGGTGACCTGGCTCCAGGCGCGCCAGACGCTCAGCACACAGAATGCCCCTACCCTGCATACCGTCCAGGCGGCACTGAAGCAGCCGCTTGAGCCGCACGAGTTTGAAGTCATTCGGGATTACGCCCAGCAAAACTGGCAGGCTACGCCGCAAACGGTACTGACCACCGCGCAGGTGCAGGATCTGCTCAATCAAATCTTCGTTCGCCGCGCCGAGCGCGAGGGCGGCGTGCCGGAGGTGAGAAACATTCAGCCGATCTACAGCCCGCTGTTTGCGCCAGTCGTGGAGACGTTCAGAACGCTCTCTGCGCGTCCGGGATTGATGTTTATTGCGTTACTGATTGCGCTGGCGATTTTCTGGCTGGTTGCTTAACACTGCCGGGTGGCGGCTTCACCTTACCCGGCCTACGGCTAGTGCGGTTGTAGGCCCGGTAAGCGAAGCGCCACCGGGCAAAAACTACGATCTGCGAAACGCCACCAGCGTCACCACGATCCCAACCACTGCAGAAACCGCACCGGCCAGAAAGACGGACGGATAACCAAACGAGGTGGCTAACACCCCGGCCAGCGGCCCGGTTACCCCGTATGAGATATCCTGAAAGGCCGCATAGCCGCCCAGCGCCGTACCGCGCACCTGTGGGGCCACGCGCTTCACCACTTCAACGCCCAGGGCCGGGAAGATCAGTGAACAGCCGCACCCGGTCAGCGCCGCACCAAGCAGCGCAACGGAGGCCACGGGTGCATTCCACAGCAGCAGCAGACCGACGGTTTCAATCACCAGCGACGCCACCGCTACCTTCACGCCGCCAAAGCGATCCGGCATCCAGCCGAAGAAAACGCGCATCAGCACAAACGCGCCGCCAAACGCGGTGAGCGTAAAACCGGCCTTCGCCCAGCCGCGGCTCATAAAATAGAGCGAGACGAAGGTACCAATCACCGCAAAACCCACGCCCTGCAGCGCCAGGCCAAGACCCGGCTGCCAGATTTGGCCAACCACGCTCCACAGGGAAGGACGCACGCCTTTGTGCGCGGGCACCTTACGCACCGAGCCGTTAAACGCCCACGCCACTAGGGGTAAAACCATCGTGGTTGCGGCCAGCGCCGCAAATCCAAACTGGCTATTGATCAGCAGCCCAAGCGGTGCGCCTGCGGCCAGCGCGCCATAGATGGCCATACCGTTCCAGGACATCACCTTGCCGGAACGCGCAGGCCCCACCAGCCCCATTCCCCAGGTCAGGGTGCCGGTCAGCAGCTGGCTTTCACCAAAGCCCAGGATTAAGCGGCCCAGCACCAGCAGCGCAAACTTATACGCGGCGTCTACCGGCAGCAGAGCAGCCAGCAGCCATGCGCCGCCCGCCAGCCCACAGGCAAACATCCCCTGTAGCGCCGAGCGTTTTGCACCGTGCTGATCCGCCAGCCGTCCGGCGTAACCGCGGGTCAATACCGTGGCTAAAAACTGAATGCCCACGGCAATGCCGACCATGGTGTTGCCATAGCCCAGCTCCTGATGAACGAACAGCGGGATCACCGGCAGCGGCAGGCCGACGGTCATATAGGTCAGAAATACCGCGAAAGCGATACGGAACAGCGAGACGTTCGCTGAAGGGGTTGTTTCTGTTTGAGTTACTGCAGTCATGCTTTACTCCGAAATGAAGAGTAAGGCGGGGAAATGCCACGCCCCCTCTACCTGATTATCAGGATTAAGGTGCGTTGGTTGACGTTGAACGCTTACGCATTATCGCGAGGATAATGTTGAGGGGTGAAGTTTGCCTGTGAGATCAGCCGCTTGTCAATGCATAAAAAAAGGGAGCCTTATGGCTCCCTTCCGGAATCAAACGTAAAACTTATGCTTTCAGCTTACGCATAACCAGCGTGGCGTTGGTGCCACCGAAGCCGAAGCTGTTTGACATGACGGTGGTCAGCGTCGCTTCCGTTGGTTTGGTCACGATGTTCAGGCCAGCAGCCTGCTCGTCCATCTCATCGATGTTGATGCTTGGCGCGATAAAGCCGTTTTCCAGCATCAGCAGAGAGTAGATCGCTTCCTGCACGCCAGCCGCACCCAGAGAGTGACCGGTCATGGCTTTGGTCGCGGAGATTGCCGGGCTGTTGTCGCCGAAGACTTCACGGATCGCACCCAGCTCTTTCACGTCGCCTACCGGAGTAGAGGTACCGTGGGAGTTCAGGTAGTCGATTGGGGTGTCAACGCCGTGCATCGCCATCTTCATGCAGCGCACCGCGCCTTCGCCGGATGGCGCAACCATGTCGGCGCCGTCAGACGTTGCACCGTAGCCCACGATTTCAGCGTAGATGTGCGCGCCACGTGCCAGGGCATGCTCCAGCTCTTCAACCACAACCATACCGCCGCCGCCAGCGATAACGAAACCGTCACGGTGCGCATCATAGGTACGGGAGGCTTTATCCGGGGTTTCATTGTACTTGGTGGACAGTGCGCCCATCGCGTCGAATTCACAGGCCATTTCCCAGCCCAGCTCTTCGCCGCCGCCAGCAAATACGATGTCCTGTTTACCCAGCTGGATCTGCTCAACAGCATTACCGATGCAGTGCGCGGAAGTCGCACACGCGGAGCTGATGGAGTAGTTCACACCGTGGATTTTGAATGGGGTCGCCAGGCACGCGGAAACCGCAGAACCCATAGCTTTGGTGACCACGTACGGACCTACAGCTTTCAGACCACGCGGGCTACGCATTGCGTCAGCGCCGAATACCTGCGCTTTTGATGAGCCGCCGGAACCGGCGATCAGACCCACGCGCGGGTTGTTCTGATAAACCTCTTCACTCAGGCCGGAATCTTTGATCGCTTCCTGCATGGAGAGATAAGCATAAATAGAGGCATCGTTCATGAAACGAACCACTTTGCGGTCAATCAAACCGGTGGTGTCCAGTTTGACGTTACCCCATACGTGGCTACGCATACCTGAATCTTTAAACTCTTCAGAGAAAGTGATCCCGGAGCGTCCTTCACGCAGAGATGCCAGGACTTCCTGCTGGTTATTACCGATGCTGGAAACAATGCCCAGGCCAGTAATCACTGCACGTTTCATTCAATACCTCTGTAAGTCGCACTATAGTAAGTTTCGAGTCGCACAATAGCGTACACTTGTACGCCGAACAAGTCCGATCAGACATTTTCTGCGGAAATTTGCACCGATGGACTCACATCGTTAAGATCGTGCCACTGCCTGTCAGACGAGTAACTTACGTGAAACAAAACGCTATACAACCCGCCAACCTCGAATTCAACGCTGAGGGTACACCTGTTTCCCGAGATTTTGATGACGTCTATTTTTCTAATGATAACGGACTCGAAGAAACTCGCTATGTTTTCCTCGATGGAAACCAGCTCAGCACCCGATTCCCGGAGCATCCCCGGAGCCTGTTTGTGGTCGCGGAAAGCGGATTCGGCACCGGGCTCAATTTTCTGACCCTCTGGCAGGCGTTTGACCAGTTTCACGCTGCCCACCCTGAGGCTACGCTACAAAGATTACATTTCATCAGTTTTGAAAAATTCCCGCTCACCGCGCACGATCTGCGGCTCGCTCATCAGCGCTGGCCAGAGCTTGCAGCCTGGGCGGAGCAGCTTCAGGCGCAGTGGCCACCCCACATCGGCGGCTGCCACCGTCTGATTCTGGACGGCGGACGCGTGACGCTGGATTTATGGCTTGGCGACATCAATGACCTGACCGATACGCTCGATGATTCGATGAATCAGACGGTGGACGCCTGGTTCCTTGACGGCTTTGCCCCCGCCAAAAACCCGGACATGTGGAGCCAGCATCTGTTTAGCGCGATGGCGCGGCTGGCGCGCCCGGACGCAACGCTTGCCACCTTCACCTCGGCAGGCTTTGTCCGCCGCGGACTGCAGGAGGCGGGCTTTACCATGCAGAAAACCAAAGGTTTTGGCCGCAAGCGCGACATGCTGGTCGGCAGAATGGAGCAGACGCTGGACATCCCCGCAAGTGCCCCCTGGTTTGCACGCGGCGCCAGCGCATCCCGTGAGGTGGCGATAGTCGGCGGGGGGATCGCCAGCGCTCTGCTGTCTCTCGCGCTTCTCCACCGCGGCTGGCAGGTCACGCTCTACTGTGCTGACGACGCGCCAGCAAGCGGTGCGTCCGGCAACCGCCAGGGGGCGCTCTATCCGCTTTTAAGCGCGCACGACCCGGCCCTGTTCCGGTTTTTCCCGGCGGCATTTACCTTCGCTCGTCGCCTGTACGATATCCTGCCGGTGGCGTTTGACCATGACTGGTGCGGCGTGACGCAGCTCGGCTGGGATGAAAAGAGCCAGCAAAAAATCACGCAGATGCTGTCGCTGGGTCTGCCTGACGAGATTGCCCGTGCGGTAAGTGCGCAAGAGGTGGCAGAGACCGCTGGCGTGGAAACCGGGTGTGGGGGCATTCAGTATCCACTCGGCGGCTGGCTGTGCCCGGCTGAACTGACCGCGGCGGTCATTGCCCTGGTGCAGTCGCGCGGGCTGACGGCGCATTATGCTCACAAGGTTGAATCGTTGAGCCGGACAGAACGCTGGAATCTGCGTTTTGCCGATGGCAAAGAGGCGAGTCATGCCAGCGTTGTGCTGGCAAACGGGCATAACATCAGCCAGTTTATCCAGACAGAGTCATTGCCGGTTTATCCGGTCGGCGGCCAGGTAAGCCATATTCCTTCCGCGCCCGAACTGAACAAACTGCGTCAGGTGCTGTGCTATGACGGCTATCTGACGCCGCAAAATCCGTCTAACGGCCACCACTGCATCGGGGCCAGCTATCATCGTGGCGAAACGGATATGCGCTACAGCGAAGCGGATCAGGCCCAGAACCGCCAGCGCCTGATTGACTGTTTCCCGGATGCGGCGTGGGCGAAAGAGGTTGACGTCAGCGAGGGTGACGCGCGCTGCGGCGTGCGCTGCGCCACCCGCGATCATCTGCCGATGGCGGGAAATGTGCCGGACTACGACGCGACGCTTGAGGCCTATCAGGATCTTGCTGAACGCAAGGAAACGGCGGTGACCTCGCCGGTGTATCCGGAGCTGTTTATGCTGGGTGGATTAGGGTCTCGCGGGCTCTGTTCCGCGCCGCTGCTGGCGGAAGTGTTAGCCGCGCAAATGAGCGGCGAGCCGATTCCGCTGGACAGGGTTACGCTTGCGGGGCTGAATCCGAATCGATTGTGGGTACGGAAACTGCTGAAGGGGAAGAAGGTTAAGTAGGGTGCGGTCTGGTGCCCTCACCCCGTCCCTCTCCCACAGGGAGAGGGAGGTGAAACACTTACTTCGCTTTCGCCTGCTGGAACAAAGTGTCCCACATGCCCAGCACCAGCGACTGGTCGCGCGGCGAGAGCTCTCCGGCCTGAATGGCTTTCTCCAGACTGCGGGCCACTTCGGCGTGAACGGCGTCGGCAGAGTGATCGTCCCCCGCTTCCAGCTCGGCTACCGCGAGCGTCAGGTGACCACGCAGATAACCGCTGGCGAACAGCTCATCATCACTGGCGTGTTCCACCATGTCATCAATTAACGCCAGAATGCGTGATTCAAATTCTGCGATCATCTTCTTTCCTCTGTTAAAGATCTTCCGGCCAAGGGAAGCATTCCGCCGTGATAACCGGCGTGTGGTAATAATTCTGTAAGGCCTCGATCAGGCGTGCCGGACGTTCGGGGATGCCTTTCTCAAGATATTCCATCACCTGCGCGTGAACGCGGCGCTGGAAGACGATACGGTCTGGCTCGAAGTCGCCTTCGAGGTTGTCACAGCTGACGTTGAACGGGAAACCCGCCGCGACGCAGAATAGCCATTCCAGCGCCTGCGGCTTCACTTCCACATCTTCAAACTGGCCCTGAGTGGCGGCATCACGTCCGTCCGGGCAGTACCAGTAACCGAAGTCCACCAGCTCGCGCCGCGCTTTCCCCGCAATGCACCAGTGCGAAATCTCGTGCAAGCCGCTGGCATAAAAGCCGTGGGCAAAGACGATGCGGTTATACGGAACCTCCGCATCAGCAGGAAGATAGATCGGTTCGTCGTCGCCTTTAATCAGACGGGTATTAAAATCGTCAGCAAAACAACCGTCGAAAATCTCAATCAGCTGTTCGTATCTATGCGTACTGTTCATTAGCGCATCCCCAACCAGGTGAGGATCTCCTGTCCATGGCTGTCATAAAGAAGTTTGGCGCTCATTACGGCCGAGACGATGACGATCATCGGGCGAATAAGTTTTTGTCCTTTGCTTAATACCAGACGCGAGCCCGCGCGCGCGCCCAGGAACTGCCCTGCCATCATCACAAATCCGGTTGCCCAGATAACCTTGCCGCCGATGATAAACAGCAGCAGGCCGCCGACGTTTGAGGTCGCGTTGAGCACTTTGGCATGGGCGGTGGATTTGGCGAGGTTAAACCCGGCCAGCGTCACGAACGCCAGCGCATAAAATGAACCCGCCCCCGGCCCGAAGAAACCGTCGTAAAAACCCACGCTACCCCCGGCAATCAGGGCAAACGGCAGGCCGTACAGGCGACGCTGGCGGTCTTCTTCACCGAGCTTTGGCATCAGCAGGAAGTAAAGCCCGATGCAGATGACCAGAATCGGCAGGATCTGGCGCAAAATATCGGACTGCACGTGCTGAACCAGCAGCGCGCCCGACGTGGAGCCGATAAAGGTCATCAGGATATTGAGCTTCTGATCGGCAAGGCTCACCACCTTGCGGCGGATAAAATAGAGCGACGCCGAGAGCGAACCGCCGCAGGCCTGCAGCTTGTTGGTGGCAAGCGCCTGCGCCGGGCTCATGCCCGCCGCCAGCAGCGCTGGCACGGTTAACAACCCGCCGCCGCCCGCGAGCGCGTCGATAAAACCGGCCAGCATGGCCACAAAGAACAGCACCACCAGCAGCAGCGGCGACACCATAAACAGATCGACGAAATTATCCATTAAAGTACATGCTCATCCAGTAGCGCCTGGCAGGAAGGCGGCAACGGAGGCGGTGTCTTCTTCTCAGGCTTAGAGGTTCCAGGTTTTGCCGGCTCAAACCAGCTTTGCAGTTCCGCACCGCAGCCATCGCCTGGCGGAGGTAGCGGCTGATCTTCACATTCCAGGCTATTCGCCGGGCAGCGCAGACGAACGTGCATATGCGCACGATGCTGGAACCACGGGCGCACTTTGCGCAGCCAGTCGCGATCGGTTCCGGCATCCAGGCAGAGCTGCTGCTTGATGGCCGGGTTAACGAAAATCCGCGTGACGTCGTTATCTTCTGCCGCCAGCTTGATCATGCTGGATACGTCCCGCGTCCACAGGGACGGCACAACGCGCTTACCGTCGCTCGCCACCAGATCCAGCGCCTGCGGTTTCAGCAGTTGGGCGGAGGTCCAGCGCGTTTTCGGCAGCTGCAGGAAGATATCGACATCCAGTCCGGTCTGGTGGCTGGCGTGTCCACCGTTAAAGCGACCGCCGGCAGGCATCCCCATATCGCCAATCAGCATCGTGCCCAGCCCAAGGTTATGCACCTGGTTTCCCAGACGCTGGATGAACAGCACCAGATCCGGGTGGCCGAAATAACGTCGCTGATCGGTGCGCATCACCTGATAGGTATCAGACTGGAGAGGAAGCTCCTGGGCACCGACGATACAGCCGTTGGAAAAGGCGCCAATGGACTGCGCGCTCCCCGCCACCGGGTGGGTGATTTTTTGCCATGGCGTCGCGGCCAGACTGGCTCCACTGGCAAGCAGCGCCAGCAGAGCAATTGCGGTTTTTTTCATGTTTACCAGCGTGGAATGGTGGTCGTCACATCCGCATTCTGCGCACGCTGGCGCAGGAAGTGATCCATCAGCACGATCGCCAGCATCGCTTCTGCGATCGGCACCGCGCGGATCCCCACGCACGGATCGTGACGTCCTTTGGTGATCATCTCAACTTCTTCGCCATCGCGGTTAATCGTGTGGCCCGGCACGGTGATGCTGGAAGTTGGCTTCAGCGCGATGTTGGCAACAATCTGCTGCCCGCTGCTGATACCGCCCAGGATGCCGCCCGCATGGTTGCTCTGGAAGCCCGCTTTCGTAATCTCATCGCGGTTTTGGCTGCCGCGAAGCTGAACCACGTCAAAGCCGTCGCCAATCTCAACGCCCTTCACCGCGTTGATGCTCATCAGCGCGTGGGCAATGTCGGCGTCGAGACGGTCGAATACCGGCTCGCCCCAGCCAGCCGGGACGCCGTCTGCCACCACGGTCACTTTCGCGCCAATGGAGTCGCCCTCTTTTTTCAGGCCACGCATCAGTTCGTCCAGCGCCTCAAGCTTGTCGGCATCGGCGCAGAAGAACGGGTTTTGTTCAACCTGATCCCAGTCTTTGATCGCCAGCGGAATGTCGCCCATCTGGGTCAGACAGCCGCGGATAACGATGCCAAATTTCTGCTGCAGGTATTTCTTAGCAATCGCCCCTGCCGCCACGCGCATCGCGGTTTCACGCGCGGAAGAACGTCCGCCGCCGCGATAGTCGCGGAAGCCGTACTTTTGTTCGTAGGTGTAGTCGGCGTGGCCCGGACGGAAGACGTCTTTGATGGCGCCGTAGTCCTGGGAGCGCTGATCGGTGTTTTCGATCAGCAGACCGATGCTGGTCCCGGTGGTGCGACCTTCAAAGACGCCGGAGAGAATTTTGACCTGGTCCGGCTCGCGACGCTGCGTGGTGTAGCGAGAGGTGCCCGGGCGACGACGGTCGAGGTCGTGCTGTAAATCGGCTTCGGTCAGTTCGATGCCTGGCGGTACGCCATCAACGATACAGCCCAGCGCCAGCCCGTGCGACTCGCCAAAGGTGGTCACGCGGAATACCTGTCCAATACTGTTTCCTGCCATCACGGCTCCGATGTTGTAGTTTGTGTTTGAGCGTTGTGAAACGGGCCGAAGCCCGCTGGATTAATCTTTATAGATGCTGAAGTGTTCGCGCGCGCCGAGCAGCTGCGCTTTAGTCAGCATAAAGACGCCGTCACCGCCGTTGTCGAACTCAAGCCAGGTGAACGGCACATCCGGGTACTGCTCTATCAGATGTACCATGCTGTTGCCCACTTCACAAATCAGAACGCCGTCGTCGGTCAGGTAATCCGGCGCGCAGGCCAGAATGCGGCGGGTCAGCTTCAGGCCGTCAGAGCCTGACGCCAGACCCAGCTCCGGCTCGTGACGGTATTCGTTCGGCAGATCGGACATGTCTTCCGCATCGACGTACGGCGGGTTTGTGACGATCAGATCGTACTGCAGCGTCGGCAGATCGCGGAACAGGTCAGAGCGAATTGGCGTAACGTGATGGATGAGCCCATGCTCTTCGATGTTGTGCTCGGTCACGGCCAGCGCGTCGGTGGAGATATCTACCGCGTCCACTTCCGCTTCCGGGAAGGCGTACGCGCAGGCGATGGCGATGCAGCCGCTGCCGGTACACATATCCAGAATGTGCTGCGGCTGATGGCCAATCAGGCCTTCAAAGTGGTTGTTGATCAGCTCGCCAATCGGCGAGCGCGGCACCAGCACGCGTTCATCGACATAGAACTCGTGGCCGCAGAACCAGGCTTTGTTGGTCAGATAGGCGACCGGAATGCGCTCGTTCACGCGGCGGATCACGCGCTCAACGATGCGGTGTTTTTCGCTGGAAGTCAGGCGCGCGGTGCGCATGTCTTCCGGAATGTCCAGCGGCAGGTAGAGAGACGGCAGCACCAGCTGTACGGCTTCATCCCACGGGTTATCGGTACCGTGACCGTACCAGATATTGGCGGCGCTGAAGCGGCTAACCGACCAGCGCAACATGTCCTGTATGGTATGCAGCTCGTTTACTGCTTCATCGACAAAAATTTTATCCACTCTTTCCTCCAGGGCATGCTCGCATAATTTTCGGCGGCTAGTTTGCCATGAAGACGGCGATAAATCAGCAATGACGCGTCTCGCTTGAGGTTAAAAAATGCTTTTAGTCGGGTACACTGTCGGAAATACGAGATGAGAATGACGAATGAAAAAGAAAACATCGCTCAGCGAGGAGGATCAGGCGCTCTTCCGTCAGCTGATGACCGGGACGCGTAAAATCACGCAGGACACCATCGTCCATCGCCCGCTGCGTAAAAAAATCAGCGAAGTACCGGTCAAGCGTCTTCTGCAGGAGCAGGCCGATAACAGCCACTATTTTTCAGATGAATTTCAGCCGCTGCTCAACACGCAAGGGGCTGTGAAGTACGTACGCGAAGACGTCAGCCATTTTGAGCTGAAAAAATTACGCCGCGGGGATTATTCGCCGGAGCTGTTTCTCGATCTGCACGGTTTAACGCAGATGCAGGCGAAACAGGAGCTGGGGGCGTTGATCGCCGCCTGTCGCCGTGAACATGTTTTTTGCGCCTGCGTGATGCACGGCCACGGTAAACATATCCTCAAGCAACAGACGCCGCTGTGGCTGGCTCAGCACCCACACGTCATGGCTTTTCATCAGGCACCTAAAGAGTACGGCGGAGATGCCGCGTTGCTGGTGTTGATTGAAGTGGAAGAGTGGCAGCCGCCAGAGTTGCCCTGACAGAATGGCGGGAAGCACATTGCACCCCGCCATATCGCACGTCACGTCAGATCGCTTTTGCCATCTTCAGGTTGCACGGACTCATTTGCCAGTTGAAGACACCTTTGCCCGTTTCGTCGAGAGAAACATTGGCAATGGCGGATGTCGTGAACATCGGCGGGGTTTCGCCCGGGCACAGCTCAGATACCAGATAGCCAACCAGTGGCAGGTGGGAAATGACCAGCGCGGAAGCGACACCTTCATTGCACAGCGCCTGAAGATAAGCGCTGACAAGGCCTACATCGCCACACGGGGTGAGTTCAGGGAGAACATCTACACTGGTCGGCAGGTTCATACACTCCCCTACCACATCCAGCGTCTGTTCTGCACGCAGGAACGGACTCACCAGAACGCGTTCGATGTCCACTTTTTGACCGTTAAGCCAGGTCGCCATCAGACGAGATTCGTCGCAGCCACAGACGGTCAAAGGACGTACTGAGTCACTGGCGGCATCGAGTGCCGCGTCGCCGTGACGCATGATAAAAACTTGCATATTGCACCGCTTTTGTTAACCAGAATCACCGGCGTTAACTACCCGCGATAAATGCTAAGAGGTAGAAAACCCGATGGCCGGGCATTGTGCCTGATCCATTCGGTGAATGAAACGCTGTTTTTTACCTCAATGGCGTAAGTATAGTCAATCTCTGTTTACAAAATCGCCAGAACAGGTCCATTCACTTCAGGATTTACCCTTCTTTGACCTCAGCTTACGAGGACAGTTTCCCTTGCAGGCCAAAATGTCTGGCCGCGTTCCGCCATCTGCAATAATTCGTCACACGGTGTAAACCGTGGACCATATTGCGAAGCCAGACGTTGCAGGATAGCAACCACTTCACCCGCGCCGAGCGTATCCATGTAACGGAACGGGCCGCCAAGGAACGGCGGGAAACCAATGCCAAATACCGCCCCGATGTCACCATCGCGTGCACTCTTGATCACCTGCTCATCAAAACAGCGCGCCGCTTCATTGAGCATCATCATCACGCAGCGCTCAGCGCACTGAACGGCGGACAGTTTTCCCTGACCTGTGGTCGAAATGAATCCATATACCGAAGGGTCGACCTGTTTCCTGCTTTTACGCCCTTTCGCGCCGTAAAGATAGAAACCGCGTTCATTTTTTCTGCCTTTGCGATCGTCCTTCAAAATCGCAGAAACAATGTTTGCAGGTGGGCTAAAACGATCGCCATATGCAGCTTCCAGCACTGGTATAATTTTAGTGCCGGTGTCTATTCCCACCTCATCCAAAAGTTGGATTGGGCCAACGGGGAAACCAAACTTTACCAGCGCCTCGTCGACGTGCTCAATCTTCTCCCCTTCCGTCAGCAACCGCATTGCTTCATTAATGTAGGGAGCCAGAATGCGGTTGACGTAGAAGCCAGCTTTGTCCGCTACCACAATCGGGGTTTTGCCCTGTTTTTTCGCCAGCTTCACCACGGTGGCAACAGTTTGCGGACTGGTAGTCACGTGCGGAACAACTTCCACCAGCGGCATTTTTTCGACCGGGCTAAAGAAGTGCAGCCCAATCACCTGCTCAGGACGCGCGGCTTTCGCCGCGATATCGCCAATCGGCAATGACGACGTATTGGAGGCAAAAATGGTATGCGGGGCGCAATGTTGCTCAACGTCTGCCACCATCTGCTGCTTAAGCGCCAGATCTTCAAACACGGCTTCAATCACCAGATCGCGGTGAGCAAAACCGCTGTAATCCGTCGTACCGGAGATCATCGCCAGGGTTTTGTCGCGCTCGCTTGCCTTGATATGGCGGCGCTTGACCTTTTGATCAAGGTTCTGCCAGCTGTACTGTAGCGCGTGATTGATCCCCTTAGGATTAATGTCTTTGATTCGTACAGGCAATTTGCCTTTGCTGGCGGTAACAAAAGAAATTCCGCCACCCATGAGCCCCCCACCCAGTACGCCAATCGCACGCAGCGGAGCGGGCTGCGCCTCGCTGCCCGGATCTTTTTTCACTTCCGTGCTGGCGAAGAAGATGCTGCGCAGCGCCTGCGACTGCGGCGTCATCGCCAGTTCGCCAAAGGCTTTGGCCTCCGCGGCATAGCCGCTGCTGCTTCCCTGCGACAGCCCGGTCTCGATCACTTCGAGGATCCGCTTTGCCGCCGGGTAATTGCCTTTGGTTTTTTGTTCGGTCTTTTTGCCCACCATGTTGAACAGGAGCGTTCTTCCCAGCGGGCCGGCCAGCACGCGCTCACGTACCGGCAGAGGATGTTTTGCCTGACGCCCTTTCAGCGCAAGCTCAACGGCGGCCTCCAGCAAAATGGACTGCGGCACGACGTCATCGACCAGACCGGCTTTCAGCGCCTGGCGGGCACGCAGCTGTTTACCGGTTAAGATCATCTCCAGCGCCGTGCTTACGCCCACCAGGCGCGGCAGCCGTTGCGTTCCGCCGGAGCCAGGCAGCAGGCCCAGCTGCACTTCCGGCAGACCCAGAATCGTTTTCGCATCGTCGGTGCAAATCCGGCTGTGACAGGCCAGCGCCAGCTCAAGCCCGCCGCCCAGACAGGCACCGTGGATCGCGGCAATAACCGGGATCGGCAGACCGTTGATCTCCGCCATCACCTGCTGGCCCTGACGCGCCAGCTCTTCGGCTTCCAGAGCGCTTTGCGCCCGGGCGATCATGTTGATATCCGCGCCGGCGATAAAGTTATCCGGCTTGGCAGAGATAAAGACCAGACCACGAATCGCTTTGTTGTCGCGGATCTGCTTTAGCATCGCGCGCACCTGAACACCAAATTCGGCCTTCAGGGTATTCATCTTTTCATCAGGCACATCAATAGTGATAACGGCCACGTTATCGAGGCGAACCGTCAGATTAAATGCAGATGGCATATCCATTATTCAGCCTCCAGAACCATTGCTGCGCCAAGGCCACCCGCCGCACAGGCGGTAACGAGGCCAAACCCGCCGCCACGGCGACGGAGTTCATGTAAAGTTTGCGTGATCATCCTCGCCCCTGTGGCGGCAAATGGATGACCGTAGGCGATAGAGCCGCCCAGCACGTTGAATTTACTTTGATCCACTTCGCCTGTGGCATGGGCGCGGCCCAGCACATCGCGCGCGAAACGCTCGCTTGCCAGCAGCTGTACGTTTGCCAGGGTTTGCGCGGCAAACGCTTCATGCATATCAATCAGGGTTAAATCAGCCAGCGTCAGCCCCGCGCGCTCCAGCGCCAGCGGCGTGGACCACGCCGGACCTAACAGCATGTCCTGCCAGACATCAATGGCGGTGAAGGCATAGCTGCGTAGATAGCCCAGGGGAGTGATGCCCAGCTCCTTCACGCGGGATTCGGTCATCAGGATCACGGCGGCGGCACCATCCGTCAGCGGCGTACTGTTCGCCGCCGTCACCGTGCCGTGTTTGCGGTCAAACGCCGGGCGCAGTTTGGCGTAATCCGCCAGCGTTGAGGTGCCGCGAATATTGTTATCTTCCGCAAGCGGTTCACGGTAGGGGGGAATATAGGCGGTCATGACCTCGTCGGCCAGCTTGCCTTCCGACCAGGCTTTTGCCGCAAGCTGATGTGAACGATGCGCCAGGGCATCCTGCTGTTCACGCGTAATGCCGTACGTTTTTGCCATCTGCTCGGCGGTATCGCCCATGCGCAGGCCAGTGGAGTATTCCGCTACGGCAGGTGGTACAGGCATAAGGTCGCGCAGGCGTAAACGCGAGAAGAGTTTGAGTTTCTGCCCCGTCGTGCGGGCTTTATTGGCATCCACCAGGATGCGAGCCAGCTTTTTACTGACCCCAATTGGCAGCACCGAAGAGGAGTCCGCTCCACCCGCAATCCCGGCGCGAATAGTGCCCGCCATCAGGCTTTCAGCGACGTTAGCCACAGCCTGGAAGCTGGTTGCGCAGGCGCGGCTGACGCTGTAGGCATCGGTATGCACGTTCATCCCGGTACCGAGGACGATTTCACGCGCAATATTGGGGGCTTCAGGCATCTGCACGACCTGACCGAATACCAGCAGTTCGATGACCTCAGGCGGAATTTCGCTGCGAGCCAGCATCTCCCCCACTACCATTTTCCCCAGGTCGACGGCCGGTATGCCATGAAACGCCGTTGCCTGACGCGCAAATGGCGTGCGCAATCCACTGACTATGGCAATGCGATCGCCCTGACGGGTAATAAGCGGTAATGCCTGACTCATAACACTCCCCTGTAAAAAATTTTCGCAAACATAAAGTGGTCTGACCTGATAATAGTCTTAACCATTTTTTTACATTCAGCCAATCGGGGAAACGAAAAAGTGCGAGCTAAAACACAGAGAAGAAAAAGAAAATGCCCCCAAGGAAAAAGCAAAACGGTAACCCACAGGTTACCGTTTTTAGTGTTTGCACCCTCTCCCGTGGGAGAGGGTCGGGGTGAAGGCTTCAGGCCACAGAAATTAACGCAGGCCCAGCTGGAAAATCAGCGTTTCTGCTTCGCAGGCGAAGATAAAGTCGATGTCCAGCTTCACGCCGCCTTCCACTTCGGTAAAGGTAGACTTGATTTCACACGGATCGGATTCAACGTCACGCGCACGCTTGCTCAGCGCGGTCAGGGTCTCTTCCGCTTCGGCACGGTTGGTGAATACACGGCTGTAAGAGGCGGTGCAATCGGTGTTGTCCATGATAGTCCCAACATCCATACAGCAGCAAACCGGGGTTTCATCAGCACTGCATTTACTCATAGCTCAATTTCCTCTGTATTCGCGCAGCGCGCGAGATAGACACGATGCTGATATTTTACGCCCCGGAGCGGGCGCTCTCCAGCCGTTAATGGCGCAAAATCGGATAAGTGACCAATATCACACTTAAAAATGATCTAAAACAAAAACCACCCTTTTGGGTGAGTCGTGATGGTCACAATTTTGCCAACCAGATCTCGTTTCACGAAACATGTTTGAAAATATTAATAAACAAACTTGCAACATTCCGGCTGGTCAGACCTATACTCTGGCCACTGGTCTGATTTGTCTGTCATACCTCAGACCCTACACTTCGCGCTCCTGTTACGGTATGTAACAATTATTGAATAAAAATAACTCAATGAGGTTATGGTCATGAGCCAGAAAACCCTGTTCAACAAGACTGCGCTGGCAGTCGCAGTGGCACTCGTCTCCACTTCCGCCTGGTCAGCGGGCTTTCAGTTAAACGAATTTTCTTCCTCTGGCCTTGGCCGTGCGTATTCCGGGGAAGGCGCTATCGCTGATGATGCGGGTAACGCGAGTCGTAACCCCGCGTTAATCATGATGTTCGATCGTCCTACTTTCTCTGCCGGTGCGGTTTATATCGATCCTGATGTCAACGTTTCTGGTAAGTCGCCTTACACGGGTGCGAGCCTTAAAGCGGACAATATTGCCCCAACAGCATGGATCCCAAACCTGCACTTCGTTGCACCTATCAACGAACAGTTTGGCTGGGGTGCATCCGTAACGTCTAACTACGGCCTGGCTACCGAGTTCAATAACAACTACCCGGCTGGTGAATACGGCGGTAAAACCGATCTTACTACGCTGAACCTCAACCTGAGCGGTGCGTATCGCCTGAACGATAACTGGAGTTTTGGCCTGGGCTTTGATGCCGTCTACGCCGACGCCAAGATTGAACGTTATTCCGGGGAACAGACTGCTCGCCTGCCTAAAAACAGCAATAAAATTGCCAGTCTTGAAGGTGATGAGTGGGGCTATGGCTGGAACGCCGGTATCCTGTACGAGCTGGACAAAAACAACCGTTGGGGCCTGACCTATCGTTCCGAAGTGAAAATTGACTTCGACGGCGATTACAAGAGCGGCATCCTGACGCCTGTGAACAATCTGGTTCCAGGTGCGGGCACTACCATTCCTTGGGGAACGTCCAACCAGACCGTTCCGGGTTCACTGTCGCTGCATTTGCCAGAAATGTGGGAAGTCTCCGGTTACAACCGCGTTGCACCACAATGGGCTATTCACTATAGCCTGGCCTATACCAGCTGGAGCCAGTTCCAGGAGCTGAAAGCGACCGGAACCAATGGTCAAACGCTGTTCTATAAGGACGAAAGCTTCCACGATGCCTATCGTATAGCGTTGGGTACCACCTACTACTACGATAAAAACTGGACTTTCCGCTCCGGTATCGCATTTGACGACAGCCCGGTTCCGGCAGACAAACGTTCCATTTCCATTCCGGATCAGGACCGCTTCTGGTTAAGTGCTGGTGCGACCTATGCGTTGAACGAGAATGCATCCATCGATGCGGGCGTATCTTATATGCACGGTCAGAAAGTAACGTTCAAGGAAGGTCCGTACGAGTTTACCTCTGAAGGTAAAGCCTGGCTGTTCGGTACGAACTTCAACTACGCGTTCTAATCGCGCTGGAATCAAAAAAGGTGAGCATTGCTCACCTTTTTTATTTACTCCGAATCGATATCTTTTAGTTCGTTTTCGATCGCCTTCGCGTTTGGATTCTCTTCCGGCTTCAGCTTGCCGCCGTTGGCAATAAAGTCATGATTCTGGAAGTACGCTTCACGCACCATAATGTACGGGTCAGAAGACTGGCGCAGCAGACCATCGGAGTCGAGCAGTTGCGCGCGGGTTTCAATCCCTTCTACTGTCCATTTACCCACCGACAGCGGCCAGGTCAGCCACGACAGAACCGGATACAGCGTATCCACCATATCGCCGCCATCATCACGGAGGGTGAAACTACCGTAGAACGGTAAATGCACGTACGGACCATACCCGACTCCATAGTGTCCCATCGTGCTGCCGAAACGGTGTGGCTGTTCACGCTGCAGTTTCTGGTTAGCCATACCTGCAACATCAATAAAGCCACCCATACCCAGAATGGAGTTCAGGAAGAAGCGGGTAAAGTGGACCATCCCCTGATACGGGTCGCCCTGCAGGAAGTAGTTCACCATTACCGCAGGCTCTTCGAGGTTGCTGGTAAAGTTACTTAACCCGTTACGCGCAGGTTGTGGAACATAATCGCGCCATGCTACTGCCACCGGACGAACCACATACGGGTCCAGTACGTTGTAGTTGAAGCTATACATTGAGCGGTTAAATCCTTCGAGAGGATCGGAGCGTCCCGTTTGCTCACCGGAGCTGGCGCAGCCCACAAGCATCGTCGCGCCAAGCGCAAGCGCCGACAGCCGAAGTTTCATAAATATCTCCCTGTTCAGTATGGCTATCGTTGATTGCCATCCGTAACGGAGCCGTTGACGCTCCGTCTGTAAACGTGCAAGCGATTGTAACAGCACGTTTACCGATGTCTATGAGCACAATTACGGGCAGTAACCACCGTGACTCTGATCTCAGCATAGCCTGTCTTTTGGAATTCGTTTCGCTGGCAATTTTATAATGACTTTGAAAGAGATGTATCACCTTTGTTGTCATTGCCGCCAATTTAAGAGCATCCCCACAGGCATCCCGATAAAAGCCGCTACGCTTAACAGAAAGATCAACCTCCGGGAGCAGATATGAAAGATGTAGGCGAAGAAAAAATTGGCGAGAGCACTGAGGAGCTTGAAATTGAAAGCGAGGAGAAAGCGCGCGGCGAGAAGATAGAAATTGATGAAGATCGCCTCCCCTCCCGCGCAATGGCCATCCACGAGCATATACGCCAGGATGGTGAAAAAGAGATGGAGCGCGACGCGATGGCCCTCCTCTGGTCAGCCATTGCTGCCGGACTCTCAATGGGCGCATCTCTGCTTGCGAAAGGGATATTTCATGTGCAGCTGGAAGGCGTACCCGGTGGATTTTTACTTGAAAACCTCGGCTATACATTCGGCTTTATTATTGTCATCATGGCCCGCCAGCAGCTGTTTACCGAGAACACGGTGACCGCCGTTCTGCCGGTGATGCAAAACCCCACACTCGGTAATTTCGGCTTATTGATGCGGCTCTGGAGCGTGGTCCTGCTGGGTAATATCATCGGCACGGGCATCGCGGCATGGGCGTTTGAATATATGCCGATCTTTGATGAACCCACCCGGGATGCGTTTGTGAAAATCGGCATGGACGTAATGAAAAACACGCCGGTCGAGATGTTCTCAAACGCCATCATCTCTGGCTGGATTATCGCCACGATGGTCTGGATGTTTCCTTCAGCGGGAAGCGCCAAAATTGTGGTGATCATATTGATGACCTGGCTGATTGCGCTGGCGGACACCACGCATATTGTGGTCGGTACCGTTGAAATCCTGTATCTGGTCTTTAACGGTACGCTTCACTGGAGCGATTTCTTCTGGCCGTTTGCCCTTCCGACGCTGGCAGGAAACATTTGCGGCGGAACGTTTATCTTCGCGCTTTTAAGCCATGCCCAAATTCGTAACGACATGTCGAACAAACGCAAAGCTGAGCTTAAGGCACGGGAAAATGATGATAAATCGACAAAAAAATCGACCTGAATGGTGACTCTTTGAGCAGTCAGGCGGCGATGCGCTTAACGCAAAGTGTAAATAAGGCTATACTCGTGCCGCCTCGTCCCCTTAGTTAAATGGATATAACGAGCCCCTCCTAAGGGCTAGTTGCAGGTTCGATTCCTGCAGGGGACACTTTACCCTCCCGCTTTTTCCAGCACATTCGTCTGTCTACCGCCAGAATTCACTGAGCAGAAGAATCCTGTTTTATTTGAGCGTAACGCGTTGCCAGCTGTTTAAGACGCAACTCCAGTTGAGTCTTTTCTGCTTCAGGAAGCGCATCTCCTGCTGGATGCTGTGACAGGCGCCTGAGTTGTTCTTCAGCCGGTATCGTCTGGTTAAATGACTGTATAGTCGAAAAAACTACCGATTTAAGCTCGCTTACCGTGATGTATTTTCCTTTTTGCTCGTCCAGACTACTCAGCCGATGACTCAGTTGCTGAAGCGTCATCATTCCCTGATACCAGCTGTTCATTGCGTCGACAGGTAACGCTGCCGCGTTAAATTTTTGCTGCCACTGCATTGTGAGCGGTTTCGCCTCCTCCGGCCATAATGTCTGGAGCTGCTTTAACAGCTGAAGGCTGTAGGAAAGATTCCAGTCAGGAGGCAGTTTATCCAGGCGGGCAAGCTGCTGCTGCGTGTCTGTGATAAACGTGGACGGTAAAGTACCTCGCAGTGTTAACGCGTCTTGCTGCACAGGCGTGAGCACTTCAGGTAACGGAGCCAGAGAGGCAAAAGCCTGAGTCGCCAGGGGGTCGGGTCTGGACAAAGAAGCCCATCCCCACGCCACAGCGAAGCACACCACCAGTGTGGAACACATCCCGGTAATAAAGGGCTTCCACTGTCTGACAGGCACGGGGGCTGTCGTACGATCCTCCCCATTCGGCTGATTTTCCTGATGCACAACATATACCCATTTCACTTCTTCGATCGGTTCGGCTTTCTCCAGAGTCGATTCGCTATCGGGCTTCATGTTCACATTCAAATCGGACTTGTCATTACTGCTTTCCAGCCGTTCAGCACTTGAACGTATCAACGTTCGTAACGTATCGAACTGGCTAAGGTGTTTAAGCTCAAGGCGCTGGAGCACCGCGCTCAGGCTGGTAAGTAACGCTTCCGCACGATAAAGCTCACTAAGATGGCTGCTGTTGAATGGAAGCATACGCATGCGCTGCTGCAGGCGCTGGCTCAGGCCGCTAAGGATTTCCAAACGAGCGTGTTGCGTCTTCGGCCATAAGGTGTCCCACTGGTGGCTAATCAGGGCCTCCAGAATCGCCAGCCCTTCATTCAGGCCAGCTAATCCAGACAGGTGAGTACGAGCAAGGGTGTACCAGGCTGCTGTCTGCAACTCCACACCGTTCTGTTCAAACATTGAGAGACAGAGTCTTTGGACATATTGCCAGTTCACATCAGGGCGAGCAGGATGTGTAAGCTTACTGAGTTCATCGCGGAGGGCGGCATAATCTGGCAGCGTACGCGGGTCGCCGCCGGTTTTTAACGTTATATGTTTGGTCATTCTGCAGGGCCTGCATATCCGTGTCGGTTAATATCGTCAGTTGATGTGTAAAGCAATTTTGCGTGTAGAAACGCAATGACTAATAAAGGAATGAATGTTATTGCTAGGGCAGCAGCGCTAAAATCAGGCCGAAAAAAACACCTTCATCAAATAGTTGTCCTGACTGAGGTGATGTATCAGGGGGAATAAAGATCCAGTCATATACACTCCCCACCCGCATGAACAGGCGTCCTTGAGAAATCGCGCTGTACCCGGAAAAAAAAGTCACCTCGACACAGCCTGCAACTCCCTGTCCATACAGAAATATCGGCATAAACTTAACCGCCCGGTTACCATAACGCAGGACAATACCGGAAATATCAAAAGCCCCGCCCTCCACCAGCAGGTCAGGAACGTATACCGTCAGTGGCTCTGCATTCAGTCCGGTATCTGTCAGCCACGCGTCCATTTGCTCCTGAAGCTGAGCCATTCGCATGCGAAACTCTGCAATATCGGCTTGACTCTTGCTAACTGCGGGAACAGGTGAAGGTTGTCGCGCCTGCAACTTCTTCAGGAACTGTGATTTTACTGACATGGTGTTAACTGACCTTATATACGAGGTGTTGTGTCGAGATACTGCTGTTGCCTGAGATGCCGCAACAGGACCCGTCCTTCGGGCATAAACTCAGTCCCATAGCGCACCAGGCCAATCCCTTTAAGTTCAGCGTCAATGGCATAGCGCAGCTCGCCGGGAATGTTCTGCTCCAGCAGAACAACGTCTATCTTTTTCAGGCGCGGTTCATACTTGAGCAGGACGGCAGACAATGTGCCCATGAACTCATGGGCCGTTCCCGGCATGCCCTGCAGGATTTTTGTCATATCGGGCAGCCCGTAATCAGGCAGGTGCGCCAACGTGCCGGCGCGACAGTTGAGAACGCGCTGCATGTTGTCCAGAACCGAAAGGATGACCTGATTTTCTTCGCTGACCTGATGCAGATCGAACCCACCGGTAAAATTGCCAAATAGCGTCTCGTAAAGCGAGGAACGGGGCGTCTCATTCATCTTTCAGCGCCTTCAGGGTCAGGCGGTTGTTCCCCGCCTCAATGACGCGTGCCTTATCCGGATCGAGGTCATCGCGGCTCATTACCACACGCCAGGTATTGTTGTCCTGGTCCGGTGACATAAACATCCCTGCCACCGCCACGTACTGCGCATTTTCCTCCATTGGTATATCGACCGTGACCGCCCCGCCCGGCTGCAGGAGGATATCTTTCTCCACCAGCAGGTCTGCTTTGATGACCTGACTGTCCTCTTTAAACAGTGACGGATAGTCAGTACTGTCGAACGTTTTGCGATCCTTAAGCTGGTAGATGCGCACCACCGTCGACAGTGCCACGCCGCCAGCATTGCTGTTAACGGCCTCACGGGCACGAATATCCAGATGCAGGGTCTTTATTTGCTTATAAAAAATCGATTTGGTCACAGCAACGGTGCCATCTGTGACTTTTTGAGTCAGCCCACAGCCAGCAAGTATCAGTGTGATACCTACGGCCAGAGCTGCCAGAGGAAATTTACCAGCGATAATCGCCATCTTCATCGGTCTCCCTGCGGTGAATATTTTCCTGTACCCGCTCATAGCGGCCAAGATTGATGGTTATGGTTTTGGAGTGCGTGACGGTGTTCGCTGCATTCAGCGGCCGCATCACGGCGGTGCGGCCCAGCTGCCCGGCTCCGGCATCGGGCTTAATGTTCATTGTCACGTCCGGCAGCAGGCTACGGTCGACGGATAGCTGCAGGCGGACATCCAGGCGAGTTCCAAGATACACATACAGCAGCGTCATAAGGTCCGAGTGAAGCTCCCCGCCCGGTAACCAGCCCAGCACTTCAGTTGAGTCAGTGGTTGTCAGGCGCATCAGCACCTGGCTGTTTACGTCGGTGGCATAGTTACCCATCACCGGACGGTTTGTCAGGGTGACTGGCTGGCTGACGCTCATAACCAAAGGTTTCTTCACAGGCACGCGGCGTTTGTCATGGTGCCAGATTTTCGCCAGTGTATTGGGTGCCAGCAGGCGCACCAGTGAGGTCATACCCTCTGCGGTACGTCCGGGCAGCAACATGACCGGCAGCAGCGCCAGAAAGCGTGAGGCCGGGGTGGCAATGTTTTGTGCACAGCCGTCAATGCCGAGTCCCGCCAGCCCCAACAGGTACTGCGAGATTTTATCCTTCCCACCCTCTTCAAAGGTCGCCGGGTACGAGTATTTACGCCATATGCGATAGTACTGAGCAATCAACCGGTGGTTGAAAATATCGAGGAAATCCGCGGTGGCCTCATACCCTTCCCGCCGCTGGGTAATGTCATCGATATAGTGCGTCGGCAGAGGGGACTCCACGCCGTAGAGCCCCATAAAAGTGATGCGCACATTCGGCGGCAGATGGGAATGTTCAGACTGCTCAATTCCTTTGATTTCAGATGCCGGAAATCCCATGCCTGGATGGGGCCGGAAGCGTACCGGTTCATGTCGTACCTGCCAGGTGCTGCCAGTGACCGGTTTATCCGGCTGGCTTTGCTCCAGCAGCTGGCAGAAGCGGTAAAAGTTGATATATGGTAGCCGGTCCCCCAGTTGCGCTATCAGCCGGGCAGACGCGGACTGTGATTCTCTTTCCACCGGATGCATTTTCCTTCTGGCTGAACAATGAGGGTGAGCTGGTTAAACAGGTTCATATCGGCATACAGCGCAAAGAACCGGTTGAGCATTTCACCGAACAGGTGAATATCGCCCTCACCGGTGAAGCCGTTGCTGTCGATGGTCACTTCGATATCCAGCCCCCGCAACAGGTAGCCCTGCTCAAAACGCTGCAGGCGGTGGTGCTCCACATGCTGAATCGCCTCCAGACGGCGGGTGTTCAGTTCATCCTCCTGCCAGTTATAGAGTGCCAGCGTGCCGCGCAGCACTTCGGCGGTGCTCATCATGTTCAGGAACCCAGAGCCGAGGTGGCTCAGTACCCGCCAGTGAAAACGGTCTTCTGCTGGCGGGTAAACCGGCAGCGTGGGTTTGCAGAGGTTTTTCACCGTCAGTGGCGTCTGCACCACCTGCTCACAGCGGTCAAGCAGCGTGCTCTGCAGCGCCCGGCGCGGTAACTGACCGTTGGTGCCGGTAATTTGCAGCGAAACGGCTTCACGCTCAAACAGCCTGTCATCCTCCCACTGGTGACCACCGAGAATCAGCCAGGTGTCATACAGCCCGGTAACGCCCCGCTTAACGCGGGTGTGGTAATAGCGTGGCGGGGCGTGACGACGCATCATACCGCCCTTGTGACGGAAGCTGCTGAACGGTACATACTCCGCGTCACCGGTCCGGTTTGAGCCTATGACCGAATCCACAGCATAAATCTCGGTATGTCCGTCCTGCAGCCGTTTAGGGCGCAGCAGGTACTCACTTTCAAGCCCCGTAATGGTGAGCGGGTCAGCTTCCAGCGTGAACAGGTTAATCACCGGCACGCAGTGCAGACGAACCGCGTCATCGGTGACCGGCAGGTCTGATGGCCACAGCGTACTGAACACGACTTCGATGTCGAAGTACTCTACTCCCGCAGGCGGCGTAATCCCGTCCAGACCGTTGAGGTGGACGAACATAAAATTGTCGCGGAAGGTGAAATACTCCAGCAGCAGCTGGTAGCCGCTGAAGGCAGTATCCCCCTTCGGCCACAGCCCGTCTTCCTCCGCAAATCCTCCCGGCGAAAAGTACCCGTCCAGGCGAATACGGTCAGTCTGCCCTGGCAGACGCATATACAGGGCGGCTTGCCGCCTGGTCAGCATCAGGTGTAGCTGGCTGCTGACTGGCGCATCTGCGCCGAGATAGAGGCTCAGGTGGCTGAGGTCCGCATGGGACCAGTCCGC
Organism: Enterobacter sp. 237C8; assembly: GCF_034106865.1. NCBI lineage: Bacteria > Pseudomonadati > Pseudomonadota > Gammaproteobacteria > Enterobacterales > Enterobacteriaceae > Enterobacter > Enterobacter sp. 237C8. Next base: position 219,856 of record NZ_JAWNDF010000002.1, on the reverse strand, counting down.
CTGTGTGCTACAGGCAAAACGCATCCGCAGCAGCGAACGCCCGTCAGGCTCAGTGGTCATGGTTACCCCTGAGATGTTCAGCGGATTGAGCATCACATCGCGGGTGGTGCGGTAACGGCAGACCGTGTTCTTCGGCCCTACCGGGCGGGAGTACACTTCCAGACCCGCGGGCATGACTTCCGCCATCTTCACGGCCTGAAGCACAGGCGTGAACGCCACCACCGAGAGCGACGGAATGGTACGCAGGTAGTGAGGCCAGAGCATACTGACCAGACCTTCGGTAAGTTCCGGCAGATCGTCGTCAATCTTTTCACGCAGCCGCCCCATCGAGAAAGCAAAGCCTTCAAACAGGCGTTCAACATACGGATCGGGTGTGCCGGCCTTATCCAGGTCAAGCATCGCGGCCCGGTCCGGGTGGGTTCGGGCAAATTCTTTGGCCGCTTCACGGAGGTAGCGCATTTCTGCATCGAAATAGCGCAGGGTCAAATCTTCCATTTATTTCTGTTCCTGTGGATTTAACCGCAAAGCACGGCGGCACGAGCAGGATCGACGGCGATCAGTCCGGCAAGTAACTGGTCCATTACCGGCGTAAGGCGGGCCTTATCAGCCTCACTGCGACCGGCTTTCAGGCGCAGGAGTTTCAGATGGCGGGCCTGTACCTCGAACAACAGCTCAGGTTCCCAGTTGCTGAGGGTCACTTCTCTGGCACGATCACCCAGCTCTGCAAACAGGTGCACCGCCAGGTCATTTTTGCCGTACTGTTCAGCAATGCGCCCCATCAGCAGACGCAACAGCCACTTCTGACGATCGGTGGTCATACCCGGCCGGGTCTGTAACCAGCCCAGCGCGACATCCGGGCCTTCACTGTCGGCCAGCGCCACGGCTTCCGGCTCCAGCGCCAGAATGTCATCGTTACCGGCGGTGCTCGGAGCGGCTGGGGTCTCATTGCCCCACCCGCCGACGGTGTCCAGCACACTCTGCTGGATCCAGTTCAGAGTCACTTCGTCCGCAAACGGCGTGCCGTCACTGAAAGCCAGCGTCTCCAGCCCGGACAGGCGCGACAACAGCCCTTTCAGATCGGCAGCAATAATGTCAGCCAGGGTGTCCTGCCCTGATTTCGTCAGCGCCTGGTGGATATACCACTGCAAATCAAGCCACAGGTGATTGGCACCGCGGGAAAAGGTGCTGTCGGCCGTTTCCAGCATTTCAGCCCAGTTCTGTTGCAAGTAGAGGCGTTTGAGTAACGCGCGCTGATCCGCTCTTGGCGGCTCGATGCGTGTACGCCCCTGCGCATCCGGAGCCGGGATGGCCCGGAGGGTGTCATGGCGCAGGCTTTTCATCAGATGATGCGCTGACAACCAGCCGTCAGGCTGCTCGCGCAAGTATTCGGTGAGTATGCGGGCTTGGGACAGCAAATCCTGGCCTGAAGTGATTCGCCCGATGGCCGGGGCATCGCTATGGCTGACAGATGAAGGGGTTTCGCTGGTTCTGGCGTTCTGCGGTACCACCGCATCCATCCCCCCGGCTTTCTGCAAACGACTTTCCAGGGCACCGTACAGCGCATTGAGTTCCGGACGGATTACATCTGGTTCGTTTTCAGTAAGCCCGGCTATCAGCAGCAGCGCTCCGGTGGTACGCATCGCTTCTTCCCTAACAACTTCCGGGTACAGGGAAAGAGAGTCAGTCATGCGCGATCCTGCCAGCCATTCCAGCGCCGCCTTACGGCTGCGATCACGTTGCGGGTGCAGTTGTGTACCAAAGCGCTCCAGCAGACCGGCCAGCAGTTCAAGTCCTTCACCCAGCCCCTGCTCACCTTCGCGGTGCAGCTTCGCCCAGCAGTACCAGGTTGCGACACGGATATCTTTCGCAACGGTGGTTAAAATCTTTTCTGCATGCAGGCAAATAAGCTCGATGTTGGCGCCAGAGAGCTTATTAATTTCCTCGCGAATCTGCTGGAAATCGTCGTCATAACCTGGGTCTTCGCCAGCGGGTGACGCCCCAGACAGCGGCTGCAGCCAGCTGTCCCACTGCGCCACACGCTCACGGGTGGCGGCAAGCAGTGGCCCCTGATCAGCCTGGCAGGCATTAAGTAAGGCATAGAGCGTGCTCATCAATATACGTCCTCTGTAGCATTTCCTGCACTGATAACCTGGTCTGATAGTGTTGCACCGGAGGTACTGAAGATGGTTTCCGGTAGACGGAAATTGCGCAGCTTCAGCAGTGCCAGCGGCCCCTCTCCAGCTTCGGTACGAAGGGTATAATTGAGGGTGCGACCATCCTGTGCTTTCCAGCTCAAGCTGTAGCTGCTGCCGACGCCCGGGTAAGCACTGACGACGGCTTTATCGAGCAGGCGGATCCAGCCCCATGCACCTGGGATATCAGCGTACTGGCGGGTGCCCGCCTGCGTGCTTATCCAACTCAGGTTCGCCCCCGGAGCTTCAGTATCAGCAGGCCAGGTGAAGCGCTTCCATGCCGGGAGCTGGTTAACATAAGTCAGCTTCTGGCTGTCGATGATCATGTTGGTCTGCATCACCCCATCGGCAGTCCCCGGACGAAGTTCGAAGTTCATCCCTGCATTGCCTTCAGTGAAGGCGATATCGGAGATATAACTCAGGGTGTTAATGGCATTCATGAATGCAGGGTTAAAGGCCAGCCCCTGCGAGTTGATGCTGTCTGGCACCCAGTGATTGCCTTCTTTGTGCAGCACGCCTTTGAGGCGGTTCTGCAGGAACTGGGCAATACGCCCGGAATCTGCATTGAGGTATTTAGCCAGCAGCGGCAGGGATACATCACTGCTAGAATTGTTAAACGGATAGCGTCCGCCGAAGGCACTGTTCCACTCAGCAACCACCGCCTGCTGCCACTGGGCGTTGAGGCTATTGGCCGCTGGGGTAAGCACCTGCTGCCAGGCCTGCTCCATCGGACTCACAAAAACTGTCCGCCCAAATCCGCTCCACTCCTGACCCAGACCGGCGGCAATCAGGCTGCCGTAGTCACGAGTTTCAGTCAGGTCTACCGCTTTGCCCTGGAATACTGTCTGGGCGATGGTCTGGGTCATAGCCTGTGGGTCCGCAGCATTCGTTACCTGCTGCAAACGCAGACGCACCTGTGTGATACGGGTCAGGAACGACTGCAAACTTAGCTCCTGTGCCCCCGTGCGGTTCTTGTCCATCAGCGCCAGCACAGGACCAAAGGTCGCATCCAGCGGGCCGTGAACACCGACGCTCTGGTCAATGGCATCTTTGTTGTCACCACCGAGCAGGTTTTTCGCTGATTTAACCAGCGAATCCGAAATGGCTTCGCCTGTCTGCCCGGTACGACCCTGTACATTCAGGGTATTCATCAGCGCCACCAGCGGTGACTGACGCACGTCGGCCATTAGGGTCAACTGGTCAATAGAATCCGACAGCGTGGGCGCCTGGTTCCAGCGCAGGCTGTTCAGAAACTCCAGCCAGGCCCCGCCAAAGTCCGCGAAATAACGCTCCGTCAGGCGTTTTTTCAGCGCTTCCGGTGAGGTCTCATTCTGTTTATTCACCTGCTTGCTGTCAGTGAGCACCCAGTCGAGCTCATCCCGGCGCGCTTTCACCACCTTGTCAATGGCGGGCTGGACGGCCTGCTCCCAGGCCTGGCGTGTGAACATGCCAGGTACAATTTCCGTGGTGCTGAACAGACGGGATGCATCAGTATCGCCAGTCATATCTTCAAGGCGCATATCGACATACAGATGAGCCACCTTGGAGAGCATCTTCTGGTACAGGGTCGATTCACTGTTACGCACGCCCATCAGGCGTACCAGCAGGGAACGCGCCTGGCTGACCATGCTCTCATCCGCACGCAGCTTCCATTCCGGGTGCACAGCGAGCTGCGCGCCATAGAACGACAGCAGCGACGGTGCTACGCCCTGCCAGACGCCGTCTTTCACACCATCACGTTTTGGCCAGTCACGAAGAAGCGCCGAACTGAACCAGGCGGCGTCCATATGTTCCGGACGCGCCAGCATCAGGTAGAGCTTGAGCTGCTCCCAGGTGGTTTTTGCCATCTGCTCACGCAGCGGGCTGCCCGGCGGCAGCGCATTGAAGGCACTGAGCTGAGTCTGCAGATGGTCCGCAGCCGCATCCCGCAACAACGGTAGTGCGCTGTTCTGATAACGTGGCCAGAGTGCGGCCAGCAGGGCGTTATTCTGGCTCAGTCCGGCCTTCTCGTACCACGGCACGCCGTTTTCTGAACGGTACTGCAGTCGGGCCAGCATTTTCTGAAGTCCAGACAGCGCGTGCAGGCGCTGTTCCAGCGGCTGGTTTTGACGGGCAGCGAGAGCGGCCTGGGCATTCGCACCGTCAATCTGGCTGCGGTTGGTGACATACGCGATGCTCATCCACGCAGCACAGCCCACCATCGACAGGGCGACAACCGACGCAAACACTTTGCGCCAGGGAACGCCCGGCTTGCGCGGACGCAGTCCAGCAGGAAGCATCCGGACAGATTCAGGCAGAATATCCCAGCGCTTATCCATGCCCCAGTGGTGCGTCACGGCACGTTCGGCACCGGCAGAGGACTGACTGAAAACCACACCAGCCAGCGGCAGCGGGCGGTACGGATTGAGCATCACCGACAGCGGTGCGGTCACGCTTTCCGGTTCACGAATCAGCTGGTCGGCAAGCGTCAGCAGGAAGTTATGTTTCACTTCACCGCAGGTCTGCTGCAAACCCTGTGATATCAAATCCGGTGTCAGGGCGGAGAGCTGCTCTGCCAGCCCTTCGGTATGACACCCGGCAGGCAACAGACAACCGGTCGCCTGCGAAATGCGCCCTTCCGGCTTACCGGCGCGCGGGTGCAGGGACCAGACGTAGAGAGGAAGTTTCCAGCCAATCGTTTCCATACGCGCGCTGATGGCGCGAGACAGGGCATCCATGGCGCTTTCAGACGGCACCGGCAATGGCGGCTCCAGCCCTGGTGCTGAGAGCTGGTCAAAGGCCGAGGTGACCCACACCAGCCCATCTACCGGGCGACGGCGCAGTTTGCGCAGCGCGGTCAGCCAGGCACTGTCCGCTGGCGTATTGAGGTCACCGCCCCACAGCAACAGCGTGCCGCGGTCCTCCTGCCAGAGCTGCGCCGTCAGACCCGGAGTCAGTTGCTCCACTTCTGCGGCCGTACCGGTTATTAGCAGGATGCGGGTTTTACGTCCCCAGCGCCGGCCGTAGAGGTTACGCATGGCGTCACGGATGGTGTCGACGGTAACGTTACGGGGGGCAGTCTGCTCAACACGTCCCTCATCGACGGGCAGAACATTTTTGCGTTTTGACTGAAAGCGATGCCAGCCCTGTTTGATGGCAAGTGTAATGGTTTTGCCATGGCGCAACAGCATCAATAAAATCAGGGCACCGGCAATGACCAACCCTTTAAGTAACGGAGTATGCAGCCCCATTTGATCGCCAAAGTGCCAGATACACCAGGCAATTCCGCCTGCTAAAAGCGCGGAGAAGCCCAGTCTTCCCCAGACTCCGCGCCATGCTGAATCACCCGTGGTCATCGTTTCGGTTCCCTGTTTGCACTGTATTAATAAATTCCTGCTCACCATCTGTAGAAAGCATCAGACAGTCTGCTTTTTGTATGTTCACGATATCGCTGGCGACGGCTGCCATTATCCATGGAGAAAAGGGGCCGCTGAGCCCGGCATATTTTTCCAGCCAGTGGAGTTGTTCTGGTTTCCAGTGACCGCCATAATCCTGTGTCACTGCGAGTAAATCAGAAAATGCCTTACCCCATTCCACTCTGTCGCCGACAATACTGGAAGTGGCACAAGCCTGAGTTTGTGTCGAGAAAAATGTATCCAGCGATTTTTCTGAAATCGCCATATCAAGAGCCATTGGACGCAAAAGACGTGCATTCAGCGAAAGATTATTTTTTGTGGCGACATCATCAGAGGTCAACAATAGGACGGCCAGGGCATCACTGTACGCGTCCCGCCCCTGCGTCTGGTGAATCAGGATTAAGTCCATATCCAGCGTTGGTGATTTAATTCGCTCATCAAGTGAGAGGAAGGTCTTTGACGTACGAACGGTCAACTGTGGAACAGAACGATCCAGAATGACTGCCTGCCAGGCATGGGCAAATGCATCCTGCAATACCTGAAGATCATCGTGAGAATCTGTCAGCAGCGTGACGGCTGGTATTAAATCTGAAGGCAACTTTGCAAGAACTGGACCTAACCCTGCGAGCAGAAAAGAAAAATGGGTCTCATGAACTGGCAGACAAATTCGTTGAGTTAGAGATGTGTTCTGCTGCAGCGTTGGCGGGGCTGCAATAAAATTTTGAGGTGTCAGATTTGCAGGCAGCATGATGCCACTATGCAATACTGCGATATTGCGTCCAGACCACTCCATCCACTGTTGTTGCGCATACTCTGCCTCATTGGTTTCAAATTCGTGTCTGTCAAAAGCATTGTTATAGATCCAGCCACGCAGACACAGAAAGAAAAACCAGAGAACTGCAGGGCCTGCGGTGACAGCCCAAAGATTAAATGTTTGAAGTGGCCCGGCCAGTTTATTGGCATGCAGGACAAACAGCAGTACACAACCGACCAGCGCGAAAGCCCCCAACATCATCCACAGGATGAATGAAGGTTCTTCAGGCTTAGTCGATATTGTTGATTTCTGACGCTCCCAGCTCATTACTTATCCTATTACACAATCCGGTGCACTGGAGATCACCTGACAACCGCACTCACAGTGGCAACCATCCACAACCACGGCTTTACCGTCAGAGGTCCATTCAGGCGATCCTTCAATAATGGCATTAATGCCATGCCCCACTATTGGGCAACTGACCTTATCACCCACGAGGGCAACATTTTTTCCATTTACTACCATTGTTGATGAGGCAGAAATGACCTGGCCGCCATGAGTGGTTTTATCACCAATCAATACAAAACCTTTAGACATACGAATCTCCCTTTTTCATTTCCTGATATTCATTTCTTTAAGCAGGTAAAACATTATTTCTAAAAATTAATTTTTTTAACTTATTGCACGCATTAGAATCACCTGCAGAGCAGCTTTTTTGGAATAGTGGGATGGCCTTACTTCTATTTACAGCAATTCCTTTACCATTAAAATACATCGTACCTAAATGATACATGGCTGAAGGCTCGCCTTGATTAACTGCAAGCTCGAGAAAATTTTTGGCTTTATCATAATCCACAGCGACGCCCTCACCATAAAGGTATGCGTAACCTAAATACATCTGAGCTTTAGCGCTGTTGTTTTTCGAAGCCTTCTCATACCAGTAATTGGCCTTTTCGTAACTCTGAGGGGTTTCTTCGCCAGAATAATACATATCGCCTAAATCGACCTGAGCATCCGTGTTTCCGAGTTCAGCAGCAACCTGATAGAGTTCAAATGCTTTTTTCATATCCTTAGGAACACCCATGCCCAAACGATAAACATTAGCCATTGAGTTTGCATCGTCTGCTTTAGTAGTTGATGTTGGGTCTATAGTGATAGTTTCAGAAAAACACAAAGCGGAGATAAAAAACAACATTAATACGTAAAATGGTTTCATAAAAACACCCTTCACAAAAGCATGATAGATCATTAATAGTTAATGATGAACATCATTAACTATTACTATTTACAACGATTACCAATTACCATAAGGGTATGTCTTATCTTTGATAAAATCAGGAGTATCTCCATAGTAAACATACCCATTAGGGTGCCCTGTCACTCCTTTGCACATATCAAGGTTTTTGCCTGAAACAGTCGTTATTTTTGTATCATTCAATGAGATGTCCGAATGGCCATATTGCCTCAACCAGACCCGTACTTTTCCTTCCGGCGCCAATCCTATTAACATCGTTTGTCGATATGCATTCTTCCCAGGCTCTAATACATCAGGATAAGGAGTAATCATTTTATCCCATGTATTTTGAGAGAAAAATAAAGTTGACTGATATGTTTTTTTATCGATGATTGAGTCCCAACAAAATATCATTATCTGTGGCAATCTGTCGGCTTTATTAAACTGGGTGTTCCCCGCAGAATTACGTTCACTCCATTTACCTACACTAATCCCTTGTGGCTGATCGATAGTCCGATATGTCGATGCATAACCATCAACATCCAACAGTTTTAACAATGTAACCTGTGCTGGTAAAGCTTTTGGGGTAGTAAAGGCAAAGTACCATTTGTCCCAGGGCGTTTTAAGACTGTTAGGTTGTTCACTGGCACAGGCACTAACAGAACCCGCAAGTAATAAAAACGAAATTTGTCTGGCTATTGATTTCATTATTTCCCTCACTGCATATTTCAGGCAACGCGCCCCCAACTGAGGTTTAAAAGATTCGCGGATATTTAGCGCACTACCGTCTTTTAAAGATGATCTTCACCATGACCCATAAGGATATTTTTTGTTTTTTATAAACCCTAAGATATCTTCATCATAACCATAACTAAAATCGCTTTTGGTTACCCCTTTACACATATCAAGGTCTTTACCTGAAACGGTCGTTATTTTTGTATCATTTAATGGGATATCTGAATGGCCATATTGTCTCAACCAGACCCGTACTTTTCCTTCCGGTGCTAACCCTATTAACATCGTTTGCCGATATGCATTTTTCCCAGGTTCTAAAACATCAGGGTAAGGGCTAATCATTTTATCCCATGTATCATGCGTAAAAAATAAAGTTGACTGATATGTTTTTTTATCGATGATTGAGTCCCAACAAAATATCATTATCTGTGGCAACCTGTCGGCTTTATTAAACTGGGTGTTCCCCGCAGAGTTACGTTCACTCCATTTACCTACACTGATTCCTTGCGGCTGATCGATAGTCCGATATGTCGATGCATAACCATCAACATCCAACAGTTTTAACAATGTAACCTGTGCTGGTAAAGCTTTCGGTGTAGTAAAGGCAAAGTACCATTTGTCCCACGGGGTTTTAAGACTGCTAGGTTGTTCACTGACACAGGCGTTAGCAAAACCCACAAGTACTAAAACCGAAGTTATTCTGGTGATAGTTTCCATGATTTCCCTCACTGCATATTTCAGACAACCCGCCCCCAACCGAGGCTTGAATGATTCGCGGATATTTAGCGCACTACCATTTTTTAAAGATGTTGGTTCACCATGAGCCATAAGGGTAATGTTTACCATTTATAAATTTCTTTATACCCTCGCTATATTCATATCCATTAGGAAAGTTCGTTTCACCTTTGCACATGTCAAGGTCTTTACCTGAAACAGTCGTTATTTTTGCATCATTTAATGGGATGTCAGAATGACCATATTGTCTCAACCAGACCCGTACTTTTCCTTCCGGTGCTAATCCTATTAACATCGTTTGCCGATATGCATTTTTCCCAGGCTCTAAAACATCTGGGTAAGGGCTAATCATTTTAGCCCATGTATCATGCGTAAAAAATAAAGTTGACTGATATGTTTTTTTATCGATGATTGAGTCCCAACAAAATATCATTATCTGTGGCAATCTGTCGGCTTTATTAAACTGGGTGTTCCCCGCAGAATTACGTTCACTCCATTTACCTACACTGATCCCTTGTGGCTGATCGATTGTCCAATACGTCGATGCATAACCATCAACATCCAACAGTTTTAACAATGTAACCTGTGCTGGTAAAGCTTTTGGTGTAGTAAAAGCGAAATACCACTTATCCCAGGGAGTTTTGAGGCTGTTAGATTTCTCACTAGCACAGGCATTAACAGAGCCTAAGAGAAATAAGATCGAAATTATTCTGCCGATTGATTTCATGATTTACCTCCCTGCATATTCCAGACAGCTCGAAGCCAACCCGGATTTGGACGATTGATATAAAATAACAAATCAGATGATTTCACTGCCCCGTAGATGGTTTTTACTTTATTCCCGTCCAGCCAGACATCTTTTACAACCACAGGATTCCAGTGAGCGGAGCAGTGAATATATTTTCCAATTAATTGTAATTCTGGTGAGATAAAAGGCATCAGCACACCACCATTTCTCATAGCCTTCCCTTGGTCAATTGCTTTTTGACATAAAGCTTCCAGCTCAGGCGGTAAAGAGAAATTCTCATCTTTTGGGAGAATCTCATTAAATAGCCCTCCAGCTTCCTGAGCTGCATCCAGCATCACCCGTAAACTAACTTTGCTCCAGTCATTAGTCACTACCCTCTCAATAGTGACTGCCGCCCCAACACGTTTTTGTGTGATGCCACCACGTTTTTTATCCTCGTTAACAAGATAGTCGTACCAAGTTTCTGTCTTTATTTCACCACTCGGAATGATCGCACTTAACGCTGGCAGACTCTTTAAGTCAGGTATTTCAGCCGCTGAACGCCGGTAGATATCAGTCACTTCAGAAGGAATACTTTCACTGACAGTTTCATTTTGGGGCTGTGTCAGAAAAAGATATTCCTTTTCCTTCGGATTATAGCCACCGCCGATATCGGAATGTGCTCCCGGCAGAGCCAGTTCCGGCCACGATTCCTTAATGCTGTTAAGGCTAAAGTTGTAGCGGCACTCATGCATTGCCGTGATCTGAAAGACTTTCTGTGCAATATCTGGAGGCAGATCCAGCTCAACGCCGGGATTCACACCACTATGAACATCAAATAGATTACTTACTGTACCTACCGCGCACACGGTATCAAATAACCCCAGAAAGCGGGTTTCACCTGCAGGTTTCCCATGCTGATTTCGTCCACCGAGCCCTTTCGTTATGGCCTGCTGTATGGCTTTATCGTTGTTCCTTACACGGTTAACAAAGTGGCGAGCCGCTGCCGCACCGCGACTAAATCCAAAAACATCAAACTGGATTTTCTCAATTGCAAAATTGAGCCCTTGGTTAAGAGCCAGGAATTTCGAAATTTGTTCAGCAATAAGACCTACACCTTCATCAGATTTATCAACTACACCATAAAACCACCCCCCTGTCCCCATACTTATCGAGCTATCGCTATTACCTTTATCGGTACCGATCCCCTGTACATAGACTGCTCGTTGATAAGCTGTTTGTCCCTCAACCACCTCGTCATTTGTGGCGTAAAGTGTATTAAGCCAGTGGATGTTAGAATAATACCCAATATAACTTCCAGCATTATCAATTTTTATTCCCAGTTTTTTAGCACAGGTTTCCGCGTCTTCTGGCTTCATTCCAACATCAAGATGAGAACAGGACTCCAGAATGCGATTCTGGGTATTAAACGCATTATTCCCAGTACCATCAAAAAATATCCCAATAGTAAGGGTGATTCCTGGCACAGGCTTACGCTTACAGATAACTGTTTTCTCTGTGACATTCACATCAGTAAAATGTTCGCACTCACTGGCTTCCCATGCATGATAATCACTCATGCTTCTTCACTCCCTGTAGCTGAATTACCGGTCCCAAGGATCTCAATTTTTAATTTGCCGGGCATTGAGGTATAAATTGGCAGTGTTTTGCCATTATCATCTGAAATTCCATGGAATACCTGCCCGTCGGCTGTCGTCACTTTATATTCAGTGTGAGCGATGATTTTCCCTTCTTCATCAGTCAGAGAGTAAATTCCACCATACCCTTTTGGAAATTCAGGAGCAGGTGTGTTCAGCGAGGCTGCTCCCATTTTCTGAACATTGGCACATTTCAGTAAGATATTACCGGGACAGCCTAACTCAATATTCCCGTTGCTTAACTTGATATAGGCACCACCACAGTTAACGACCAGTTCCGTTGCTGCTGTGATTTTAATTTTGCCTTCGGCGCTCGTTACCGTAATGTCTTTCTTGGCTATGGCCTCCAGCGCATCATCCTGCGCCTGGATTTCGACTTTGCCCTTCGCCGCAAACAGCTTCATACCCGCCTGACGGGCCAGCATACTGATAGCTTCACCTGCCGCCACCGTGAAGCGCTTCATCACACTGATATCTACATTATTTTGCGCGACGATCCCCACGCTGGCACTTCCCGAGGAAACACGTACACCTTCCGGGCTGCTGATGCTAACGCCTTGCGGTGCATTCAATACCATCCCCGGCTGTGCCAGTTCCGTCAGTGCATCCGTCAGCATTTTCTGGCTCTGGATATCCGCCGGATACGCCTGAGCACTTTCTGCCGCATCTGAAAGGCTTCTCGCGATACTTAACGCATTTTCAAGCTGTGCTACAGCCGCTTTCATGGAAAGCATTTTGTCACTAGCGGATGGTTGTTTGTCTGCACTAATGAATACACCGGCTCCGCCACGAACGACCACCCATTTATCGGTGCGTAACTCAGCACCTTCGCCACGAAGTGTGCGAGAAGCGTCTACATTGTGGCCTAAATTGAGTTGGGTTTTGCCGCCATACTCTGTACTAAGTTTGATGTGTTCCTCGCCGCGTTTGTCTTCCATCCGCAGTTTGTTAAGTCCAGCTGTGCGGATAACATTACGTGTGCTGTTAGCTTCAGTCACATGATCAACGTGGCGGGAGTCGTGCATAGCATGGGCAATATAGGGACGATCCGGATCTCCTTCATGGAAGGCAATGGCGACTTCAGTACCCTGGATCAGCGGGAAGTGGAATCCGTATTTGTCCCCACCATAAGGCTTGGCAAAGCGCACTGGCATGCTTTCCATGCCTTGCTTTTTGTCATCACGGTCGGCATCAAACTTCACCCGGTACATGCCGGATGCATCCTGCCAGGCGTAGATGTCGTTATCTTTCGCACTAGTCACGCGCGCCATTAGGGTACCGCTGACCACCGGGCGCTTTTTGGCCGCAGGACGCCAGCAGCGGTTCTCGTAGTACGGCATCGCTACCCATGTCACTTTCAAGGCATTCTTACGGCTGCCGTAGTAGCCAGTGCGGATAATAACAACACCATTCTCCGTTTCACAGGGTAGTGTCGGCGAGATAGCGGTTTCGGTAATGGTAAGAACCTGCGCCGGGCCCAGGGTATGGTCCGTACTGCTGCCGGTCACTGTAGTCTGGGCGGACAAAAAACGTTCATGCTCCAGACGAGCCCAGAAGTTACCGGTTTCGGTTGCAGGGGTAATTTTGTCACCCCGCTCGAGGTGACGCGGACGATAGTGATACACATCACCATAAGTGATACCGTCACCGTCGCCCCGGGTCATGTCTGCCGGGACGGACGTCAGAATATTCTGCGCTTCGCGATGGTTATAGTCGCTGGCGGTGACCGAACGTTCCACCACGTTATTCCAGACGTGGATATCCCATACCGAGTCAACGGCATTGTCATTGGTGCCCGAAGGGCTGTTAAGTGGCAGTTTTTTACCGAATGTCCAGGCGCTCTGCTTATCCGCAAAGTGCACCACTTCAGTCTGGGTATCCGGTTGCAGGGTGAAGAAGTAAAAAATCCCCACCTCAGCCAGCAGACGTTCGATAAACGCGAGGTCACTTTCCTGGTACTGATTTATCTGTTCCCGTTTTGGGTAGGTTTGTTTAAGCGTGAATTCATATTCCCACCCCTTCAAACCATGCTCGCCAAGAATTTGCTCTACCACTTCCGGCACTGATTTGTTGACGAAGAAACGGTGAGTACGAAACTGCTTATCCAGTAAGGATATAAAAGGTTCCAGAATAATTTCATACGTAACCTGATCGCGTGAACCGGCCAAGCGTCGGAAATTTGTCACCACACCATGAACAATTTTACCGACAACAGAATCTAATAGTTTCCCCACCCCCATGCTCAGCGTAGCGGTTTTACTTAACATCATTTCAGCCGTAAGATCCGGATGTGAACTGGTAAAACGAATAGTGTAATGATAGAGAGCACTCATTTGTTCTAAACCATCAAAACGTTCCACATCCAATGGATAAGGGCAGGAAGGAATATCCAGTTTATAGCGATTAAGGATACCCTCTGTCATTTTAAATATATTTTCCATTTCTGTAATTCCTGTCCTGGGTTAGAATGATATTAAATAGAACCAAACTCAACAAATATAATGAATACTATCTATAATGTTCCCATTCATCATAAATGTATTTCAAGGCGAATTTATAAAGTCCATAAGCTATGAGAAAGGCTACTATACTTGCCCCACCTAGAATAAAGCGGTAAGGATTGGCTGAAAAAAAGAAACAGTACAAAGAGTAAATCATACTAATAGTTCCTAGCGTCATCCCGATACTGGCTACGATCCGTGAAACAATCATAAGTATAAAATCTTTTATATTCATAAACCTCCAAAGAAGTATTCGCAGACATTATTAAACTCTTCAGAATTTATCTTTGCAATTTCACAAGCCGTCTCATAAGGCCTAACAATGTCCTCAACAATATAATAAAAAAGATCAAAATCACCCATACTGTTTAATTTCTCATACATTATGGAGTTTCTTTCACGCAAGTACCGTGATGTATAAATAGATCTTGATGCTTCAGCGCCAACTCCCAATACACCACCAGCAACAGAACCAGAAAAAAAGGCACCAACTCCTTGAGATATAATCGCCCTTCCGAGGTTAACCCCCGTAAACTGCGAGAACATCATTTTACCTATAACACTTCCAGATATATTTCTTGAAAAATTTGAAATTTTATGCATGTCTACATGAGAAACAAAATCATCTATAAATGGTTTAATAACCTTATAAATAACCTCATCGTTAAAAGTTACTTTTTTAACCAGTGCTGCTAACCGAAATTTATCATCCTGATTCTCTCTGCGGTGTTCCGTATCTATAAAATCATAGCCAAGATAGGCAAGGCTGATGGGTAAGGAAATAACACCTTTCGCCACAGCACCGATAAACCCAGACCCATCGATATGAATGGCCTCAAGCATATCTTTGGCAATCTCTTTTGCGCTGTCCATAATTGCTACCCTTTAGATAAACCAATTAATCAAACGCCAGCACAATCCCTTCTTCGTCATCCCAGCCCAGCGTCAGGCTGTGTGGCTTCTGCTTCGCGGCCATGTGCGTGAGCAGCTGCTGGCTCAGCACCGGCAGGATTTGCTGGTTCAGCAGGCTGTCGACGTTGCGTGCGCCGGTGTCCGGTAGCAGGCAGGCGGCAGTCAGGGCGTCATACAGGCTCTCATCAATGTGCGTGGTCAGGCCGTAGTGTCGATGCAGGCGCTTGCTAACCTGTGACAGTTTCATTTCCACAATGGTACGCATGGCTGCTTCAGCCAGCGGACGGTAAATGACCGTCTGGAAGCGTGCGAGCAGCGCGGGCTGGAAATGATCGCGCAGGATTGGGCGCAGCAGTTCGTGTAGGTCAGCTTCCGTGGCTTCCGGTTTTTCATCCAGCAACTGCATTAGGTGGTCGCTTCCGAGGTTAGAGGTCATCAGGATGACGGTGTTGCGGAAGTCGATTTCGCGCCCTTCGCCGTCGCGCATAAATCCGCGGTCGAAGACCTGATAGAAGAGGTTCATCACGTCACGGTGCGCTTTTTCCACTTCATCCAGCAGCACCACGCTGTACGGACGCTTGCGCACAGCTTCGGTGAGGATACCGCCCTGGCCGTAACCCACGTAGCCCGGCGGCGAGCCTTTCAGCTGGGAAACCGTGTGCGGTTCCTGGTATTCAGAAAGGTTAATCGTAATGAGTGACTTCTCGCCGCCGTACATGACCTCGGCCAGCGCAAGCGCTGTTTCGGTTTTCCCCACTCCGCTCGGTCCTACCAACAGGAATACGCCCAACGGACCGTTTTCGGACGTAAGGCCTGTTTTTGCCGCACGCAGGCGTCGGGCGATAGCCTCAAGCGCCACATCCTGCCCAACCACACGTTTACCGATTTCATTTTCCAGAGACAGTAGTTCGGTCTGCTCGTCCTTCATCAGTGATGACAACGGCACGCCTGTCCAGTCGGCAATAACGTTGGCAACGGTGCGGACATCCACATCCAGGGAGATCAGCGGGTTGCTGCGCTGCATCTCGTTAAGCTCCTGTTGCAGCCTGTGAGCCTCACGCTGGCGTGATATATCCTGACGGCTTTCGCGTAGCTGCTCGGTGAGTTTCATCTCCTGACCGTACTGGGTTTCCAGTTCGTCGAGTGTCACTATCTGGCGCACCTCTTCCTGCTCAATCTCGCTCAAACGCTCGGCATGACACTGATTGCCAATGGCGATATCTTCCAGTAACGCCTGCTTCTCCATGTCGAGCGCAGCGATACTCGCGCGAAGTCGGGTTAGCTGTTCCGGTACCGTGTCGAGACTCATACGCACGCGAGCGGCAGCGGTGTCCAGCAGATCGACCGCTTTATCAGGAAGCTGACGTCCGGTCAGATAACGACGCGAAAGAGTAACTGCCGCACGAACCGCATCGTCGGTAATATGCACATTATGGTGCTCGGCATAGCGGGATTTCAGACCACGGAGCATCAGGCAGGCGGTGTCATCGTCCGGCTCATCCACTTTTACCATCTGGAAACGGCGCTCCAGAGCGGCGTCGCGCTCGAAGTATTGTTTATATTCGGACCATGTGGTGGCCGCAATAGTACGCAGCTCGCCACGCGCCAGCGCCGGTTTCAGCAGGTTGGCCGCATCTGCACCACCCGCCTGATTGCCCGCGCCGATGATAGTATGCGCTTCATCAATAAATAGCAGGACCGGGAGCGGTGATTGCTGCACCGCATCGATAACGTTTTTCAGCCGCTGTTCGAACTCGCCTTTCACGCCTGCACCGGCCTGCAGCAGGCCCAGGTCAAGGGTACGGAGAGTGACCGTTTTCAGGGATTCAGGCACATTACCCTCGGCAATACGCAGCGCCAGGCCTTCAACCAGTGCGGTTTTCCCCACGCCCGGCTCGCCGACCATAATCGGGTTGTTTTTGCGGCGACGAGAAAGGATGTCCACCATCTGGCGGATTTCTGTGTCGCGGCCAAACACAGGATCGATCTTCCCTTCCTTCGCTTTGGCAGTGACATCGAGGGTGAATTTATCCAGTGCGTTCTGCAGCGCAGGGCTCAGTTCCCCCTCTTTCATTTCCACACCAGCCGGACGCCCGACAAATGCCACCTCACCACCGTGGCTCTGCGCCAGTTCTGCTTCACGCTGCATTTCCAGACGTTCATCCGATTGTGCATCCAGCAAAGGCCGCAGGCGCTCCAGCTGGCTTTGAGCAAGCGTTAACAACGGCCAAAGGCCGTCACAACGTGCCAGTTTTGGTTTTTCCACCAGGGCCATCAGCAGATGGACGCTGCGAATGTGCTCTTCGCTGTTAAGGGAGGCAATCATCCAGGCTTCCTGCATCAGCGTCTGAATGGCATCAGACAGCTGGGGGCGATGGCGCACGGAGCGAGGTTGTCTGTCGAGCCAGCCAAGCAAATCCTGCCAGATGCCATCCATATCCCACTCGTAGCGACGCGCCAGCACCGTCAGGTCGCCTTCCCCCTGCTCCAGCAGCTTCAGCAGCCAGTGCTCCGGCAAAATTTCCGCATGGGCGCGGGTCTGGCAGAGCGACGCCGCGCCTTCCATCGCACGGGCACAGTAAGGGTTCAGACGACGTAACAGGATGGCTGGATTTTCCATGAGATTCTCTCTTTGTCGGTTCCTGGGCACGCTACCGCCCCTCGCTGTTCACCAAAGCGCATAAGGTCAGGCAGGCAGATTGTTTTTTCTTTGCTGAGTGCCCGCATCTCAGGCATTCAGAAAAAAAATGCGGACAGGAAAACCTGCCCGCATCAGGATTACGCCGTGGCGCGTTCGTTCCAGGAGTCGGAATGAATGATGTTGCCGTCTTTGTAGGTCCAGGTGATTTTTTCGTAACGCAGTTCAACGCGTTCAAGGTGGTTGTGCTTCTCTTTAGAAGGATCCTTGATGTCATACATTTCAGGATTCACTTTCACTACCTTCACGTTTTCCAGTTTGGTGTTGAAGTACTCCACTTCCTGGCCCGCGTCGTTGATTTTGTACCACTTGAACTCAGCGGATTTTAGGGTCTGACCCGTGGTCACCGCCTTGTACAGGTACGGGCTGGAGGAATCGATTTCCTTCGTGAACAGGAACGGCGTGTGGATGCGGGTGCCGGTCAGCTTGCCGGTATTGTTGTCGGTCGGGATGTACAGGTTATGCTCCTGTGCAACCACTTCGATGCTGCCTTCACGATCCTGAACGTCAACAGACCCTTTGATGTCCGCGCCGCCGTCGTCCTTCAGCCAAAGATAAACAGGAATTGCCATGTTAATTACTCCGTTTTATTTTCTGAGACGCCATCATCCTGCGATGGCGCCATGTGTTTGCCGGGTATCAGACAGGCACTTGCCTGCGGTACCAGACTGATTTCGACACGGCGGTTAAGCGCACGCCCTTCCGGGGTGTCGTTGGTTGCGACAGGGCGGCTTTCGCCATAGCCCTGCACCGCAAAACAGCTTTCCGGCACGTCGCCGGTGTCACGCATCCAGCTGCGCACCGCTTCGGCACGTTTCAGAGACAACGTCTGGTTTAGTTGCGGATTGCCGGTGTTATCGGTATGCCCTGACACGACAATCAGCCAGCCGGGCTTCGCCTTCACGCCGACCAGAGAATTCACAAGCATTTTGGTCGAACCGGCTTTCAGCGCCGACTTGCCGGAATCGAACAGTGACATGCTGTCAAGACGAAGGGTTTTCGGACCCAGAATGATTTTCTTGATGACCGGTGGCGGCGGCGGCGGTGGGGCCCAGTCGCTGACGGCGGCCTCAACAGGCGGCACCAGGCGCAGCCCCTGATACAAACCCAGGCGATAACGCAGTGGCTCCCCGCGACGCGCCCAGTCGTTCAGCAATGCGCCATCGGCTCTGAGGCGCTGCTGTGCGCGCAGTTTCGGTGCCACAGGCTTTCCCGTCAGTTGGTGATACAACTCAAGGTGATCGCCCACATTACGGATGAGACGCTGGTTGTTCATCCAAGATGCCAGCATGGCAAGTGCCAGAAAAATCCCGCCCAGAAACCCGGCGTAACGCCAGAACACCATTCTGCGGCTGACGCCCCGTCGGCGCGGCAGCGCCGGCAGCAGCAGTTCAGGCAACGGTAGTGGTTCGGTGGTCACAACGGTATCTGGTGGCAGCGCCGTCACGGTAGTGATGTGCTGCTGCCAGAGATTGCCCTCGATACCGCTCACCGGCACTATGCACATGCCCTGTACACAAGGCTTCATCACCGGCAGTTCGCCCTGGCGCACCGACAGCAGGTCATTGACTGCGCTGTTCTGCCACGCAAGTAGGCTGTCCAGCCACAGCCCCTGACTCAGACGCGAAAGACGCCCGTCAGATCCACTCTCCCGGATCCACTCTGTCAGTGACACATTGCCCTGACCGGGCTGATACACCTGAATGCCGCTTCGCGGGCTGACTGTGCTAAACCAGACGGGTTCAGCTTCCGCGCAGGCCACAGGAGACGATACCCAGGTCACGGTCCACAGCGGTGGGATCGTGCCAAATGCCGCACGGCACTGCACGACAGCCCGCTGCCAGCCCCGCAGGAACTGGGTAAAATCATCGCCGGAAGTGTGCTGTTCAGGTACCGCCGCCAGCATGACGGAGATTTGCGACGCCAGGGCTGGACGCATCAAACTCAGGTGCTGCGCAAAGAGGGGAAGCTGTTCCGCATCCTTCACCCGCAGATACCAACCTTGCCGGGTTTCCCGGTGATGGAAGCCGGACGCAAACAACGGAGTGTTGTCGCCACATGCGAGGATCACCGCCCCCTGAAAATCTTCCGACGGTAGGTTTTCATCCACAATATCCCGTACAGCGGCCGCCCGTGCCTGAGTAGCCTGACGCTGTCGCCATAACATCACCCCGGACACCAGAACAACCAGCAGGCTGATTGCCACACGACTACCTGAGGACAGGGGCCAGAATCCCAGAATGAGCCACAGCGCCAGTACGGTACCCAGGGCAGTTAACAGACTTCGGTACGTATCCCGCATCGCTTACTCCGGCCTGACGATCTGGCTTACCAGCTCGGTAAGCGAAGACGAAAGGAAGAACCAGAGCGCAACCAGGGCGGCGACAGCCACAACCCAGCTCAGCCAGTACCAGCGACGGCCGCTGCGCAGGCTCGATGCGCGGGAAACGATGGGGGCGTCTTGTGCCAGCGTGAAGGTGGGCACCCGTTCTGCGAGAGCGCGAGCAATATCTTCCCGACGCTCATCATCCTGAGCGCGATACTGACCGACGAACCCCAGTTGCAAAGTCCGATACATACAGGTCAGGACAGCGGTATCAGGCGCAGTTTCTTTCAGCAGGCTTCGGATCCTTTCCCACAGTTCCTCACCGGCATTGAGGGTGCCAAAGAAGTGTGCCTGCAGCGGGTCCCGGCGCCAGGTCAGGTAGCCATCATCGGTGGTTCCCCGATTCATCACGCTCTCATCGAGCAGTGCACACAGGGTATACACCATATGGTCACGGCTGATGTCGCTGTAACCTGCCTCCGTGAGCGCCGCTTTTGCCTCCTGCACCAGACGGCAGGCCCGACGATAGAGACCTTCCCCGTCACGAACCTCCTGTCCGCCCCGCAGCTGGCTGGCCATCAGCCAGCTGGGGTAGAAAATACGCTCAATTTGACTTATTTCTGATGTATTCATGTGCGCAGCACCGCAAAGAGTTCAAGTTTCACATCCCCCAGTGAGCGCGGGGTATAGAAGGTGCAGCTTCCCGCTTCCAGCATCGCCCGCGCTGCCCCACTACTCAGATCCAGCGAGAAATACTGGTTCTCAAGGCGTAACGGGATAGCGGCCGGCACATGGGTCAGCGGCTTGATAACCATCCCGCTCAGAGCCACATTCACCACATCCGAAACATCTTCAAAGCTGCCCGCCTTACACAGCTGCGGGAATTTCGTCTGAAGCTCATGGTTCGGCATAGAGGAGCGTACGGATAGGTAGAAGTCAGCACCTTCGCGCAGACGCGCATCGTGCAGGGCACCTCTCCAGATCTGGTCCTGATGCTCCAGGTGAATACTCACCACCCTCGACGGCAGGCTCGCTTCCAGTAGTTTATCGAGCAGTGCCAGCAGCGGCGGGAATACCCGTTCCGGTGCATCGTGCTGATAAGCAGGAATGTCCCCGGCGTCGTGCTCCAGTGAGAAGGTCAGCAGGCTGCCAGCGAGACGAGTCAGTTCGCGGTACAGCAATTCCGGGTGACGAGCCGGTGTCTCCAGCAGTTCCGTCAGCACCGGCTCGGCGCTGTTCAGGGCATTCAGCAGCCAGAACAGAGACACATCCGCGACCGCAAAGTCGGCCATCCGCTCATTGCTTTCACGACGCATGGTCATCAGGCGACGGCGGCGGGCCTGCAGACGAACCAGCAGGTCACCCAGTTCGATGGTCAGCGGCGGGCTTGCAGAAATGGAAAGCATTGGCGGAATGAAAGCCGGATCCCGGCTCCACTGCCCCTGCGTATTACGCACCAAACGGACCACCGGACAGGTCAGGTATGCCGTGTTTTCCTGACTGGATAGACGCAAGGTTAGCGCATTACGCAGAATGGCCAACTCCCCGCTTTCATACCCGGCCAGTTCCTGCACTACCACACGCTCCGCTTTCCAGCGACGCGGACGCTCACTGTCCTGGCCGTTATCCAGGTTGCCACCACTGGCACTCAGCAGCGGTAGTGCGACAACCACCTCAACAGATTCACTGCCGGCTGCAACAGACAAGTCACAGACCGGAGGAAGCGTATCTGCCAGGTCGGTATCCACAAGAGTACCGTCCTGAAAGCGTACCACCAGACGGATGGCATTCAGGCGAGAGAGCGCCAGTGCAGCATCATCAAATTCTGCCGCAACCACGCCCCAGGGATGAGAAATACCCATCCGGGCGACCATGTCGGCAACGTGCTCATTCCAGCGAACCTGCTGCTGGAACTGTTGCGGGGCCAGAGCGGCCCCATCCTCCCAAAGCGGGCGGTAAATTTTCATCCCTGATTTCCTCTCGCCTTACGATTTCGCTTTCGGCATCTGGGAAACCAGCGACAGATTGACGTCCATGCCCTCCACCTGGAAGTGCGGCACGGCGTACAGCTTCACGCGGAAGAAGCCCGGGTTGTCTTCGATGTCTTCCACTACCACCTTCGCGTCGCGCAGCGGGTGAGAAGCCTGCAACTCGTCGCCCGGATCGGTCATTTCGGTCACCAGACTGCGGACCCACGTGTTCAGCTCCAGCTCCAGCAGTCGGCGGTCTTTGGTGGTACCGATGTTCTCGCGCTGAATCAGCTTCAGGTAATGGGCGATACGCGACAGCAGGAAGATGTACGGAAGACGGGCGTTGATGCGGCTGTTAGCCGTCGCATCAGCGGTGTCATACAGCGCCGGTTTCTGAGTGGAGTTGGCTGAGAAGAAGCACGCGTAGTCGCGGTTTTTGTAGTAGGACAAAGGAATGAATCCCAGATTCGCGAATTCGAATTCACGGGTTTCAGGAATCATCACTTCACTCGGGATTTTTACCTGATTACCTGTACCGAGATCGTACAGATGGATAGGCAGGTCCTGAACCGCACCACCAGCCTGCGGGCCACGGATTTGTACACACCAGCCATTATTGATAAAGCTGCGCACCATGTTGGACGCGAAGGCAAACGATGCATTGGTCCACAGGTATTTGTCGTGATCGGGACCTTTGACTTCTTCGACATAGTTGAAGCTGCGAACCGGAACGGTGTCCGGGCCATACGGCAAACGTCCCAATACGCGCGGCATGACCAGGCCGATGTAGCGAGCGTCATCAGTATCGCGGAACGATTTCCACTTGATGTACTCTGCGCGGTCAAAATAATTACCAATATCTTTAATCGCCGCGACGTCTTCCATGGACTCTTTAAGGAAGAATTTCGGGCCTGCTGAGCCGATAAACGGCATATGTGCAGCAGCGGATACTTTGGAGATGTTGCGAAGCAGAGCGACATCCTGCGCTGAAGCATCAAACTCGTAAGCGGAAATCAGTGCCGCAATCGGCTCGCCGCCTGGAGTATCATATTCATCAATGTAGGTGTGTTTATACAGACCACTCTGGATGATTTCCGGAGTATCTTCAAAGTCCTGCCGCAGGTCTTCTTTGGACATACTCAGAAGCTCAATTTTCACGTTCTGGCGAAAATCTGTTTTATCAATCAGTGATTTCACCCCACGCCACAGGCTTTCGACCGCCTGAAACTCGTCATGGTGCATAACCGCGTCCAGCTGGCGGCTGATCTGGTAATCGAGCTCAGCGATGTGATGATCGATAAGGCTTTTATCCAGTTTTTCGACCTTCGCGCCTGCTTTGGTCAGACATTCCAGAAAAACCTGCATACCTGCAGTCAGACGCTCATCAGCGGTTGCATCTGACATCGCCTGCGCATCTTGCCAGAGGTCTAACGCGCTCAACTCGGAGACAGGATTGAGATTGATTTTCTCAAACAGGGAGGCGTAAACCCCACCCGCAGCAGGACGTTCCAGCACCACGCTTTCACTACCGGCAATATTATTTTGTACAGACATGAGCATTCCTTGTTTAATCCGTTAAAACAGCGTGATGGTTACGATTTTCTTGATGCCAGTGCGGATAGTTCGTTTCGCAGTTCAGCACTAAGGGACTGGTCCAGGAGGATTTTTTCCAGCTCTTTTCGGAAAGTCTGGTTATCCAGCAAATTGGCCTTCAGATCGCGAAGCAAGTTGCGCATCGCCAACATCGCCTTCAGCTGCGGTATCTGAGCAGCCACCTGCTCTGGCGTGAAATCTTTCATGCTCTGGAAAGTCAGCTGAACATTTTCCTCACCACCATCATCAGAGAGCGTATTTTTAACGGTTAGATTAAGTTTTGGGGAGTATTCAGAAAGAACACTGTCGAAATTATTTTTCGTGATGTTAACTTTCTCACGCTCAGATATTTGAGCAGACTCTTGTCCATTACTGAAATCACCCGCAACCAGTAATTTCAGCGGTAATTCCATTTTCTTGCTTGCCCCGCCTGTATGCAGGTCAAGCTTCAGGTTAATACGTGCCTTAGGCACCTCATTCTGAAAACTGTCAGCCATCTCATCATCCCTCTTTGTTTTTGCTACGCCAACTTCACGGTATCGTTCTTGATGCGCAATATTAGAATAATGATCGATGCAAAATCAAATACACAGATCATTTATCCGCAGTGAGAAATTTCTTAAGAATTTTCCACTATTATATTATTACGGATTATCCGTTCAGCTCAGGGAAAGACACTGCTTTTTTCACGCAAAGCGAATATTTGTACCGTAAGAAGGATCGCAGCCAGAGAGATGCTAATAAAACCATCTTGTTTTGATTTGCATCACAACATGATATTAAAAAAAGATGAAGGAACGGCAACAGGTTATTGCAAGCAGATAAATGACAGAGGTTAATGAATGAAGAAGAGTGACGAATTGATTGATAACATGAATAATAAATAAGAATTTTCACAAAGAAAATTCTTATTTATTATTCGAAGGAAAATAAAATGTAGATGCGGGTCCGAAAATAAACACTGCTGCTCTTTTGTCGGCCCACTCCTCCTTGCGCAAAGACTTCAGTTCTCCTCTCAGGCATGAGAACTGCTCTCCCTTCTGGAGTTTATACAGTGTAAAATCAAACACCTCCCGGATCGCCGCTTTTTTAATCAAAAACGAGTAATAGCACATATCGTATAACGGTGCTACATTACGCCGCCCGCCCAAATCAGCAGTGGCCAGGCAACGCCGCCGTAAAGTTCGGTAAAGCCTGCAACCATCACCTTGAAGAACGGTCTTATCGGCACGTCGTATCGCAAACTCTGCGCTACCTTTACAGGCTTCACATAGGTTCTACTATTTTGTCTCAATCCAAATTTCAACGTGCGTTTTTACACCCGCGTTACTGGTTTACATGGTTTGGCCTTGGCGTACTCTGGTTGCTGGTTCAACTTCCGTACCCTGTCCTGCGCTTGCTGGGGTCAAAACTGGGCAGCGCTTCCCGCGTTTTCCTGAAACGTCGCGAATCCATCGCGCGTAAAAATATTGAGCTTTGTTTTCCGCAGTACAATGCAGAGGAGCGTGAGAAACTCATCGCTGAAAACTTCAAGTCTATCGGCATGGCGCTGCTTGAAACCGGCATGGCATGGTTTTGGCCAGATGAACGTGTCCGCAAATGGTTTGACGTGGAAGGCCTGGATAACCTTAAACGCGCGCAGATGCAAAAACGCGGCGTGATGGTCGTCGGCGTTCACTTTATGTCGCTGGAGCTGGGCGGCCGCGTGATGGGGCTTTGCCAGCCAATGATGGCAACCTACAGACCGCACAACAGTGCGCTTATGGAATGGGTGCAGACGCGAGGCCGTATGCGTTCCAATAAGGCGATGATCAGCCGTAATAACCTGCGCGGTATGGTCGGTGCTCTCAAGAAAGGAGAAGCCGTCTGGTTTGCACCCGATCAGGATTATGGACGTAAAGGCAGCAGCTTTGCGCCTTTCTTTGCGGTGAAAGACGTTGCTACGACTAACGGCACCTTTGTCATTTCGCGTCTGTCTGGTGCCTCTATGCTGACCGTGACGATGGTGAGAAAAGCAGATAAGTCAGGCTACCGCCTGCACATCTCCCCTGAAATGGCTAACTATCCGGAAAACGAGTGCGAAGCGGCAGCGTTTATCAATAAAGTCATCGAAACTGAAATCATGCGCGCGCCAGAGCAGTATCTGTGGATGCATCGTCGTTTCAAAACCCGCCCTCTTGGCGAAGCCTCGCTCTATATTTAGCCCTTCATGAAGGTTAGTTTCGCTAAGAAACTAACCTTTTCAATCACCTGTCTTCCCGCTGAGTAACTATCTTTTAATGCGTCGCCCAAAGTGAATTTATTGCGAAGTGAAATCAAACTGTCGCCGTTCCACGACACTCGTAAGTGACGGAAATTATTTAAAAAAATCCCTCTTGTCACCCCTCATTTTTAAGCGTACATTAGCGCCGTCTGGCAACAGGAAAGCACAGAATTCTGAGCTGGAGTTAACGGCATAACGGGAAAATTCTTATTTCCGTTTTGACCGGATTTCAGTTCTCTATAATCAGGTGGACTCTGTTTTTAAATGCGTACCACAAGATACGCGGAGCGATGAAACGTGAAATATTTCTTTATGGGCATTTCGGTGATTGTTTTAGTCTGGGCCGGAACCTTTGCCCTGATGATCTAGTGAAGAACATGCAGTCAAAAAAACAGGAGCCATCGGCTCCTGTTTTTTTATGTCATGACGACGCGGGATGTTCAGCGACGCTCTTTGAGGTCAGAAGACCGTCGGCCCGGAACATACTCTTGATGCCCCTCACCGCCTGACGAATACGGTCGCTGTTTTCAATCAGGGCAAATCGCACATGGGTGTCGCCATAATCACCGAATCCAATGCCAGGCGAGACACACACCTTTGCATCCTGAAGCAGCTTTTTAGCAAACTCCAGCGATCCCATCGCCGCATAGGGCTCCGGAATTTTTGCCCAGACGTACATAGACGCCTTCGGCATTTCCACCATCCAGCCCGCTTCATGCAACCCCTTTACCAGCACGTCGCGGCGGCGCTTATACTGGGCGGCAATCTCGTGGACGCACTGCTGGTCGCCTTCCAGGGCAGCGATAGCGGCGACCTGCAGCGGCGTGAAGGTACCGTAGTCGTGATAACTCTTAATGCGCGCCAGGGCACTCACCAGCGTTTTGTTACCCACCATAAAGCCAATACGCCAGCCCGCCATGTTGTAGCTTTTCGACAGGGTAAAGAACTCTACCGCCACATCACGCGCGCCCGGGACCTGCATAATCGACGGGGCTTTCCAGCCGTCATAGACGATATCTGCATAGGCTAAATCGTGAACCACCAGCACGTCATAACGCTTGGCCAGGGCAACCACTTTCTCGAAGAAATCAAGCTCCACGCACTGCGCCGTTGGGTTCGACGGGAAACCGAGGATCATCATCTTAGGTTTCGGATAGCTTTCGCGAATCGCACGTTCCAGTTCGTTAAAGAAATCGACACCTTCCACCAGCGGCACAGAACGGACCTGCGCCCCGGCAATCACCGCGCCGTAGATATGAATCGGGTAGCTTGGATTAGGGACCAGCACCGTGTCGCCATGATCCAGCGTGGCCAGCATCAGGTGTGCCAGCCCCTCTTTCGAGCCGATGGTGACAATCGCTTCACTTTCCGGATCGATATCAACCTGATAGCGATCCTGATACCAGCGCGAGATCGCGCGACGTAACCTGGGAATACCGCGAGAGGTCGAGTAGCCGTGCGTATCCGGGCGCTGGGCAACCGTGCAGAGCTTTTCAACGATATGCGGTGGCGTTGGGCCGTCAGGGTTACCCATGCTGAAATCGATAATATCTTCGCCGCGCCGACGCGCAGCCATTTTCAGTTCAGCAGTGATATTGAAAACATAAGGGGGGAGACGATCGATACGCGTAAAACGGCGTTCAGGACTGAATTCAGCCATAGATTCCTCAGATTAACGTTAGCGCCCGGACCGTCCGAGCGACGCTGCCACCGATGTGGCATGACTAGAAAATAACCTGAAAAAAATCATGCTGTCGAGAGGGAAATAAAAAAAAGCGATCGACTAAAAACCGGAACTCGGCTGCGCCTAAAAGCGGAAGCCCCTGTTTCGGGAACGGCTGTCTGATAGCTGTTATTTAACAGGATGATATCAAACCAGTTACCTGACGATGCGCCGGTAAGAAAAAAACAGGACGCCTCGGTCATCGCCAGATAATCCCCTTTCAAAATTATGGTTTTTCCTCATTTGATAAACCTGACGGATAGCTGGTCAATACGCGCCAGGTTTTTTATCATGGTTCTTTCCCGTTTTCCCAGGTCTACTCGTGCACGAAATATTCAATATGCTGCTGGCAGTTTTTGACCGTGCGGCATTAATGCTGATTTGCCTGTTCTTCCTCATTCGCATTCGCCTGTTTCGCGAGCTGTTGCACAAATCAGCCCACTCGCCAAAAGAGCTGCTGGCCGTTACCGCCATCTTTTCGCTGTTCGCCCTGTTCAGCACCTGGTCCGGCGTGCCGGTAGAAGGTTCGCTGGTTAACGTGCGCATTATCGCCGTCATGTCCGGCGGGATTTTGTTTGGTCCGTGGGTGGGCGTCATCACCGGTCTGATTGCCGGGACGCACCGCTATCTGATTGATATCGGTGGCGTAACGGCGGTGCCGTGCTTTATCACCAGCATTATCGCCGGGGTGCTTTCCGGCTGGATCAGCCGCAAAATCCCGAAAAAACAGCGCTGGCGTGCCGGGATCGTCGCAGGCATGGTGTGCGAAACGCTGACCATGATCCTGGTCGTCGTCTGGGCCCCCACCACCGCGCTGGGGCTGGATATCGTCTCGAAAATCGGTATTCCGATGATCCTGGGCAGCGTGTGCATCGGTTTTATCGTGCTGCTGGTGCAAAGCGTTGAAGGGGAAAAAGAGGCCAGCGCCGCCCGTCAGGCCAAGCTGGCGCTGGATATCGCCAACAAAACGCTGCCTCTCTTCCGCCACGTTAACGCGGAATCGTTGCGTCAGGTCTGCGAGATCATTCGCCATGACATCCACGCTGACGCCGTCGCCATCACCAATATTGACCACGTGCTGGCCTACGTTGGCGTCGGGGAGCACAACTATCGCGACAACGATGACACCATAAGCCCGACCACCAGACAGGCGATTAACTACGGTAAAATCATTATTAAAAACAATGATGAAGCCCACCGAACGCCGGAAATTCACTCGATGCTGGTCATCCCGCTGTGGGAGAAAGGCGTCGTGACGGGCACGCTGAAAATTTATTACTGCCACGCGCATCAGATCACCTCCACGCTGCAGGAGATGGCCATCGGCCTGTCGCAGATTATCTCCACCCAGCTTGAGGTTTCGCGGGCGGAACAGCTGCGCGAGATGGCAAATAAGGCAGAACTGCGCGCGCTGCAGAGTAAAATTAATCCCCATTTCCTGTTTAACGCGCTGAACGCTATCTCCTCGTCCATTCGCCTTAATCCGGACACCGCGCGCCAGCTGATTTTTAACCTGTCGCGCTATCTGCGCTACAACATCGAGCTGAAAGATGACGAGCAGATCGACATCAAAAAAGAGCTTTATCAGATCAAGGACTACATCGCGATTGAGCAGGCGCGCTTTGGCGATAAGCTCACGGTCATTTACGATATTGATGAAGAGGTCAACTGCGAGATCCCGAGCCTGCTTATCCAGCCGCTGGTTGAAAACGCGATTGTTCACGGTATTCAGCCCTGTAAAGGCAAAGGCGTCGTCACCATTAGCGTCACCGAAAGCGGCAACCGGGTGCGGATTGCCGTGCGCGATACCGGCCACGGGATTGATCCAAAAGTCATTGAGCGCGTGGAGTCTAACGAGATGCCGGGGAATAAAATCGGTCTGCTGAACGTGCACCACCGGGTCAAGCTGCTTTACGGCGACGGTCTGCATATTCAACGTCTTGAGCCGGGTACCGAAATTGCTTTTTACGTCCCGAATGAGCGCTCGCGCGCGCATACGACGACATCACTGTTGCCCCAGGTGGAGTAACCCATGAAAGTTATCATCGTAGAAGATGAATTCCTGGCTCAGCAGGAGCTCACCTGGCTTATCAAAACCCACAGCCAGATGGAGATTGTGGGCACGTTTGATGATGGTCTGGACGTACTGAAATTTTTGCAGCATAACCGGGTCGATGCGATTTTCCTGGATATCAATATCCCGTCGCTGGATGGCGTATTGCTGGCGCAAAACATCAATCAGTTTGCCCATAAGCCGTTTATCGTTTTCGTTACCGCCTGGAAAGAGCACGCCGTAGAGGCCTTCGAGCTGGAGGCGTTTGACTATATTCTTAAGCCTTATCAGGAGTCGCGGATTGTCAGCATGCTGCAAAAGCTGGAGGCCGCATGGCAGCAGCAGACCGCTCCCGCTAGCGCCACCCCAACGGTACGCGAAAACGACACCATTAATCTGGTCAAAGACGAGCGCATCATCGTGACGCCGGTCAACGATATCTATTACGCCGAAGCGCACGAAAAGATGACATTTGTCTATACGCGGCGGGAATCGTACGTGATGGCGATGAACATTACCGAATTCTGCAGCAAGCTCCCGGCTGCCCACTTTTTCCGCTGCCACCGGTCGTTTTGCGTGAATTTAAATAAGATCCGCGAGATCGAACCGTGGTTTAACAACACCTACATTTTGCGTCTGAAGGATCTGGATTTTCAGGTGCCGGTAAGCCGCAGCAAGGTAAAAGAGTTTCGTCAGCTGATGCACCTGTAAAGAAAACGCCCTCTCCTGCGGGAGAGGGCTCTGCATCAGAGGATTTGACCGAGAACCTGACGCAGATGGGCCCCGGAACCCAGCAGTCCTGGATTGTCATGCACGATCAGATAAACCGGAATGTCCTGCACGTAGCTTCTGAAACGCCCTTTATCTTCAAACCCGCCGCGGAAGCCCGAGGCTTTAAAGAAGTCGAGGAAGCGCGGTACGATCCCGCCCGCGATATAGACTCCACCGAAGGTGCCCAGCGTCAGCGCCAGGTTGCCGCCGAAACGTCCCATGATCACGCAGAACAGCGACAGGGCACGACGGCAGTCAATGCAGCTGTCCGCCAGCGCGCGTTCGGTGACGTCTTTCGGCTGCAGGTTTTCCGGCAGACGACCGTCTGATTTCACAATCGCGCGGTACAGATTCACCAGCCCCGGACCTGAAAGGACGCGCTCGGCGGAGACGTGGCCGATCTCAGCGCGTAACTCTTCGAGGATAATCCCCTCTTCTTCGCTATTAGGCGCAAAATCTACGTGGCCACCTTCACCCGGCAGGCTCACCCAGCGCTGAGCAACATGCACCAGATGCGACACGCCGAGGCCGGTACCGGCCCCATACACCGCAATCGGCTTGCCTTCGACCGGTTCAGCGCCGCCAAACTGGATCAGATGCTCTGGCTTCAGCATTGGGATCGCCATGGACACCGCGGTGAAATCATTGATGATTTCAAGATGCGAAAAACCGAGGTTTTTTTTCATCTCGGCGATGGAGAATGCCCAGGTATGGTTGGTCATTGCGACCCAGTCGCCGGTTATCGGGCAGGCAATCGCGATGCAGCCGTCTTCAACGCTCACCTGATGCTCTTCCAGATAGACGCGGACAACGGCCTCAAGGCTTGGATAATCCAGCCCGGAATAGGTTTTCGCCCGGGAAATCTCACCGCTACTAACATCGCACAATGCGAGGCGCGCGTTCGTGCCGCCCACATCACCTACCAAAGCATACTTTGTCATTCTTCTACTGCTCCGCTAAAGTCAGAATAAATCTTTGGGACACTGTAAATTCAAGGCGTGATAACAACAACGGCCATAAGGTGAATGCCCATGGATTATCGATCTTCGTCACAGAATAACTTTACCGTTTCAGCACCTTTTGCACTATTGCCATAAAGCTTAATGTGCAAAGTAACGTAATACCGTTTTGTACAAGGAAATCATCATGCTCCACCCGCGAGCCAGAACCATGCTGTTGCTGGCAATTCCGGCGCTAATTATTGGCGTGGCCTCAAGTCTGGTGCTCATTGTCGTGATGAAAGTCGCGTCGGTGCTGCAAGCCATGTTATGGACAGCCCTTCCGACAAAACTGGGGGGCAATGCTGATTCTCCTGCCTGGATCGTTGTGATGCTGACGTTAACCGGTATTGCGGTAGGCCTGGTGATCCGTTTCAGTCCCGGCCATGCCGGCCCCGATCCGGCGCAGGAACCGCTGATTGGCGCCCCGGTTCCCCCTTCGGCACTGCCCGGGCTGCTCATTGCGTTGATTATCGGTCTGGCCGGCGGCGTCAGCCTGGGGCCGGAGCATCCGATTATGGCGGTGAATATTGGCCTGGCGGTTTTCCTCGGTTCACGCATTTTGCCCCGCGTCGGCGCGCTGGACTGGACCATCCTCGCCTCCGCAGGCACTATCGGGGCCCTTTTCGGCACGCCCGTCGCTGCCGCACTGATCTTTTCTCAGACGCTCAGCAGCAATAACGACGTCCCTCTGTGGGATAAACTCTTTGCGCCGCTGATGGCAGCAGCCGCCGGCGCGCTGACGACCAGCCTGTTTTTCCATCCCCACTTCTCACTCTCTCTCCCCCACTACGGCCAGATGCAGATAGCCGATATTTTCAGCGGCGCCATCGTCGTCGCGATCGCCATCGCGCTGGGAATGGTAGCGGTATGGTGTCTTCCTCGCCTGCACCGCCTGATGCATAAACTCAAACACCCGGTGTTAGTTCTGGGGGCAGGAGGTTTGATCCTCGGTATTTTAGGGGCAATCGGCGGGACGGTGACGTTGTTCAAAGGTCTGGACGAGATGCAGCAGCTGGCCTTCAGCCAGGTGTTTAGCGTCTCCGACTATCTGCTGTTTGCCGTGATTAAGCTGGCCGCGCTGGTGGTGGCTGCAGCCTGCGGTTTTCGCGGTGGACGCATCTTCCCGGTGGTCTTTGTCGGCGTAGCGCTGGGGCTGATGCTCCACGAACACGTCGATGCGGTGCCTGCCGCCATTACCGTCTCCTGCTCTATTCTGGGGCTGGTTCTGGTGGTCACGCGCGACGCCTGGCTCAGCCTGTTTATGGCAGCGGTGGTGGTACCCGATTCGACGCTTTTCCCCCTGCTCTGTATCGTGATGTTGCCCGCCTGGCTCCTGCTGGCGGGCAAACCGATGATGATGGCCTGGCGAAACGACAAGTAATCAGGCGCTATTGCGCGCTTCCAGCGCTTTAGTAATCGCCCCGAGCAGCGGCGGGATATCGGCTTTCGGCAGCATCACCTCAATTAGCGAGAGCCGCTCGTGGTGCGCCACTTTCTCAAGGACATCTGCCAGCTGCTGCGCTTCACTGACCCGCCAGCACTGGGCCTGAGGATCAAGGCTCAGGGCCTGCGGGATTTGCGTCCAGTTCCATAGCGCAATGTCGTTATATCGCTGTTCCGGCCCGTGGATCGCTCTTTCCACCGTGTACCCTTCGTTGTTAAGGACCAGAATAATCGGGTGTTGTTTATCGCGCAGCATCGAGCCAAGCTCCTGGATGGTGAGCTGCGCTGCGCCATCCCCAGTCAGCACAATCACGCGCCGGTTTGGGCAGGCGGTTTGCGCGCCAAACGCTGCGGCCAGGGTGTAGCCGATCGATCCCCACAGCGGCTGGACGATAAAATTCACATCAGCCGGAAGACGAAGGTCGATCGCGCCGAAGGCCGAGGTGCCTTGATCCGCAAGGATGATGTCTCCAGGGCGGATAAACGTCTGCAACGTTTTCCAGAAATTCTCCTGCGTCAGCGAGCCATCCGGCTGCGGATATTCAATCGTGCTTTGAGACGACGGTGCCGGCGCATCGTGCACGTGCTGTTTACACAGCTCTACCAGCGTTTCGATTGCCTGAAGCATGGGGATGCCGGTAAACCAGACGTCACCGACGCGTGAGGCATGAGGCTGAACTTCAATTGTTTGTGACGGGGTTAGCTGATGCGTGAAGCCGGCGGTCAGGGTATCGGTAAATCGCGTCCCGATGCACAGCACCGTGTCTGCCCCTTCAATCGCCTCTTTTACCGCACCGGCGCTCGCCGAACCGCTGTAGGTGCCGTAAAAACCGGCGTGACGCTCGTCAAATATGCCTTTACCCATCAGCATGGTGGCGTGTGCCATCGGCACGTCCTTGACCCACTTCTGTAGGGCATGCTTCAGGCCGTGGCGAAGGACAAGGAAATCGGCCAGCAGCGCAGTACGCTTGCTCATGGCCAGCCTGTTCTCAGCGGCATCCCGGAACGCTTTCAGGCAGGCGCTATCGGCATGCGCGTGTTTGAGAGTGAGAGCGTTTACAGGAGGCGTGGCGGCTTTTTTTGCCACATCCGCAGGCAGCATCAGATAGCCGGGACGACGCTCCCGGAGCATGGTAGTTAATACCCGGTCAATCTCGTAACAGGCGTTTTGTTCGGTCAGGATCGCCTGTGCAACGGTGATCGGTTCGCTCATATGGTAAAAATGACGAAACTCACCGTCGCCCAGCGTATGGTGCAGCAGCTCTCCTCTTTGCTGTGACGCCGTACCCGGCGCGCCCACAATATGCAGTACCGGAACGTGCTCAGCGTAACTGCCCGCAATGCCGTTCATGGCGCTTAATTCTCCTACACCAAATGTCGTCAGCAGCGCGGCAAAGCCCTTACATCGGGCGTATCCGTCCGCGGCATAGGAGGCGTTTAACTCGTTGGCACAGCCCACCCAACAGATATCCGGGCTGTCTATCACATGGTCGAGAAACTGCAGGTTATAGTCGCCCGGCACGCCAAACAGATGATCGGCTCCACAATCCGTAAGACGGTCCAGCAGGTAATCGGCGACGCAGTATGGGGTACGCATGAACAGGTATCCTTCTAATGTTGACCTCACCTTGAGTATTAAATAAGCGTGATGACTGTCCAGAATTGGCGATAAGAAGAGCATGGAAAGAATGCTTTACAAAAAAGGCTGCGCTATGCTGCTTTTTTTCGCGTTAATGTAAACGCATACACTGATTTTTTCTTCAGCGCCAGAGGTCATGAGAATGGGTTATCAGCCGGACAAAAATCGTTATCGGACAATGGAATATCGTCGCTGCGGGCAAAGCGGACTCAGGTTGCCCGCCATCTCGCTTGGGCTGTGGCATAACTTTGGCGACACCACGCTTATCGAAAACAGCCGTCAACTTTTACAGCGCGCGTTCGATCTGGGCATTACGCATTTCGACCTTGCCAACAACTATGGCCCGCCACCGGGATCGGCCGAACGTAATTTCGGCCGTATTTTGCAGGAGGATTTCCTGCCCTGGCGCGACGAGCTGATCGTCTCTACCAAAGCAGGTTATACCATGTGGGATGGCCCTTACGGCGACTGGGGGTCACGCAAATATCTGCTGGCAAGTCTGGATCAGAGCCTGAAGCGCATGGGGCTGGAGTATGTGGATATCTTCTATCATCACCGTCCTGACCCACAAACGCCGCTGCTGGAAACCATGAAAGCGCTTGACCATACGGTGCGCCAGGGAAAAGCCCTGTACGTCGGGTTATCCAACTACCCTGCAGAACTGGCTCGCAAGGCGATTGATATCCTTGACGATCTCGGTACGCCCTGCCTAATCCATCAGCCGAAATACTCCCTTTTTGAGCGTGCGCCGGAAGAGGGGCTGCTAAACGTGCTGCAGGAAAAAGGGGTCGGCTGCATTCCCTTCTCGCCGCTGGCCGGTGGACAACTGACCAACCGCTATCTGAACGGCATTCCGGCAGACTCACGCGCGGCAAGCGGCAGTCAGTTCCTGAACCCTGACCAGATCACCGAAGAGAAGCTGCAGAAGGTAAGAAAGCTGAACGCCATGGCGGAAGAGCGCGGCCAGAAGCTGTCCCAGATGGCGCTGGCCTGGGTATTACGCCATGAGAACGTGACGTCAGTGCTGATTGGGGCAAGTAAAACGGCCCAGATTGATGATGCCGTGGGGATGCTGGAAAACCGCCATTTCTCTGCGGAAGAACTTGTCCGTATTGACACGATCCTGAACAGCTCAAAATAGAATCACTTTTAGCAAAAAGTGCTCTCGCTCAGGAATTCGGAGTTGAGGCGATGAAACGAGGCTTTACCAACTCGTAATATTGCGTTAACAGGCCCCGCAAGGGCCCCGATCGTGAAGGAGAAAGAGTATGTTCAGGTCACTGATTCTTGCAGCGGTATTACTGGCTTCAGCCCCGCTGATCGCCAATGCGGGCGAAATCACCCTGTTGCCATCAGTAAAATTACAAATTGGCGATCGTGACGACTACGGCAGATACTGGGACGGTGGCTACTGGCGCGACCGTGACTACTGGAACCGTCACTATGAGTGGCGCGGAGACCGCTGGTGGAAACATGATAACGGCAGACACCGCGGCTGGTATAAAGACAACGCGTATGAGCGCGGCTACCGTGAAGGCTGGAACGATCGTGACGACCGTCGCGGCGGCTGGGATCGCGGCGGGAAAGGACGCGGCCACGGTCATGGCCACGGTCACCATTAATGCAAAAAGGAGCCTCCCGGCTCCTTTTTCTTTTAGAGCCCCAATGCGGTGCCAATAAGCAGCCACAGGTTCAGTGCCACTACCACCACCACGATTGCCCACCCGGTCCGTTTCACCAGCGTTGAGTTAACCAGTTCGCCCATCAGGGTTTTGTTGCTGGTAAAGATCAGCAGCGGCACCAGCGCCAGCGCGATACCAAAGCTCAGCAGCACCTGGCTCATGACCAGAATTCTCGTAGGATCAAGCCCCATCAGAATCACGATAAATGACGGGAGCATGGTGACGGAGCGACGAACCCACAGCGGAATATGGAAGCGGACAAACCCCTGCATCACCACCTGGCCTGCCAGCGTGCCCACTACCGTAGAAGAGAGACCGGCAGCCACCAGGCTGAGACCAAATATCGTGGCGGCAGCATGGCTCAGTAAGGGCTCCAGCGTGAGATAGGCCTGGTCGAGATCGGCAATACCGGTGTGGCCGTTAAAGTGGAAAGCGGCGGCTGCGGTAGCCATCATCGCCAGATTGACAAACCCCGCGATGGTCATGGCAATCGCCACGTCCCATTTGGTGGCGGAGTAACGCTCTTTGCGCGTTCCACCGTGGAGATGCTGGGTCAGCGAGGAGTGCAGGTAAATCACATGCGGCATGATAGTCGCCCCCAATACCCCGGCGGCCAGGAACACCGCTTCCGAGGTTGGCAGGCTTGGGATTGCCATACCTTTGCCGAGCTGCACCAGATTCGGCTGTGAGAAAATCAGCTCGACGATATAGGCCGCCGCGACAAACAGCAGCAGACCGCCGATAACCTTCTCCAGCGGCTTTTGACCCCGACGCTGCAGCATCAGGATCAGGAAAGTGGCAATCCCGGTCAGTACCGCCCCCTGCAACAGCGACACGCCCAGAATCAGCTTAAAGCCGATCGCTGCGCCGATAAATTCAGCGAGGTCAGTGGCCATGGCGATGATTTCCGCCTGGACCCAGTAGAGCCAGACGGCCGGACGCGGATAATGGTCGCGAATTTGCTCTGCCAGGTTTTTACCTGTGGCAATCCCCAGCTTTGCGGAGAGCATCTGAATCAGCATCGCCATCAGGTTAGCCCAGACGACCACCCACAGCAGCTTATAGCCGAAGCTGGCCCCGGCCTGAATATTGGTCGCAAAGTTACCTGGATCGATATAGCCAATGGCAGCGATGAACGCAGGTCCCATTAATGCGAACCGCAACTTGCGCGCGGCTCTGCCACTGCTACCCTCTACGCGACTG
This sequence comes from Enterobacter sp. 237C8, assembly GCF_034106865.1. Taxonomy (NCBI): domain Bacteria; kingdom Pseudomonadati; phylum Pseudomonadota; class Gammaproteobacteria; order Enterobacterales; family Enterobacteriaceae; genus Enterobacter; species Enterobacter sp. 237C8. The sequence continues at coordinate 182,648 of NZ_JAWNDF010000002.1, read as the reverse complement.
TTTGTCATTTCTGCCTCTGAAATATAGCCTTTGCTATGTTTAATGCTATCAAAATGAGAATGATTATCAAGATCATTTGTGATGTTTACAGTGATTTCTCTGATAGCTTTGAACGATAGACGGGCGGGTAAGTGGGGCGATCTAACAGAAACTAAAATCGCGCGCGCTTTTGTGAAGACTAGCACACAAACTTAACTTTTCACTCATTTACCTAACATAACAAAAATGTATTGTGGATCACTATTTTTGAGACTCGTCACAGGATGTAACTATAGTGTGTCCTCGATCTCGTTTTCTTTTCGCTTGTTACATAGAATGTGCACGAAAATTAAACCTGCCTCATATTTGGAGCAAATATGGACCGCGTCCTTCATTTTGTCCTGGCACTTGTTGTCGTTACTGCACTTGCATTGCTGGTCAGCACAGACCGCAAAAAAATTCGTATCCGTTATGTTGTCCAACTGCTGGTCATTGAAGTTTTACTTGCGTGGTTCTTCCTGAACTCAAACGTAGGCCTCGGCTTCGTGAAAGGCTTCTCCGAAATGTTCGAAAAACTGCTCGGATTCGCCAATGAAGGGACCAACTTTGTCTTCGGTAAAATGAACGACGAAGGTCTGGCGTTCTTCTTCCTGAAGGTTCTCTGCCCTATCGTCTTCATCTCCGCGCTGATCGGTATCCTGCAGCACATCCGCGTTCTGCCGTTCGTTATTCGTGGAATTGGTTTCCTGTTATCCAAAGTGAACGGCATGGGCAAGCTGGAATCCTTCAACGCCGTCAGTTCCCTGATCCTCGGTCAGTCTGAGAACTTCATCGCGTATAAAGATATTCTCGGCAAAATGTCCCGCAACCGCATGTACACCATGGCGGCAACCGCAATGTCTACCGTTTCCATGTCTATCGTGGGCGCGTATATGACCATGCTGGAGCCAAAGTATGTTGTTGCAGCGCTGGTTCTGAACATGTTCAGCACCTTTATCGTTCTGTCGCTGATCAACCCGTACCGCGTTGACGCAAGCGAAGAGAACATTCAGATGTCAAACCTGCACGAAGGCCAGAGCTTCTTCGAAATGCTGGGTGAGTACATTCTGGCGGGCTTCAAAGTAGCGATTATCGTTGCCGCCATGCTGATCGGCTTCATTGCGCTGATTTCTGCACTGAACGCCCTGTTCGCCGCGGTGCTGGGTATCTCCTTCCAGGGTATTCTGGGCTACATCTTCTACCCGGTTGCCTGGGTGATGGGTGTTCCGGCTCACGAAGCGCTGCAGGTGGGCAGTATCATGGCAACCAAACTGGTTTCTAACGAATTCGTTGCGATGATGGATCTGCAGAAAATTGCCAGCACGCTTTCTCCGCGCGCGGAAGGCATTCTGTCCGTGTTCCTGGTCTCCTTCGCGAACTTCTCGTCCATCGGGATTATCGCGGGCGCGATTAAAGGTCTGAACGAAGAACAGGGCAACGTGGTTTCTCGCTTTGGCCTGAAGCTGGTTTACGGCTCTACGCTGGTGAGCGTCCTGTCTGCTTCTATCGCGGCACTGGTACTCTAACGTTTAGCGTTAAACAAAAACCGGGAGCCTGGCTCCCGGTTTTTTTATGCCCGCAATTCTTCCAGCGGTTTGGGTTTGCCTATCAGGTAGCCCTGCAGGTAATCCACGCCGAAGCGAAGCAGCATCTCGCGCTGCGCCGGTGTTTCGACGTATTCCGCTACGACGCACAGCGATTTCGTCTTCGCCAGATTACACATCGACTGCACGATCATCGCATCCATATCATCGGTACAAATGTCTTTAATAAAGCAGCCGTCAATTTTAATGATGTCTGCCTGCAGGCGTCTGAGGCGCTCGTAGTTGGCGTAGCCGGTACCAAAATCATCTATAGCAATCCGGAAACCGTAATCCCGCAGTTGCTGAATATTGTGGATGCTGCTGCCTGAATTTGAGAAGGCCTGCTCTTCGGTAATCTCAATCACGACGGACTGAGGCGCAACGCCGTAGCGTTCAAAGAGCGCACAAATCTCGGACGCCACCTCTTTTTGCATCAGCGTAAGCGGCATCAGATTAACGGAGAAACGAACGCCAGCCTGCGTTGAAGGGTGATCGCGCAGCCACAGCAGTAATTTCTCCATGACGCACATATCAAACCGGTGGCTAAGGTTGAACTGGGCAATCAACGGAATAAAGCGGTCAGGAGTGAAGATCTCGCCCTCGCTCTCCATACGCGCCAGAATTTCGTAGTAGCCGCTCCCGTCCGCCTTCTGGATCGGTTGCGCGTATAAATGGAACTGGCCCGCCTCCAGGGCATGCTTAATCCGCGCCAGCATCAGGACACGTTCTGTCGTTTGCCCTGATGCCGCCTCGAGGCTATTCGTGAGCGCAAGCACGTTGTTTGTTGTTCCGCAGGATTGCTCGGCCAGCCAGCTCAGTTGCCCCAGCGTGTGGTGCAATTTTTCGCCGTTTTCGACCATTCCCCAGGACGCACCGAATTCAATATCCAGCCCGGTGTTGTTCCAGAAAATCTTACGGCTGTTCAGCCGATCAACCATATGCTGGAGGCGCTCAGCGGTTCCCGGACCCAGTAATACCAGCACAAGTTCGCTTCCGGGGAGCTGGAAGAGCGTCTCATCTTTTTGCAGGAGAGGCTGCAGCGACGTGGCGATCGTACGTTTGCAATGGACCCGCATGAGGATCCCATAGTGGCGGCTCAAAAATTCCAGGTTATCCATACGCAGAATGCTCACTTTTGCATCCGGGTGAATCTCAAGATAATCCTCCAGCGCACGAATATTGGGCAATCCGGTCAGCGGATCGGTGAGCGCCCTGCCCTGCCAGCCTCGCTTAAGCCACTCGCTGCGCTGGTAAATACGCGACATGTAAAGCAGGCAGATCGCGAACGAGATAAGCACTGACAGAATAAAAGAGAGCGAATGGCCCGATTCCACCCCGTTAAGGAAGTTGTAGTTGTAGGTCAACAGCAGCAGCGCAGATACAGCCCACAGCAGAGAAATCAACGCATAGGTCAGTCGGCTTATCGCTAAGGTAAAAAGAATAAAAATCAGCGGCATCAAATAGCCCGCAATGACGGGAGATTCAAAAGGACCACATAAAATGACGAGAATGAAACTTAAAAGCACCAGCCAGGCAAAAATATATAATGAATTCTTGTGAAAAAACACGGGCTTCACGCTTCGTCGCCAGAAATTTATTGCATAACGAGGATTAATTATCATTCTTAACGGGTAATAGAACATCATGGTAAAAATCAATGCCGCACATATCAGGCTTTGTATATCCACAACGTTATAAATTACCGTCCCTTCGCCGAAAAAGGTCGAAATTGTCACCGGAAAATCAAACAAATAGCCCGCCAAATACATCGACAGCTTAATCCCTATTGGCACCATAAAACCGAGCCAGAATATCCGCAATCCGATGTGCTTGTTAGGGATGGAGTGGCGCCAACGCTTACCCAGCATGATGCGCAGAAGGCCGCACGCCGCGAACAACGCAAAGGTCTGACAGAACAGTAATACTGAATATTGTAGCGGTGCTAAATTTACATAGAATAAATTAGTGACAGTAAAACCTAACAAAATGGGAAGAATAGCCCTGCGCCCAAATAGCAGAATTACCGCCAGCATTACGCTTAAAGGTAACCATGCTAAATAAACGTCGTGACCATTAACAATTGCGCGGGGAGAGAGATAACGGGAGACAGGTACCGCAATCAGGCATAAAGCCAGAGCAATCATAAATATCTTTACATTATTGTAAGTTTTTCTATTCATTAACCTGGGCGTTATTTTCCGAGAGAATTATTGACCGGATGGATAATAGGTTTATTAATTGCGCGAATCAAGTTCAAGTCTATTTTTAGACTGGTTTATTGATGTCGATTGAGGTGAGGTACGGGAATACCTTCTTTTTGATAACAAAATACGGTGGCGAGTGTTACAAACACATAAAAAAAACCCTCGTCTTTCGACGAGGGTTTACAATTTTGGTGGAGCTAAGCGGGATCGAACCGCTGACCTCTTGCATGCCATGCAAGCGCTCTCCCAGCTGAGCTATAGCCCCACATGTAACTTTACTGACCGCACTCTGTTGGGTTCAGAGTTTGGTGGAGCTAAGCGGGATCGAACCGCTGACCTCTTGCATGCCATGCAAGCGCTCTCCCAGCTGAGCTATAGCCCCATCGTAAAGCTGTCATGTTGACGGGCGGCATAATATGAATTCCACCGCGGAGTGTCAACGGCAAAATCAATCCCAGCAATTCAATCGCCGAAAATTCATGCAAATGAATCACTTTGCGAGCCTGCTCGCAGTCAGGAGTTAAGCCTGTCACGTTTTCACGTAAAACGGTGCTATAAAATGAGCCGTTAATTAACCCTACTGATATTCAGGAAATTGTATGATCAAGGAACGAATGACGCCAGAAGAGTTAGCCCTCCTCACTGGCTATAGCCGCCAGACCATCAATAAATGGGTACGCAAAGAGGGTTGGATTACATCACCAAAACCAGGCGTCCAGGGCGGGAAAGCTCGCCTGGTACATGTGAACGAAAAAGTCCGTGACTTTATCCGCAGCGCACGTCGGGCAAGTGAAACGCCCGAACTGCCAGAAGGCGTCAGTCATGATAGTTCGCTCCACACGCTGCTCCTGACGCTGGCCAATGAAATGACGCCGGAAGAGCAGAAGCAGATGACATCGCTGTTAATGCGGGAAGGGATTACCGGCTTGTTGCAACGTTTAGGGATTCGCGATCAGAACTGATATGAAAAAATTACGCAGCAAAATGACCACGGAAGAGCTGGCGGAGAGTTTGGGCGTTGCCAGACAAACGGTTAATCGCTGGATACGCCAGCAGGGATGGAAAACCGAAGGCCTCAACGGCGTGAAGGGTGGTCGCGCGCGGCTCATTCATATTGATGCGCGCGTGAAGGAACATATTATGAGCCTTCCGGCGATCCGTAACCGTCAGGCGGTTTACCATCTCGCTGAGGTCACCGCTTCATACAGTGAACCCTCTTCAAACCTGTCTCCGGGCATTATTGAGACGCTGGAGAGTATGACTCAGCCAGAGCAGAGGCGTCTGGACGCCTTATTGAAACGCGAAGGCATACACGGCTTTCTGACGCGGCTCGGTCTCACGGAATAAAAGGCATAAAAAAAACGGCAGGTTACCCTGCCGTTTTTTATCTGAGGCCTAATTACTGCTGGTTTTCGCGTTCAGCAATAAAGTCCAGCGCCCTGTTAATGCGCGCCACGCTGCGTGACTTGCCGATGGCGTGAACCGTCACATCCAGTGCCGGAGACTGACCCGCCCCGGTCACCGCAACGCGCAGTGGCATGCCGACTTTACCCATACCGACTTCCAGTTCGTCTGCCGTCGCCTGAATGGCGTGATGCACATTCTCAGCGGTCCACTCGGTAAGGGCCGCCAGCTTGTCGCGCACCACTTCCAGCGGCTGACGCGCAACCGGACGGAGGTGTTTCTTCGCGGCGTCCGCGTCGAACTCTTCAAACTCTTCATAGAAGTAGCGGCAGCTTTCGGCAATCTCTTTCAGCGTTTTGCAGCGCTCGCCGAGGAGTTTCACCAGGTCCGCCAGCTCAGGGCCAGTGCGGGTATCAATATTTGCCTGCTCAATATGCCACTGCAGATACGTCGCCACATATTCTGGCTGCATGGTGTTGATGTAGTGATGGTTCAGCCACAGGAGCTTGTCGGTATTAAAGGCGCTCGCTGATTTGCTTACAGAGCTCAGAGAGAATAGTTCGATCATCTCTTCGCGGCTAAAGATCTCCTGGTCACCGTGGGCCCAGCCCAGACGCACCAGATAGTTCAGCAGCGCTTCCGGCAGATAGCCGTCGTCGCGATACTGCATAACGCTTACCGCACCGTGACGTTTAGACAGTTTTTTCCCGTCATCACCGTTGATCATGGAGACGTGCGCATAAACTGGCACAGGAGCGTTCAGCGCCTTCAGGATGTTGATCTGACGTGGCGTATTGTTGATATGGTCTTCACCACGGACAACGTGGGTAATTTCCATATCCCAGTCGTCAACCACAACGCAGAAGTTGTAGGTTGGAGAACCGTCGGTACGACGGATGATCAGATCGTCCAGCTCCTGGTTGCTGAATTCAATTGGGCCACGGATCTGGTCGTCAAAGATTACCGATCCCTCTTGCGGGTTAGCAAAACGCACCACGCAAGGCTCATCTGCAGCATGCTCGCTATGGTCGTGGCGGCAGCGGCCGTCATAACGCGGCTTTTCACCGTTCGCCATCTGCGCTTCACGCAGTTCATCCAGACGCTCTTTAGAGCAGTAGCACTTATACGCCGTGCCCGCGACCAGCATCTCATCAATGACGGCGTTATAGCGGTCAAAGCGTTTGGTCTGGAAGTAAGGACCTTCATCCCATTCCAGATTCAGCCAGTTCATCCCATCCATAATGGCTTCAATTGCTTCTGGCGTGGAGCGCTCAAGATCGGTGTCTTCAATACGCAGCACGAACTCACCTTTGTTGTGGCGTGCGAAAAGCCAGGAATAGAGAGCGGTACGTGCACCACCGACGTGCAGATAGCCTGTCGGGCTCGGCGCGAAGCGAGTTTTGATTTTCATGAAATGGCCTTACGTTATAAAGATGCCGGCAATCGGCAAATCCTGGGGAAAAAACGATGGGCAATATTCTATCACTGTGGGGGGATTCCTCAATGTTGATCCCTTTATCGTGACCTAGATTGCGATTTTTGTTTAGAAATCATGCGTCATTGCCCGTTTCGCGATCGTTTTGTTTAATTTTACGACGAACGAATAAAAACTTTAGAAAATGCGTTGACTCATTTTCAACTCTCCCTATAATGCGACTCCACACAGCGGGGGTGATTAGCTCAGTTGGTAGAGCATCTCCTTTACACGGAGGGGGTCGGCGGTTCGAGCCCGTCATCACCCACCATCTACTTCGGTAGACCCGCAGTGTAGATAAGAATTGAGATTGGGCGATTAGCTCAGTTGGTAGAGCATCTCCTTTACACGGAGGGGGTCGGCGGTTCGAGCCCGTCATCGCCCACCATTCTCACCTTATCGCAGCAGTTCCGAAATGGGCGATTAGCTCAGTTGGTAGAGCATCTCCTTTACACGGAGGGGGTCGGCGGTTCGAGCCCGTCATCGCCCACCATTTCGGGTCGTTAGCTCAGTTGGTAGAGCAGTTGACTTTTAATCAATTGGTCGCAGGTTCGAATCCTGCACGACCCACCAATGTAGAAAGGCGCCCTAAAGGCGCCTTTTTGCTATCTGAAGTTTGTCTACTTCCGCCTTCCAGTACGCTTTCACCGCATCATCATTACTGATTGTGTATCAATGTAACTCCCTGCCAGATATGGCAGTTTTGCTCAAGCTAATCCCGTTGGTGCCGATACCTCTGTTTTATAACGCGAGGAAAAAGTATGACGACCATTCAGGCTTCAACCCAACAGATTCAAACCAGCGGCGCGAGTGGAACTTCCAGCAGTAACGATATCGCTACGCAAATCACCCGCATTCTCGACAAGATCAAAAAGCTGACTCAGCAGTTAAAAGAGCTGGCAAACAGTCCCGTCAGCACCGATGAGAAGAAAAAGCAGCAGGAACTTATTCAGACCCAGCTCAAAGTGCTGCAGGCACAGCTCGCCGCGCTGCAGCGCCAGCAGGCAGAAGAGGCCCAAAAGAAGCAGGATCAAAAGCTGGGCAAAGTGGAAGGTGTGAATACCCCTTCAGACAATAATCAGATTGATATTTACATCTAATCTTCTGATGCGTTAAACAGTGGGTCGCGTATGCGGGCTTCGGTTAATCGTTGTGCCTGGATACGCACCACTTCCCAGATAGCCTGCGCCGCTCCCGAGAGTGAGCGATTTTTTCGCCGCACCAGCATCAGCTTTCGCTCAACAACGGGCGTTAATCGCTTGACGGCTAACCGGCTTCCCTGCGGCAGGGGAAGCGCCAGGGCGGGCAACACGCTGATGCCAATGCCGGCTTCTACCATGGGAAAAAGCGTCGCCGGGTGACCAATCTCCTGCACGATCGTTGCCTTTACGCCCTGATTCACCAGCGCGGAATCAATCAGCGGACGGCTGCCCGAGGCATAATCCTGTAAAACCAGGTTCGCGCCCTGCAGGGACTGCCAGCTGACTTCCGGCAACTCTGCCAGCGGGTCGTCGTCACGGCAGAGCAGCAAGAATGGCTCGGAAAGTACGCTTTCACACGCCAGATCGCTCGCCTGGCCGGGATCGATAACAATACCAAAATCCACATCTCCCTGGCGGATGCTCTCCAGCACCCACTGCTGCGGCCTGTCATGCAGGACAAAATCAATGTCCGGGTAGCGATGACTTCCCTCGGCAATACATTGCGGGATAAGGTGCGCAGAGATTGTCTGGCTGGCCGCGACGCGCACGGTCCCCGAAAGCTGCTGCCCCAGCCTCCCCACGTCTCTGAGCGTGCTGTTCAGCTCATCCAGCAATCGTTCAAGACGCAGGGCGAGCTGCTGCCCCGCTTCGGTCAGCACCACTTCACGGGTTGTGCGGTCAAGCAACTTCACCCCGGTCTGATTCTCAAGCTCTTTCACGCTGTGGCTGACCGCCGACTGGCTCAGGCCAATCATCTCCCCTGCCCGGCTAAAGCTGCGGGCGTGAGCGACGGTGACGAAAATACGAAGCTGGCGTAAGGAATAATTCATCTGTTTTATTCATGAATGGATGCAATAAATCAATTTTATTTCTCAAATGGAAAAAAGCACAATAGCGACATCTGTTTTCAGGAGTCATTATGAAACTATTTCGTATTGTTGATCCGTTTACGCTCACCCTGGTGGTTACCGTTTTACTGGCCTCGTTCTTCCCCGCCCGCGGGGGCTTCGTCCCGTTTTTTGAAGGGCTGACGACGGCCGCCATCGCGCTGCTGTTCTTTATGCACGGCGCAAAGCTCTCGCGCGAAGCGATTATTGCCGGCGGTAGCCACTGGCGGCTGCATCTCTGGGTGATGTGCAGCACGTTCATTCTGTTCCCAATCCTCGGAGTGCTGTTTGCCTGGTGGGCGCCGGTTAACGTCGACCCGGCGCTCTACACCGGTTTCCTGTATCTCTGTATTCTGCCGGCTACCGTGCAGTCCGCCATTGCCTTTACCTCTCTCGCGGGAGGAAACGTTGCGGCCGCGGTTTGCTCGGCATCGGCATCCAGCCTGTTAGGGATTTTCGTTTCCCCGCTGCTGGTGGGCCTGCTGATGAACATGCACGGCGCGGAAGGCAATCTCGAGCAGGTTGGAAAAATTTGCCTGCAGCTGCTGCTGCCGTTTGTCCTGGGGCATCTATCCCGTCCATGGACCGGGGCGTTCGTGACGAAGCACAAGAAATGGATCTCAAAAACCGACCAGTCGTCGATTCTGCTGGTGGTCTATTCCGCCTTCAGCGAAGCGGTTGTGAACGGGATCTGGCATAAGGTGGGCGCAGGCTCGCTGCTGTTTATCGTGGTGGTCAGCATCGTCCTGCTGGCGATTGTGATTGCGGTAAACGTCTTTGTGTCACGCAGGTGCGGCTTCAGCAAAGCGGATGAAATCACCATTGTCTTCTGCGGTTCCAAAAAGAGCCTGGCAAACGGTATCCCGATGGCCAATATTTTGTTCCCGACCTCGGTGATTGGGATGATGGTGCTGCCGCTGATGATTTTCCACCAGATCCAGCTGATGGTCTGCGCGGTGCTGGCGCGTCGCTACAAGCGCCAGACCGAAAAGCTGGCGCAGGAAGAGACCCGCGCCGCGAAGGCTTAAGGACGTTTCAGGGGCTGAACCAGCTGGGTCAGCCCCTCAGTTTTGATCAGTAACGTGATAGCCATCAGCTCGCCCAGTCGCCCTGCCGGGAATTCATCCTTACGGGCAAACCACAGCAGATACTCCTCCGGCAAATCAATCAGCCTGCGGCCCTTGTATTTACCGAACGGCATCTCCGTATTGGCTATTTCAACGAGCTGTTCTTTCTCCACGTTACTCTCCTAACAGACGCATCATTTCCGCTTCGTCGATAACCTCAATGCCGAGCTCCTGGGCTTTTGCCAGCTTCGAACCCGCCGCTTCCCCGGCGATCACCAGGTCGGTTTTCTTCGACACGCTGCCCGCCACTTTGGCCCCCAGCGCCACCAGGCGCGCTTTCGCATCGTCGCGTGAAAGCTGGCTCAGGCTGCCGGTCAGGACGACCGTTTTACCGGCGAACGGGCTGTCGATCTCTTCGGCGTTAACCACTACCGGCGCTGGCCACCTGATGCCCTCTTCCAGCAGCTTGCCGATAACTTCACGGTTGCTCTCTTCGGCGAAGAAGTTAAAGACGTGCGTGGCGACCACAATGCCTACGTCAGGGACTTTCTGCAGCTCGTCGATGCTTGCCTTTTCCAGCGCCTCCAGCGTACCAAAGTACGCCGCCAGGCCCGCTGCCGTTGCCTCACCCACTTCACGAATGCCCAGCGCGTACAGGAAGCGGGCAAAGGTGGTCTCTTTGGCGGCTTCCAGCGCGTTAACCACATTCTGGGCTGACTTTGGCCCCATGCGATCCAGGCCGGTCAGTTTACCTGCCGTCAGCCTGAAGAGATCCGCTGGCGTATGAACATACTCTTTCTCAACCAGCTGATCGATAATCTTGTCGCCCATGCCGTCGACGTCCATCGCCCGACGGGAGACGAAGTGCTTCAGCGACTCTTTACGCTGCGCGCCACAGATTAAGCCACCCGTACAGCGCGCCACCGCTTCACCTTCCACACGCTCAACGTCGGAGCCGCACACGGGGCAGTGGGTCGGGAAGACGATCTCGCGCGTATCGGCAGGACGCTCTGACTCCACGACGTTAACCACCTGCGGGATAACGTCGCCCGCGCGGCGAATCACCACTTTGTCACCAATGCGCAGGCCGAGGCGTTCGATTTCATCGGCGTTATGCAGCGTGGCGTTACTCACCAGCACGCCCGCAACCTGCACGGGCTCCAGACGGGCGACCGGGGTAATCGCCCCCGTACGGCCAACCTGGAACTCCACGTCGCGAACGACGGTCATCTGCTCCTGAGCAGGGAACTTAAACGCCACCGCCCAGCGCGGCGCGCGCGCCACAAAGCCCAGCTGCTCCTGCAGCGCCAGTGAATTCACCTTGATGACGACGCCATCAATATCAAAACCGAGCGTCGGACGGTCCTCTTCCACCTTGTGGTAGAACGCCAGCACCGCTTCCGGCGAGTCGCAGAGCTGAACGCGGTTGCTCACCGGCAGGCCCCACGCTTTAAACTGCAGCAGGCGTCCGAGGTGCGTTTCCGGCAGCTCGCCGCCCTCCAGAATACCGACGCCGTAGCAGAAGAAAGTAAGCGGTCGCTTCGCGGTAATACGCGGGTCAAGCTGGCGCAGAGAGCCTGCCGCCGCATTACGCGGGTTAGCAAACACCTTCCCGCCGGTGCGACGCGCCTCATCGTTAATTTTCTCGAAGCCCGCCTGGGGCAGGAACACCTCGCCGCGCACTTCCAGACGCGCGGGAATGTTGTCACCCTGCAGCTTCAGCGGGATCGCGCGGATGGTACGCACGTTGGTGGTGATGTCTTCGCCCGTCGTACCGTCGCCACGCGTTGCGGCACGCACCAGCACACCGTTTTCATAGAGAAGACTGACCGCCAGGCCATCCAGCTTGAGCTCGCAGCACCAGGTGAGGGAGTCGCTGCTTTTCAGACGATCCTGCACGCGCTTGTTAAACGCGAGGAAGCTCTCTTCATCAAATACGTTATCCAGCGACAGCATCGGCACCTCATGGCGCACCTGGCTGAAAGCGCCCAGCGGCTCAGCGCCGACGCGCTGGGTAGGGGAATCCGGCGTGATAAGCTCCGGATGCTGCGCCTCTAATTCGCGCAGCTCGCGCATCAGGCGGTCATATTCGGCATCCGGGACTTCCGGCGCGTCCATAACATGATAGAGGTATTCATGATGGCGAAGCGTGGTTCGCAGTTCAGTGAGTTGTTGTTCGATTGAGTCCATATCGCACCATCAATGAGAAAAAACCCCCGACAGGCGGGGGTTGAGGAGGAGTTGAAGTAAACGCGACGATTACGCGTTAGCTTCCTTAACTTCGCGGATGCGGTCCTGATACTCGCGCAGCTTCTGCGGGGTCATCATTCGACGCTGATCGTCGAGCACCACGCCGCCGACTTCGTCAGCGATGTGCTGAGCGGACTGCAGCATCAGCTTAAAGTTTTGCAGTTCGTCGCCGTAAGAAGGCACCTGCATAAAGATAGTGACGCCCGGGGTCACGAAATCACCGGTCATTTCCGGATCAAAGGTGCCAGGGTTAACCATGTTGGCCAGGCTGAACAGCGCCGGACCGCTACCGTCAGGGCTCAGATGGCGATGGAAAATGTTCATATCGCCAAACTTGAATCCTGCCTGTTGAATACTGTTGAGCAGCACGTCACCGTTAAGATGGCTGCCGTGATGCGCGGCCACGTTCATGATGATCACCGCTTCTTTACGCTGCGGTTTTTCAACAACCGGCTCTGGTTCTACAACGGGCTCAGGCTCAACGTGTAGAGCCGGAGCAGGCTGAGGCGCAGGCTGTACGTGAACAGGCTGCTGCGGTTGTTGTACCGGCTGAGCTGGCTGTTGCTGCACGGGCTGCTGCACCGGTTGCTGTTGAACCGGCTGTGGCGCAGCAGGCTGCTGATAGACAGGCTGTTGCGGCGGCTGGCGCACCGGTTCTTCCACAGGCTGCGGCGCTGGCTGGCGCGGCTGTGCGGAAGCATACGGCGGTTGATACTGGTGCTGCGAAGGACGAGGCGCTTCATGCTCCCCATGGCCTGCGCCGGGCGCAGTATTGACCCGATGAACACGAACTTCACCCACGCCGTCGTCATCGCTGCCGTCGATGTCATCTTCACTGTCATCGTCGTCACGACTGGACTTCATGCGCTTCAGTGGGCGATCGCGAAACATCGAGGAACGCTCTTTACGGCTGGTCCAGAAACCATGTACCAGTAAAGCGATTATGGCGATCGCGCCAACAATGATTAATATCAGACGCAAATCCTGCATCATTATATTCTCTGTTGTTCTAACACCTTGCCACCACGGCAAACATTTACTCACTAAGAGTATTTGCCGTTTACGTCAAGTGCAAGTGTGTGCAGAGCATTCACAGCATAAAGATGAAGGAAATCGTGCTTTTTGCTGGTTTTTCGAACATTTCCGAACTGGTCATTGCTCCGTAAGTGGATAATATAGGCGGGCAATTCCACTGGTTGTGTAAAAAGGAGTACAGCCTGGCTATGGTTTCAACATCTTCTTCTCCCCCGCGCAGCGGCGTCTGGTATTTTTCTCAGGGCTGGAAACTGGTCTCCCTGCCGGGGATTCGACGCTTCGTGATTCTGCCGCTGTTGATCAACATTATTCTGATGGGCGGCGCGTTCTGGTGGCTATTCGCAAAGCTGGAGAGCTGGATCCCGTCGCTGATGAGTTACGTGCCGGACTGGCTGCAGTGGCTTAACTACCTGCTCTGGCCGGTGGCGGTGATCTCCGTGCTGCTGGTGTTTGGGTACTTCTTTTCGACGATTGCCAACTGGATAGCCGCACCGTTCAACGGTCTGCTGGCGGAACAGCTGGAAGCGCGGCTTACTGGTGCGACGCCACCGGACACGGGCGTGCTGGGGATCATGAAAGACCTGCCACGCATCATGAAGCGCGAGTGGCAGAAGTTTGCCTGGTACCTGCCCCGCGCGGTCGTGCTGCTTATCCTCTATTTTGTGCCAGGCATTGGCCAGACGGTGGCGCCGGTGCTGTGGTTCCTGTTCAGCGCCTGGATGCTGGCCATCCAGTACTGCGACTATCCGTTCGATAACCACAAGGTGCCGTTTAAAGAGATGCGCACCGCCCTGCGCAGCCAGAAGGTCGCCAATATGCAGTTTGGCGCGCTAACCAGCCTGTTCACCATGATTCCCTTCCTGAATCTGTTCATCATGCCCGTCGCCGTCTGCGGCGCGACGGCGATGTGGGTCGACTGCTACCGTGCTAAGCACGCGTTATGGAAATAATGCAAAAATGTGTAAAGCAGGGGTGGCTTATGCCGCCCCTTATTCCATACTGATCCCCATTATTTCCTTGCAGTATATAGATATGCGAATTCCTTACTTCCCCCTACTTGCTCAACAGGTATGCTGGGTCGGTATCCCAATTTCATACAGTTAAGGACAGGCCATGAGTAAGATTTATGAAGACAACTCGCTGACTATCGGTCATACGCCCCTGGTTCGACTGAACCGTATCGGTAATGGACGCATTCTGGCGAAGGTCGAATCACGTAACCCGAGCTTCAGCGTAAAATGCCGTATCGGTGCAAACATGATTTGGGATGCTGAAAAACGTGGCGTACTGAAGCCTGGCGTTGAGCTGGTGGAACCGACCAGCGGCAATACCGGTATCGCTCTGGCCTATGTTGCCGCCGCGCGTGGCTACAAGCTGACGCTGACCATGCCAGAAACCATGAGCATTGAGCGTCGTAAGCTGCTCAAAGCGCTGGGCGCGAACCTGGTGCTGACCGAAGGCGCGAAGGGCATGAAGGGCGCCATTCAGAAAGCTGAAGAGATTGTGGCCAGCGATCCGGCGAAATATCTGCTGCTTCAGCAGTTCAGCAACCCGGCTAACCCGGAAATTCACGAGAAGACCACAGGTCCGGAAATCTGGGAAGATACCGACGGCCAGGTTGACGTCTTTATCTCCGGCGTAGGTACCGGCGGTACGCTGACCGGCGTGTCACGCTATATTAAAGGCACAAAGGGTAAAAAAGACCTGATCACCGTTGCCGTTGAGCCAACTGACTCACCGGTTATCACCCAGGCACTGGCGGGTGAAGAGCTTAAGCCAGGCCCGCATAAAATTCAGGGTATTGGCGCAGGCTTCATTCCGGGCAACCTGGATCTGAAGCTGATCGATAAAGTGGTGACTATCACTAACGAAGAAGCCATTTCTACCGCGCGTCGCCTGATGGATGAAGAAGGCATTCTGGCGGGTATCTCTTCCGGTGCAGCCGTTGCGGCAGCGCTCAAGCTTCAGGAAGATGAAGCCTTTACCAACAAGAATATTGTGGTTATCCTTCCTTCTTCGGGCGAGCGTTACTTGAGCACCGCACTGTTTGCCGATCTGTTTACCGAAAAAGAACTGCAACAGTAGTGCCAGCATGTTAATAACGCGTAAAAAAGCACCTTTTCAGGTGCTTTTTTGTGGCCTGCTTCAAACTTTTGCCCCTCCTGGCATTGCTTCACCCCGTTGGGTCTGGTATTTAAACCAGCAATTATTTTGATGCGTGAAATTAATCGGTGAATGAAATAGCCTTGCTGAATCGATTTTATGATTTGGTTCAAGTCTTGCTTTCGCTGCATAATGTTTAATGACGATCGAAACGTCAGCGCTAACAATACAGGCTAAAGTTCAGTCGCCAGGCTAGACTTTAGTTCCACAACACTAAACCTATAAGTTGGGGAAATACAATGTTCCAGCAAGAAGTTACCATTACCGCTCCGAACGGTCTGCACACCCGCCCTGCTGCTCAGTTTGTTAAAGAAGCAAAAGGCTTCACTTCTGAAATCACTGTGACTTCCAACGGCAAAAGCGCGAGCGCAAAAAGCCTGTTCAAACTGCAGACTCTGGGCCTGACTCAGGGCACCGTTGTCACCATCTCTGCAGAAGGTGAAGACGAGCAGAAAGCAGTTGAGCATCTGGTAAAACTGATGGCTGAGCTCGAGTAAGTTTCCGGGTTCTTTTAAATATCAGTCACAAGTAAGGTAGGGTTATGATTTCAGGCATTTTAGCATCCCCGGGTATCGCTTTCGGCAAAGCACTGCTGCTGAAAGAAGACGAGATCGTCATCGACCGGAAAAAAATTTCTGCCGACAAGGTTGATCAGGAAGTTGAACGTTTTCTGAGCGGTCGTGCCAAGGCATCTGCGCAACTGGAAGCAATCAAAACTAAAGCTGGCGAAACTTTCGGTGAAGAAAAAGAAGCCATCTTCGAAGGGCACATCATGCTGCTCGAAGATGAGGAGCTGGAGCAGGAAATCATAGCCCTGATTAAAGATAAAGGCATGACGGCCGACGCGGCTGCGCATGAAGTTATCGAAGGTCAGGCAACTGCCCTGGAAGAACTGGATGATGAATACCTGAAAGAGCGTGCGGCTGACGTACGTGACATCGGTAAGCGCCTGCTGCGCAACATCCTGGGTCTGGCCATCATCGATCTGAGCGCGATTCAGGATGAAGTTATCCTGGTTGCCGCTGACCTCACCCCGTCTGAAACCGCACAGCTAAACCTGAAAAAGGTCCTCGGTTTCATCACCGACGCGGGTGGCCGTACCTCGCACACCTCTATCATGGCGCGCTCTCTGGAACTGCCTGCCATCGTGGGTACCGGTAGCGTCACCTCTCAGGTGAAAAACGGCGACTATCTGATTCTGGATGCCGTAAACAATCTGGTTTACGTCAACCCAACCAATGAAGAGATCGATAAACTGCGCGCGGTTCAGGAGCAAGTTGCGACTGAAAAAGCGGAACTCGCTAAGCTGAAAGACCTGCCAGCCATCACCCTGGACGGCCATCAGGTAGAAGTGTGCGCAAACATCGGTACCGTCCGCGACGTTGATGGCGCTGAGCGCAACGGTGCGGAAGGCGTAGGTCTCTATCGTACAGAATTCCTGTTCATGGACCGCGACGCGCTGCCAACGGAAGAAGAGCAGTTTGCTGCCTATAAAGCCGTGGCTGAAGCGTGTGGTTCTCAGGCGGTTATCGTCCGTACCATGGACATCGGCGGCGACAAAGAGCTGCCGTACATGAACTTCCCGAAAGAAGAGAACCCGTTCCTGGGCTGGCGTGCAATCCGTATCGCGATGGATCGTAAAGAGATCCTGCGTGACCAGGTTCGCGCGATCCTGCGTGCCTCTGCTTTCGGTAAACTGCGCATCATGTTCCCGATGATCATCTCTGTTGAAGAAGTGCGTGCACTGAAGAAAGAGATCGAAATCTACAAACAGGAACTGCGCGACGAAGGTAAAGCGTTTGACGAGTCAATCGAGATCGGCGTGATGGTGGAAACACCTGCGGCGGCGACCATTGCGCGTCATTTAGCCAAAGAAGTTGATTTCTTTAGTATCGGCACCAATGATTTAACGCAGTACACCCTGGCAGTTGACCGTGGTAATGATATGATTTCACATCTCTACCAGCCAATGTCACCGTCCGTACTGAACTTGATCAAGCAAGTTATTGATGCTTCTCATGCAGAAGGTAAATGGACTGGCATGTGTGGTGAGCTTGCAGGCGACGAACGTGCTACACTTCTGTTGCTGGGTATGGGTCTGGACGAATTCTCTATGAGCGCCATTTCCATCCCGCGCATTAAGAAGATTATCCGTAACACGAACTTCGAAGATGCGAAGGTGTTAGCAGAGCAGGCTCTTGCTCAACCGACAACGGACGAGTTAATGACGCTGGTTAACAAGTTCATTGAAGAAAAAACAATCTGCTAATCCACGAGATGCGGCCCAAATTACTGCTTAGGAGAAGATCATGGGTTTGTTCGATAAACTGAAATCTCTGGTTTCTGATGATAAGAAAGACTCCGGAACTATTGAGATTGTTGCTCCGCTCTCCGGCGAGATCGTCAACATCGAAGACGTGCCGGATGTAGTGTTTGCTGAGAAAATCGTTGGTGATGGCATTGCTATCAAACCAACTGGCAACAAAATGGTTGCTCCAGTTGACGGCACCATCGGTAAAATTTTTGAAACCAACCATGCGTTCTCTATCGAATCTGATAGCGGTATCGAACTGTTCGTTCACTTCGGTATCGACACCGTTGAACTGAAAGGCGAAGGCTTCAAACGTATCGCGGAAGAAGGCCAGCGTGTTAAAGTTGGCGACCCGGTAATTGAATTCGATCTGCCACTGCTGGAAGAAAAAGCCAAGTCTACCCTGACGCCGGTTGTTATCTCCAACATGGACGAAATCAAAGAACTGATCAAACTGTCTGGCAGCGTCACCGTAGGTGAAACTCCGGTTATCCGCATCAAGAAGTAATTCTTGCCGCACAGAAAAATGGCGCCTTCGGGCGCCATTTTTGTTTATGCCGGTAGGATAAGCTCGTCGTAGCCCTTCGACTGGGTATAGAGCATCACGTCAGTCACCCGATCGCCGGCCATGCGAATGGCGTCGGCAACGGTTTTCCCCTCAACAATTCCGCTCACCAGCTCTGAACAGAACAGGTCGCCCGTCCCTTTCAGATCGGTTTCTACGCGCGGATGCGCGCTGACGGTCACGCCTTCATTCGTCACCAGCACCACGTGGATGTTTTCCGGGTCATCGGTCACCGGCGCGCTGGTGATCGCCACCCATTTCAGGCTATCAGAGAGCAGTCCCTGCGCCGCCGCGATGGCGCTTTCCGGCGTACGGCACGGTTTGCCGCTTAACACTTCCAGCTCATAGACGTTTGGCGTAATCCCCTGCGCCAGCGGCAGCAGGTGCTCCCGATACGCCTGCGGGATCTCGGGCTTGACGTACATACCGCTGTCGATATCTCCGATAACCGGGTCGACCAGCACCAGCAGGTCAGGATGCTGCGCTTTGACCGCCTTCAGCCATTGAGCCAGCAGGACGATCTGGCTTGCGCTGCCCATATAGCCGGTGGTGACCGCTTTAAGCTCGCGCAGGATCTCGCGTTCTTCCAGTGCCTTAAGATAGCCGCTGAACCACTCGTCGGGGATCACCCCACCATAAAACGTGTCGTAATGCGGCGTGTTGCTAAACAGAACCGTCGGCACGGCGGTGACGTTCAGCCTGTGGGTACGAATATTCGGTACCGCAATGCTGTTCCCCACGCTGCCGTAAACCACCTGCGACTGCACTGCGACAATGTCGGTTTGCTGCGCCCGGGTGTTATCCCGGAATAGAATCATCTCCATGACGCTTAAATCCCCGCCCCCTGCGAATAACTCTCTTCACCAAAGACGCCGGTAGACAGATAGCGATCGCCGCGATCGCAAATAATCGCCACTACTACCGCCCCCGGGTTTGCCTGCGCCACCCGAATCGCCCCCGCTACCGCGCCGCCCGAGCTGACGCCGCAGAAGATACCTTCGCGCACGGCCAGCTCACGCATGGTATTTTCCGCCTCGCGCTGGTGAAGATCCAGCACCTGGTCCACCAGCTGCGCATTAAAAATGCCGGGCATATACTCCGCCGGCCAGCGGCGAATCCCCGGAATGCTGCTCCCCTCTTCCGGCTGGAGGCCAACGATGGTGACGGCTTTTTCCTGCTCGCGCAGAAAACGCGATACCCCGGTAATGGTGCCGGTGGTGCCCATGCTGGAGACAAAATGGGTGATACGCCCGTCGGTTTGCTGCCAGATTTCCGGGCCGGTGGTGGTGTAGTGCGCGTACGGGTTGTCCGGATTGTTGAACTGATCCAGCAGTTTACCTTCACCGCGCCCGGCCATCTCCAGCGCTAAGTCGCGCGCGCCTTCCATTCCCTGCTCTTTGGTCACCAGAATCAGCTCGGCCCCGTAGGCACGCATCGCGGCGCGGCGCTCCTGGCTCATGTTGTCCGGCATCAGCAGCTTCATGCGGTAGCCTTTCAGCGCGGCGATCATCGCCAGGGCGATACCGGTGTTGCCGCTGGTGGCCTCAATCAGCACGTCGCCTGGCTTGATTTCACCGCGCCTTTCGGCCTGGACAATCATCGACAGCGCCGCGCGGTCTTTCACCGAGCCCGCCGGGTTATTGCCTTCGAGTTTGACCCAGATTTCGCTGCCGTTGTCCGGACCCATGCGCTGAAGCTTGACCAAAGGAGTGTTGCCGATGGTGTGTTCTAATGTATTCATGATCGCTGTCCAATAAAAAGCCCGGTGGCGCTTCGCTTACCGGGCCTACAGACGTCATATTGTAGGCCGGGTAAGCGCAGCGCCACCCGGCAAAACTACGTAATCCTAACCTATCAGGCTGACTCCGCCAGAGCAATATCCTCGCGCGTCTCGATGCGCTCCTTCCCGTGATAAATACGGGCGTGCTGCAACCCAACAAACAGGCGCTCACCCCGGTGCGGCGGCACGTCGTCGCGCATGACCACGGTCAGCGGCTCGGTATACCAGCCCAGCGGCTGTACCACCAATTGGGTGTAGTGACCTTTAGGGCTAGCTTCCAGCACCTGCACCGGCAGCGGTGAATCCAGGCTGGTTCGGCGGCTCACGTCCACTTCCCACGGACGCAGGAACAGATCGACCGGCCCCTGATGCGCGGAGGTATAGCCCAGCGGCCAGCGGTGCGCGCCAACGTGGAACTGTCCGCCGCGAATAGTGCCCTGCAGACGGTTTACCTCGCCCATAAACTCCAGCACGAAGCGGGTCGCCGGCTCACGCCAGAGCTGCTCCGGCTCGTCAACCTGCTCAATGTTGCCCTGGCTCATGACCACCACGCGATCCGCAACTTCCATCGCCTCTTCCTGATCGTGGGTCACGAAGACGCTGGTGAACTTCAGCTCTTCATGCAGCTGGCGCAGCCAGCGGCGCAGCTCTTTACGCACCTGCGCATCCAGCGCGCCGAAGGGTTCATCCAGCAGCAGAATTTGCGGCTCAACGGCCAGCGCGCGCGCCAGCGCCACGCGCTGTTTCTGCCCGCCGGACAGCTGGGCCGGGAAACGATCCGCCAGGTGAGCCAGCTGCACCATCTCCAGCAGTTTGGTCACTTTCGCCTTAATGGTTGCCGCATCCGGACGTTCGCGACGCGGCAGCACGGTCAGGCCAAACGCGATGTTGTCGAACACGGTCATGTGGCGGAACAGCGCGTAGTGCTGGAACACAAAGCCTACTTTACGATCGCGGGCGTGCAGACGGCTCACGTCGGTGCCGTGGAAGCGGATGTGCCCGCTGGTCTGATGCTCAAGCCCGGCGATAATACGCAGCAGCGTGGTTTTGCCCGAGCCGGACGGCCCCAGCAGCGCCACCATTTGTCCGGAAGGGATATCCAGCGAGATATCATTCAGCACCTGGGTGCGACCAAAAGACTTCTTAATATTGGCAATCTCAATGCTCATGATTTCCCTCCTGATGCTGACGTTTTTCCTGATTTTCTAAACGCCACTGCACCACACTCTTCAAAAACAGGGTCAAGATGGCCATCAGCGTCAGCAACGCTGCGGCAGTAAACGAGCCGATGGTGTTGTAGTCCTGCTGCAGCAGCTCAATCTGGAGCGGCAGCGACAGGGTTTCACCCCGGATGGAGCCGGAGACGACGGAAACGGCACCGAACTCACCAATCGCGCGGGCGTTGGTCAGCACCACGCCGTAAAGCAGCGCCCAGCGGATATTCGGCAGCGTCACGCGACGGAACATCTGCCAGCCGGAAGCGCCCAGCAGCACCGCCGCTTCGTCTTCGTTGCTCCCCTGGCTTAACATCACCGGCACCAGCTCACGCACCACAAACGGACAGGTCACGAAGATGGTGACCAGCACCATGCCCGGCCAGGCGAACATGATCTGCAGGTTATGCTCGTCCAGCCAGCCGCCCAACGGACCGTTGGAGCCGTAAAAGAGCAGGTACACCAGACCCGCCACCACCGGCGATACGGCGAAAGGAATGTCCAGCAGGGTCAGCAGCAGCTGACGTCCCGGGAAGTTAAAGCGGGTTACCAGCCAGGCCAGCAGGGTCCCGAACACGAGGTTCACCGGCACGGTGATCAGCGCAATCAGCACCGTCAGCCAGATGGCATGCAGCATATCCGGGTTCGCCAGGTTTTCCAGCGCGGGCATCAGGCCCTTGCTGAACGCCTGAACGAAGATATAAACCGTCGGCACGACGAGAATGAGGGCGGAAACCAGCACGCCCGCCCCAATCAGAAACCATTTACCCCAGTTGATGCGGGGTGCATCGTATCGCTTCAATTGCGTAACTTCCGCCATCAGTGACCTACCACACGTCGACCAAAGCGACTTTGCAGAGTGTTAATTGAGTACAGCAGCAGCAGCGACGCCGCCAGGATCACCGAGGCAATCGCGCTCGCCGCCGGATAATCAAACTCCTGCAAACGGATGAAAATCATCAGCGAGGTGACTTCTGTTTTCCAGGCGATGTTCCCGGCGATAAAAATCACCGCGCCGAACTCACCGAGGCTGCGGGTAAACGACAGCGCGACGCCCGCCATCAGCGCCGGAGAGAGCTCCGGCAGAACCACCTTGCGGAAGCTCTGCCAGCGCGTGGCGCCCAGCGTTTCCGCCGCTTCTTCGTATTCCGGCCCCAACTCTTCCAGCACTGGCTGCACGGTACGGACCACAAACGGGATGCTGGTAAAAGCCATCGCCACCGCGATACCGAGCCAGGTGTAGGTTACTTTGATGTCGAATTTCGCCAGCCACTCGCCGTACAGCCCGTTCACGGAGAAGAGCGACGCGAGGGTTAAGCCTGCCACCGCCGTCGGCAGCGCAAACGGCAGATCCATCAGGGCGTCAAGCAGCGTGCGGCCCGGGAAGCGATAGCGGGTTAAGATCCACGCCATCAGCAGGCCAAACACGCCGTTAAAAATGGAGGCGACAAACGCCGACAGCAGCGTCACCTTATAGGCCGCCACCACCTGCGGGTTGGTGACCACGTCCCAGTACTGCGCCCAGCTCATCTGAGCAAGCTGCATCACCAGCGCGCTGAGCGGCAACAGCAGGATCAGGCAGACGAACAGCAGGCTGGTCCCGAGGCTTAAGGTAAAGCCCGGCAGCACGCGTTTTGTCGAAACTGCAAACATTACTTATGCCCCGCCGCCAGCAGTTTGTCTAACTCACCGCCGCTGGCAAAATGCGTTTTCATCACATCAGGCCAGGAGCCGAAACGATCTTCCACGCGGAACAAATCGGTCTGCGGGAACTTATCTTTCAGCTTGTTCATCACGTCCGGGTTGTTCACGCGGTAGTAGTAATCGGTAATGATGGTCTGCGCCTGCGGGCTGTACAGGTAGTTGAGATAGGCTTTTGCCGCTTTCTCGGTACCGTTTGCCTGCACGTTTTTATCCACCCACGCCACCGGGAACTCGGCCAGGATGTTGGTTTTCGGGATAACGACCTCGAAGCCCTGCGCTTCGTACTGTTTGCGGATGTTATTCACTTCCGATTCAAAGCTGATCAGCACGTCGCCGAGACCGCGCTCCGCGAAGGTCGTAGTCGCCCCGCGGCCGCCGGTATCAAACACTTCGACGTTTTTCAGGAACTGGGTCATGAACTGCTCGGTTTTGGCTTTATCGTTACCGTCAGCCTTGTCCGCCGCGCCCCACGCGGCTAAATAGGTATAACGCGCGTTACCGGAGGTTTTTGGGTTCGGGAAAATCAGCTTCACGTCGGAACGGACCAGGTCGCTCCAGTCGTGGATATTCTTCGGGTTGCCCTTACGCACCAGGAAGCCCATGGTGGAATAGAACGGGGAGCTATTGTTCGGCAGTCGGCTCTGCCAGTCTGCCGGGATCAGCTTGCCTTTGTCGTGCAGGATCTGCACGTCAGTCACCTGGTTGTAGGTCACCACATCCGCTTTCAGGCCCTGCAAAATCGCCAGCGCCTGCTTGGACGACCCGGCGTGGGACTGCTTGATGGTCAGCTTGTCGCCGTTATTATCTTTCGCCCACTGCTGTTCAAACGGTGGATTAAGGGCGGCAAACAGCTCGCGGGAGACGTCATACGAACTGTTCAACAGTTCAGTCGCCTGCGCCTGTGCCACCAGCAGTAAACCTGCCAGCGCCAGAGTTCCTTTTTTCAGTACAGTAACGGCCATTGCGAACCCTTATAAATGTGATGACTATCTTATAGTCATAATATTTATAACGGGGATGAAAGGAGTAACGGTTTTATATACCGTTTGGTGATTTAGAAGCAGAAAAGGGAATAAGGGGGAGGCCTGATGCCCTCACCCCGGCCCTCTCCCACAGGGAGAGGGAGAAAGGACATTACAGCGCCAGCAGACGCTCAACGGACGGCGCAAAGTAGTAGCCGCCGGTCACCGGTTTGGTGAAGCGCAACATGGCGTCGCGCTTGCCGTCGGTATCACCGAACATGCTCAGCAGCTGCTGCTCAATGTTATACAGGCGCGCGCAGTACGCGCAGAAGTAGAGGCCGTGCGTGCCGCTTGCCGTGCCGTAAGGCAGGCTCTGGCGGACAATCTTCAGCCCTTTGCCGTCTTCTTTGAGGTCAACGCGGGTCAGGTGAGAGGTCACAGGACGGTTGTCGCCGTCGATCTCTTCGTTGGCTTCTTTAGTGCGGCCAATCATCATCTCCTGGTCGTGCACGCTCATGCGGTTAAGCTGCTTGAGGTTGTGCTCCCAGCGCTGCACGAACACGTAGCTGCCGCCCGCGTCCACGCCGTCTTTGATTACCGCGACTTCACGACGCGTCTCTTCACCCGCCGGGTTTTCGGTGCCGTCGACGAAGCCGCTCAGATCGCGCTCTTCCACCCAGCGGAAGCCGTGAACCTCTTCCTGCACCTCAATGCTGTCGCCAAAGACCGCTACTGCCGCCTGGGCAACGGAAAAGTTCACGTCGTGACGCAGGGAGAGAATGTGGATCAGCACGTCGTACTGGGTTGCCGGAGCCAGACCTTTGCCGTAAGGGATGAAGTCTTTTAGCTCTTCCGCCCCTTCGCCACCGCTCAGCTGACGCCAGACGTTATTGCCAAAGGCAACAACGGCGCCGAGGTGCGCTTCCGGGAATTTGGCCTGGAAGGTGGCCAGCTTATCAACAAACGCTTTACCGGCCGCACGCAGGGCATCCACGTCCCCTTTAACATTGGCTTCAATCCAAATCGCCGCGCGGCAATGTTCTGGCAAAATGCCACTCTGAACCTGAGACATCGCTCCTCCTGAAATAAAGATGCCACGTCAGCGTGGCATTGATGGCGGCTATTATACCCGGATTTCAGCGAGGCGGTTTGTTCAGGCGCAAATTACTGCTTCCAGAGTATTTTGCTCACTTTCCAGCTCCTGAGCGTGTCGTCAGACGGCATCAGACCTTCCGGGCCGCTCCAGGTTCCGGTGAAGACATAGCTGATGTGCTGGCTGCCCTCAGCCTTACATTCCACCGCGACCTTGTCGTCAGACGGCAGGCTGGTGCAGTTGCCAAAGGCCTGCTTATAAAGGTCGCTGAACGCCGTCCCCACCTTCACACCGCTCGCCGTCGGAATATCCTCATCCATCACAGCGATACGGTTTACGGTGCCTTTGTCACCGTTAATCACCAGCGCCAGCTTGTCGCCCTTCAGCGCTTCGTAATAGCGAACAATATTGCCATTCTCCGTTTTCATGCCGCTGCGCAGGCGGTAATCGCCGCTGAGCGCATCCTGAATAGCGTCATGATCCAGCGACGTCGCGGCGGTAATTTTCCCCACGCCCTGCTCGGTCACTTCCGTTGATGAGCCAAACCAGTTCCACGGATACGCGGCTGACCAGTTAATGGAGGAGAGCGTCGAACAGCCGGTCAACGCCAGCGGGAGAGCGCATAAAAGTAAACGCAGCGATTTCATTGAAACGTCCTTTCTTGTTAAATCAACGCTTGTTGGAGTGCGACATCGGCAAAAAGTGCCGGATTAATCATCCTGATCGGCAAAACAGGCGCGAAGACGCGGGTTGGTCAGCAGCCACAGCAGCGCCACAATATCGGCAACCACCAGCGCAACGCCGGTGCCCGTCAGCGGTTCACCGTACCACCAGAGTACCGGCTGCCAGAAGAGCAGCGCAACCTGGGCGAGGATCAGCAGCCAGCGAAGCGCGCGCCAAAAACGTGGTATCAAATGCCGCCGTCCGCTGACCAAAAAAGCCAGTACGGCCGGAATGCCCGGCAGTAATCCGATCCAGAATGCATCGTGATCGGGATAGAAGAGATTCAGCAGCGTATCGCCCTGCCCGCGCGACGCTCCGGCCATTACAAACAGCACCCAGGTGCGGGCCTGGAGCAGCAAAACGCACCAGAATAAAAAGGGCAGCCTGACGCGGCCCTGCGCGTCATAGTCTGCCGGGTGGATCTCAGTACTCTTCATCTTCGATCAGACGCTTTCCTAAACTCAGCACGTCGGAATGCTCGTAGCCCAGACGCTCATACATGCCCAGCACCACGTCGTTATCTTCCCGCACCATGATCTGGATTTTCGGGCAGCCGCGGGCGATCAGCTTCTTCTCGAGCCGGTTCAGCAGCGCATTGGCAATGCCGCGGCCACGGTATTCCGGGTGGACGCCCAGATAATAGGCCGAGCCGCGGTGGCCGTCGTAACCGCCCATGACCGTCCCCACAACCTCGCCATTGACTTCCGCGACCAGAAACAGACTGACGTCGTGATTCAACTTACGTTCGATATCCATTTCCGGATCGTTCCACGGACGCAGCAGATCGCAGCGCTCCCAAAGGGTGATCACCTCTTCGAAATCTTCCTGGCGAAAAACGCGTATCTCCATGGTATTAACCGCCTTTTCGGGTTTAAAAACAGTGATTATGGCGCGAAGCTCGCCTTTCGCCAATAACCGGGGAAAATCTCGCCAAAATTTGGCATAATGTCACTTTGTCACGTATTGAAATGAAAAGTAAAACAATTCTCAACATGGACTGTCGTAACGGGAAACACGATACGATATAACACCAGGACCCCATTTTTTAGTATTCAGGCCGCATGAGCACATTCAAACCATTAAAAGCACTCACATCGCGTCGTCAGGTTCTCAAAGCGGGGCTGGCGGCCTTAACGTTAACGGGCATCGCAAAGCAGGCTCAGGCAAAAGACGAGAGCACGCTCAAAACCAGTAACGGACACAGCAAACCGAAAACCAAAAAGCCGGGCGCGAAGCGTCTGGTAATGCTCGACCCGGGCCACGGCGGTATTGATACCGGCGCCATCGGCAAAAACGGGTCAAAAGAAAAACACGTCGTGCTGGCAATTGCAAAAAATGTGCGCGCAATTTTACGCAGCAACGGCATTGACGCCCGTCTGACGCGCTCTGGCGACACCTTTATTCCACTGTATGACCGCGTTGAGATCGCCCACCAGCACGGTGCGGATCTGTTTATGTCGATTCACGCCGACGGCTTTACCAACCCTTCTGCGGCCGGCGCCTCGGTGTTTGCACTCTCTAACCGTGGCGCCAGTAGCGCCATGGCAAAATACCTCTCCGACCGCGAAAACCGGGCGGATGAAGTCGCCGGGAAAAAAGCCACCGACAAAGATCATCTGCTACAGCAGGTGCTGTTCGACCTCGTGCAGACGGATACGATTAAAAATAGCCTGACGCTCGGCTCGCATATTCTGAAGAAAATTAAGCCGGTGCATCGTCTGCACAGCAAAGGCACCGAGCAGGCGGCATTCGTGGTGCTGAAGTCGCCGTCCATCCCGTCCGTGCTGGTGGAAACGTCCTTTATTACCAACCCGGAAGAAGAGCGGCTCCTCGGCACCACGGCGTTTCGTCAGAAGATCGCCAACGCTATCGCCTCCGGCATTATCAGTTACTTCAACTGGTTCGATAACCAAAAAGCGCACTCCAGGAAACGTTGATGAAACCCGATGCTCAACTGGTCAAAACCTTCCTGCTGCAGCTGCAGGATGAGATCTGCCAGAAACTGGCTGCCGCAGACGGCGGTGAATTTCAGGAAGATAACTGGCAGCGCGAGGCCGGAGGCGGCGGGCGCAGCCGCGTGCTGCGAAACGGCGGCATCTTCGAACAGGCAGGCGTGAATTTTTCCCACGTTCACGGCGACGCCATGCCCGCATCTGCGACGGCGCATCGTCCTGAACTGGCGGGCCGCAGCTTCGAGGCGATGGGCGTCTCGCTGGTAGTGCACCCGCACAACCCGTTCGTGCCCACCAGCCACGCCAACGTGCGCTTTTTCATTGCGGAAAAACCGGGTGCCGACCCGGTCTGGTGGTTCGGCGGCGGTTTCGATTTAACGCCATACTACGGCTTCGAAAAAGATGCCGTGCACTGGCACACCACCGCGCGGGATCTTTGCCTGCCGTTTGGCGAAGACGTCTACCCGAAATTTAAAAAGTGGTGCGATGACTACTTTTACCTGAAGCACCGCGACGAGCAGCGCGGCATCGGCGGGCTGTTCTTTGACGATCTCAACACGCCTGATTTTGATACCGCGTTCAGCTTTATGCGCGCGGTAGGCGAAGGCTATACCGACGCCTATCTGCCCATCGTCGAGCGCCGTAAAAATACCGACTACGGCGTGCGCGAGCGAGAGTTCCAGCTTTACCGCCGCGGGCGCTACGTGGAGTTCAACCTGGTGTGGGATCGCGGGACGCTGTTCGGCCTGCAGACCGGCGGGCGCACGGAGTCGATTCTGATGTCGATGCCGCCGCTGGTGCGCTGGGAGTACTGCTACGAACCAAAAGAAGGCAGCCCGGAGGCTGCCTTGCGTGAGTTTATTCAGGTTCGGGACTGGGTGTAGCCCTTATCCCCTCTCCCTTTGGGAGAGGGTTAGGGTGAGGGTAAAAATTACAGCGGCTGCGTCTGCGCCTCAACCACCGCCAGCGCCACCATGTTCACGATACGACGCACAGAGGCAATCGGCGTTAACACGTGCACCGGTTTCGCCACGCCCATCAGTACAGGCCCTACGGTCACCCCTTCAGAGCTGGAGACGCGCAGCAGGTTATAGCTGATACGCGCCGCTTCCACGTTCGGCATAATCAGTATGTTGGCCGATCCCTTCAGCGGGCTGTCCGGCATACGTTCGTTACGGATGCTTTCCACCAGCGCGGCATCGCCGTGCATTTCCCCGTCAATCATCAGCTCCGGCGCACGCTCGCGCACCAGCTCCAGCGTCTGACGCATTTTGCACGCCGCCGCGGATTTAGACGAACCAAAGTTAGAGTGCGACAGCAGCGCCACCTTCGGCTCGATACCAAAGCGACGCACGGTCTCGGCGGCCATCACCGTGATTTCCGCCAGCTCGTCCGGGGTTGGATCGTCGTTAACGTAGGTGTCCGCAATAAAGGTGTTGCCGCTTGGCAGCAGCAGCGCGTTCATCGCCCCGGCGGTATGGACGCCGTCGCGATAGCCGAAGATCTCCTGCACCACGCTAAAGTGCTCGTGGTAATCGCCGATGGTGCCGCAAATCAGCGCATCCGCCTCGCCGCGATGCACCATGATCGCGCCGATCACCGTCGTGTTGCTGATGACCGCTTTCTGAGCCTGCTCCTGGGTGATCCCCCGGCGCTTCATGATCGCGTAGTATTCGCTCCAGTACTCTTTGAAGCGCGGATCGGATTCGTTGTTAACGATCTCGAAGTCGACGCCCGGCTTAATCTGCAGGCCCAGCTTCTGGATACGCATTTCAATCACGCTCGGACGACCAATCAGGATCGGCTTCGCCAGGCCTAAGGTGATCAGCTCCTGGGTGGCGTGCAGCACGCGCGCCTCTTCCCCTTCCGCCAGCACCACGCGCTTCGCGTCGGCGCGCGCCTGGGAGAAGATCGGCTTCATGAACAGGTTCGTTTTATAAACAAACTCGGTGAGCTTATCGACGTACGCGTCGAAATCATGAATCGGACGCGTCGCCACGCCGGAGTCCATCGCCGCTTTGGCCACCGCTGGGGCAATCTTAACAATCAGACGCGGGTCGAACGGTTTTGGAATGATGTAGTCCGGGCCGAAGCTCAGATCCTGATCGCCGTACGCGGACGCAACCACTTCGCTCTGCTCGGCGTGCGCCAGCTCCGCGATGGCGTGAACGGCGGCAAGCTTCATCTCTTCGTTGATCGCCGTTGCGCCGACGTCCAGCGCACCGCGGAAGATGAACGGGAAGCAGAGCACGTTGTTGACCTGGTTCGGGTAGTCCGAACGGCCGGTACAGATGATGGCGTCTTCGCGCACCGCTTTCGCCAGCGGCGGCAGGATTTCCGGTTCCGGGTTCGCCAGGGCCAGGATCATTGGCGCACGCGCCATCTTCTTCACCATCTCCTGGGTCAACACTTTCGGACCGGAGCAGCCGAGGAAGATATCCGCGCCGTCAATCACGTCGTCCAGGGTGCGTTTACCGTCGTCGTCGACCGCGTACGCCGCTTTGGTTTCCGCCATGTTCGGCTCGCGGTCTTTATAGATAACGCCTTTGGAGTCGCAGACCACAATGTTGTGTTTCTGCATACCCAGCGCCACCAGCAGGTTCATACAGGCGATGGCCGCGGCGCCTGCGCCAGAGACCACCATGCGCACGTCGGAGAGATTTTTCTCTACCACGCGCAGGCCGTTGAGAATCGCGGCGGTGCTGATAATCGCGGTTCCGTGCTGGTCATCATGGAACACGGGAATGTTCATACGCTCGCGCAGCTTCTGCTCGATATAGAAACATTCCGGCGCTTTGATGTCTTCCAGGTTGATCCCGCCGAAGGTCGGCTCCAGCGCGGCCACCACGTTGATGAATTTGTCAGGATCGAGTTCATCCACCTCGATATCGAACACGTCGATACCGGCGAATTTCTTGAACAGCACCCCCTTCCCTTCCATCACCGGCTTACCGGCCAGCGCGCCGATGTTGCCCAGCCCCAGCACCGCCGTGCCGTTAGAGATCACGGCGACAAGGTTGCCGCGCGCGGTATATTTGTAGGCCGCCAGCGGGTCTTTTTCGATTTCCAGACACGGGGCTGCGACGCCCGGCGAATAGGCCAGCGCCAGATCGCGCTGGGTTGCCAGCGGCTTGGTTGGGGAGACCTGGATTTTGCCCGGGACAGGGAACTCGTGAAAATCGAGGGCACTCTGTTTCAACTGCTCATCCATCTTATTTTTCCTTTCACGTATCGGTCAAAAGGGTGACGTAAGCGATCCTGATGCACACCCTGGTGTGCCGCCTAGTATCGCCTCAGGCCGCCTCCTAAACTTTGAAGGCAGCCAAACTCTCACCATCACACATTAAAAATTGTTATCAATTTATAACAGCCATGTTACCCGTCTCAAAAGCAATGCCTCCCCCGTCTGCTATGCTTTTTTGTTAAGTCCATCATGATTTTTCCAGAAGTGTGAACTAACGCACTCATCTAACTCTTTTATTTCCAAGGAGTAATTATTTATGAACCAGCTAGACGGCATCAAAAAATTCACCACCGTGGTTGCAGACAGCGGCGATATCGAGTCGATTCGCCACTATCAGCCGGAGGACGCGACCACTAACCCTTCGCTACTGCTCAAAGCTGCAGGGCTTGCCCATTTTAGCCATCTGATTGATGACGCCATTGCCTACGGTAAACAGCGCGGGAAAACGCAGGAGCAGCAGGTTGCCGAAGCCAGCGATAAGCTGGCGGTTAATTTTGGTGCGGAAATTCTTAAAAGCATCCCGGGCCGCGTCTCGACCGAAGTCGACGCCCGCCTCTCGTTCGATAAAGAAAAGAGCATTAATAAGGCGCGTCGCCTGGTGGAACTGTACGAGGAGCAGGGGATCGATAAATCACGCATTCTGATCAAGCTGGCCTCCACCTGGGAAGGCATCCGCGCGGCAGAGGTGCTGGAAAAAGAAGGCATCCACTGCAACCTGACGCTGCTGTTCTCGTTTGCTCAGGCGCGCGCCTGCGCTGAAGCGGGCGTGTTCCTCGTCTCGCCGTTTGTCGGGCGCATCTACGACTGGTATCAGGCGAAACAGCCGATGGATCCGTACGTGGTGGATGAGGATCCGGGCGTGAAATCGGTCCGTAATATCTACGACTACTACAAACAGCACCGCTACGAAACTATCGTGATGGGGGCCAGCTTCCGCCGTACCGAGCAGATCCTCGCCCTGGCAGGCTGCGACCGTCTGACCATCTCCCCTAACCTGCTCCAGGAGCTACAGGACAAAGAAGAAACGGTGATCCGCAAGCTGGTGCCGACCTCCACCGTTCTGCCAAAACCGAAAGCCATGACCGAAGCGGAATTCCGCTGGGAACACAATCAGGACGCCATGGCCGTGGAAAAACTGGCGGACGGCATCCGCCAGTTCGCCGTCGACCAGCGCAAACTTGAAGATCTTCTCGCCGCCAAACTTTAACCTTGCCACGGAGTGAACTATGTCCCGTAAAGAGCTAGCCAATGCCATTCGCGCCCTCAGCATGGATGCCGTGCAAAAAGCCAATTCCGGCCACCCCGGCGCGCCGATGGGCATGGCTGATATTGCCGAAGTGCTGTGGAACGACTTTCTGAAGCACAACCCCAATGACCCGACCTGGTACGATCGCGATCGCTTTATTCTCTCCAACGGTCACGCCTCAATGCTGCTCTACAGCCTGCTGCACCTTTCCGGCTACGATCTGCCGCTTGAGGAGCTGAAAAACTTCCGCCAGCTGCACTCCAAAACGCCGGGGCACCCTGAGATTGGCTATACGCCGGGGGTGGAAACAACGACCGGACCACTCGGTCAGGGGCTGGCCAATGCGGTTGGGCTGGCGATTGCCGAACGCACGCTGGCGGCACAGTTTAACCAGCCGGACCACGAGATTGTCGACCACTATACCTACGTATTTATGGGTGACGGCTGCCTGATGGAGGGGATTTCACATGAGGTCTGCTCCCTGGCGGGCACGCTGGGGCTCGGCAAGCTGATTGGCTTCTACGATCACAACGGCATCTCCATCGACGGGGAGACCGAAGGCTGGTTTACCGACGACACGGCAAAACGCTTTGAAGCCTACCACTGGCACGTGGTGCACGAGATCGACGGCCACGATCCTGAGGCGGTGAAAAAAGCGATTCAGGAAGCGCAGAGCGTGAAGGATAAACCGTCCCTGATTATCTGCCGTACGGTCATCGGCTTCGGCTCGCCGAACAAGGCGGGCAAAGAGGAGGCGCACGGCGCGGCGCTGGGCGAGGAGGAAGTCGCGCTGACCCGGCAAAAGCTGGGGTGGAAACATCCGCCGTTTGAGATCCCGAAAGAGATCTACAGAGCCTGGGATGCCCGTGAGGCGGGTGAAAAGGCCCAGCAGTCCTGGAACGAGAAGTTCGCCGCCTACAAAAAAGCGCACCCGGATCTCGCCGCCGAGTTTTCCCGCCGCATGAGCGGTGGCCTGCCGGAGGACTGGGACGATAGAACCCAGGCGCTGATTGAAAACCTGCAGTCCAACCCGGCGAAAATCGCCACCCGCAAGGCGTCGCAAAATACCCTGAACGCAATCGGCCCTCTCCTGCCCGAACTGCTCGGCGGCTCGGCGGATCTGGCGCCCAGCAACCTGACCATCTGGTCGGGCTCAAAATCGCTGAAAGAGGACATCGCCGGGAACTACATCCACTACGGCGTGCGCGAGTTTGGGATGACCGCCATTGCCAACGGCATCGCCCATCACGGCGGGTTTGTGCCGTACACCGCCACCTTCCTGATGTTCGTCGAGTATGCCCGTAACGCGGCGCGCATGGCGGCCTTAATGAAGGCGCGGCAGATTATGGTCTACACCCATGACTCCATCGGACTCGGGGAAGACGGGCCTACTCACCAGGCGGTTGAACAGCTGGCAAGCCTGCGCCTGACGCCGAACTTCAGCACCTGGCGTCCGTGCGATCAGGTCGAAGCGGCGGTGGGCTGGAAGCTGGCGGTGGAACGCCACAACGGCCCAACGGCACTGATCCTGTCACGCCAGAACCTGGCGCAGATTGAGCGAACCCCGGAGCAGGTGAAAAATATCGCCCGCGGCGGCTACATCCTGAAGGACAGCGGCGGCAAGCCGGACGTGATCCTGATTGCGACCGGCTCCGAGGTGGAAATCACGGTTAAAGCGGCGGAGAAACTGACTGCCGAAGGACATGCGGTGCGCGTGGTGTCCCTGCCCTCAACGGACATTTTCGACGCCCAGGACGAGGCGTACCGGGAATCGGTCCTGCCGTCCAGCGTCGCGGCTCGCGTGGCGGTGGAAGCCGGTATTGCCGACTACTGGTACAAATATGTCGGGCTCAAAGGGGCGATTGTCGGCATGCGAGGCTACGGCGAGTCCGCCCCTGCCGACAAGCTGTTCCCGTACTTCGGCTTTACCGTTGAGAACGTGGTGGAGAAGGCGCTGAGCGTGATCTAGTGGGGTCTGCGTTGCCGGGTGGCGGCTACGCCTTACCCGGCCTACTAAAACCGCCAAACCGTAGGCCGGGTAAGCAACAGCGCCACCCGGCATAAAACTACCGCGTGATCCACAGCGTGGGCCAGGCATCTGGCCCGTTCCAGCTGTCGCAGCTGGGCTCCTCGGCGTAGCGCACCAGGCGGAAGCGCTGGCCGTCAAAACGCCAGCGCGTCTGGATCCCGCAATCCCCCAAACCGCGCCCCAGCGCGAGCGTTGTCAGCTCGCGCGTCTTTTCATCGAAGCTGGCGTTCATCAACTCCATTTCGCTCCCGTCGCCTGACGGCGTAAACGGCAGCCGCAGCCTGACGCTGCGTGCGGTGAACGGTTTTTTACGTGATACCAGCCACGCCAGATCGACCGTGTTATAGGCCCCCGCCTCGCAGCTGACGATCAGCAGCGCTTTGTCATCGGTTAACGCGGTGACGCGCACTTCCCGGCGGTTAGGATCCAGCGAGCACTGGCTTGCGTTCATCCGCCCGGTACCATAGTCCAGCAGGTCGTTCAGTTCGGCGTGAGAGAGCGGCGTCGGGGTCGGGTTGACGACCGCCACCTTTTTAAGGGCAGGAGCAGGCGGAACGCTTAACGGCGGATCGTCACCTTTCTTGATCCACGCGGTTTCGCTGCCGACGCGCTTTTGCTGCGCATCAATGAACAGCAGCGCGGCTTTCAGACCGCTCAGTGAAATAACCTGCTTACCGTCGCGCAGGGTCAGGGCCTTCCCTTCCTGGATGTTTTTCAGAAAGGCGGTGATGGTGGCCGCATCGTCCGTTTTAAGATGCCAGGGCGTGAGCTGCCAGCGCTGTTTGTCCAGCTTCAGGGGAACGTTATCCAGCAGCAGCCGGGGGGCAATCTCTGGCTCTTTTACCGAGGGCGTATCAAGGCCGCCGAGATCGATACGCAGCGTGGCGTCCGTTTTCGCCCCGGCGCTACGGGTGAGCGTCATGACCAGACCACGGTGTTCACCCGTGTTGCGTGCGAGGCAAAAATTCTGGTTATTGCAGGTTACCTGCCAGTCGGAGAAGGCTTGCTGGGCAGGTGCAGCCCGCACCTGCGGCGCGAGGAGCACACAAAACAGGTAAAACAAAAAGACGCTGTAGCGCATGAATGACACAATCCCGGAACGAAAACGCTTAACTGGGCAGTATCTTCGTGTTCCCGCCGGGGTTGCTCAATCGGATTTATCAGATATACCCGAAAAACAGGCTATATCCGTTCGAAAGTGGTGTTCATCAGCCCGGTTGTCTGTAAATACTGCAGTAATATCACCGCTTTACCATCCCTGATTTCGCCTGAACGCACCATCTCCACCGCCCGGGCAAAAGGAAGCTCCAGCACTTCGATATCTTCATCCTCCACGCCACCGCCCCGGTGAGTGCGCTGCGCGTCGCTGTATTCCGCAATGAAGAAATGCACAATTTCCGTTACGCCGCCCGGCGACATAAACAGCTCGAAGACCTTTTTGACCTCGCCCACTTCGAAGCCGGTCTCTTCCACGGCCTCTTTGCGGATACAAACTTCCGGCTCATCATCATCGAGCAGGCCCGCGCAGGTTTCAATCAGACGTCCGTCAGGGTTGCCATTAACCCATGTCGCCACCCTGAACTGACGGATCAGCACCACGCTCTGCTTTTCACGGTTATAGAGCAGAATGGTTGCCCCATTGCCGCGGTCGTAGACCTCGCGCTTGTGGCGGATCACCTCACCGTTGTTACGCGTAAGATCATAGGTGATGTTACGCAGGACAAAGTAGTTTTCAGAGAGAATTTTGTCTTTGATAACGTCAATTTTCAGGGTCATACGGGCTCCACAACACAATGAGTCGTCCTATACTACGCCGTGAATCCCGCTTTGTCGCCCGCCGGTTTAATGATGTTTTGGGGCGTTAATCCCAAGCCAGTCCAGTATCCCCTGCGCCGCATGTCGCCCTTCCGCCATTGCGGTCACCACCAGATCCGCGCCGCGTACCGCATCGCCCCCGGCGAAGATCTGTGGGTTAGTCGTCTGGTAACGGTAGCGGCTCTCGACCGAAGCAACGATCCGCCCCCGGTCATCCGTTTCGACACCCTGCGCCTGCAGCCACGGCATCGCGTGCGGGTTAAAGCCAAACGCCATGATGACCGCATCAGCGGCCATCACGAACTCGCTGCCCGCCACGGGAACCGGTCGACGCCGTCCCTGCGCGTCCGGCTCACCGAGCTCGGTACGCAGCATTCGGATACCGTTGACCTTACCGTTCGGATCCAGCGTCAGCTCAACCGGCTGGACGTTAAATTCAAACGCCGCGCCCTCTTCTCGGGCGTTCTTCACCTCTTTCTTCGAGCCCGGCATATTGGCCTCATCCCGACGATAGGCGCAGGTCACCTTCGCCGCGCCGTGGCGTAACGCGGTGCGGACGCAGTCCATCGCGGTATCGCCCCCGCCAAGCACCACCACGTTTAAGCCATGGGTGTCGATAAACGGTTCGCTGGCCGTCGACTCCAGCCCCATAACGTGCCGCGTGTTACCTACAAGGAAAGGCAGCGCGTCATAGACCCCAGGCGCGTCCTCGTGCGGGATACTCGCCTTCATCGAGCGGTAGGTTCCCACGCCAATAAACAGGGCGTCATACTCGTTCTTTAACTGCGACATCGACACGTCCTGGCCCACCTCGCAGTTCAGCTCGAAGCGGATCCCCATCGCGGTAAATATCTCTCTGCGCCGCGCGAGCAGCGATTTGTCCAGCTTGAATGCCGGGATGCCAAAGGTCAGCAATCCGCCAATTTCCGGATGCCGGTCATAGACCGTCACACTCGCGCCGCTGCGCGCCAGCACGTCGGCGCACGCCAGCCCGGCGGGGCCCGCGCCGACGATCGCAACACGTTTACCTGTCGGCGTGACGGCGGACATATCCGGCCGCCAGCCCATCGCCAGCGCCCGATCGGAGATATAGCGCTCGATGTTACCGATGGTCACGGATCCCGCCTCTTCACGTATTGTGCAGGCACCTTCGCATAATCGGTCCTGCGGACAGACTCGGCCGGTAATTTCAGGTAAACAGTTGGTCTGATGTGAAAGCTCGACCGCGCCGGCGATATCGCCCGCGTTGATACGCTCGATCCACTGCGGGATATGGTTATGCAGCGGGCAGGTCCATTCGCAAATGCTGTGCTCGCCGCATTTCAGGCAGCGCGACGCCTCGCGGGCGGCCTGCTCGTCCCGGAACGGCAGGTAAATTTCGTTAAAATGGCCCACGCGTTCTGCGGCAGCCAGCTTGTCGGGCTCGCCGCATGGCGGGGTTGTTTGCATCTGATGCAGTTTGGTGCGCGAAGCGTCCTCTCTGACGGCTTCCGCATGCCAGGGCTGCGCTTCCAGGCAGGCCGTGCGCTGGCGGCGCGATTTCGCCAGATTATCAAGGACAGCAGGCGTCGCCAGTGAGAGGACATCTGCCGGGCAATTTTCGATACAGGCCGGGCCGTGTAGCCGCGTCAGACAGAGATCGCATTTATTCGCCGAGGCCTTCACGTCGCCGCTGTCGAGCGGGGTGACGATAATCTCCATCGTGCCAAACGGGCAGGCCACCACGCAGGCCTTACAGCCGATGCATTTTTGTTGATTCACCTGTACGCTGTCATCGCATTTGCTGATGGCGCCGTTCGGACAGCTTTGCGCGCAGGGCGCATTTTCACAGTGATGGCAGGTGACGGGGCTACTCTTCTCGCCGGACCTCAGGACCGTAATGCGGGGATGAAAATGGCGCTCGCTCAGGACGTGCTGCTCATCGTTGTGCGCCATCACGCA
The DNA here is from genome assembly GCF_034106865.1 of Enterobacter sp. 237C8. Lineage (NCBI taxonomy): Bacteria > Pseudomonadati > Pseudomonadota > Gammaproteobacteria > Enterobacterales > Enterobacteriaceae > Enterobacter > Enterobacter sp. 237C8. Next base: position 144,782 of record NZ_JAWNDF010000002.1, on the reverse strand, counting down.
GGCCACTTCGCAGGCGCGACACCCGATGCACTGCTGGCTGTTAGCCATAATAAAACGATTCATAACCACACCTGTTTTTGGTTCAATAACCTTATTCTTTGTATGAATATGGTATTTACGCATCACGGCGCGATCGGGCAATGTTCAAATGCCCGGAATGCCGAATTATTTACAGTGAACCTGTAGCAGATCAATTTTATTCAGAGAGCCGTTCTGTGACCGTTAAACGACCCGTTTCCGGAAGCCTTGCCTGGGCTTTCTTTTCGATAATTGCCTTATCCGTGCTGACCAGCACCGTCGCGCTGCTGACGCTAGCCAGCAGCCAGCGTGACGCCGAAGCCATTAATATCGCGGGTTCGCTGCGCATGCAGAGCTATCGTCTGGGCTACGAGATGCAGCGCAACAGCCCTGCCCTTGCCGCGCATCGCGACAGCTGGCAACGGACGCTGAGCGCGCCTGCCCTGCAGAAGCTGAACCGCTGGTACGTCCCGGACAATGTTAAAGCGCGCTACCAGCAGCTGCACGTGGCCTGGCTGGAGATGGATGCGCGCATCGCCCGCGGCGACAGCGCGTGGTATCAAACCCACATTGAGGATTTTGTCGGCCGTATTGATGCCTTTGTGCTCGTCCTCCAGCACTACACCGAACATAAAATTCAGACGGTGACCCTGCTCTCGCTGGCGGGCGCTCTCGGGATCCTGCTGCTGACGCTATTTACCCTGCGAGGCATCCGTCGCCAGGTGGTGTTGCCGCTTAACAATCTGGTGGCGGCCAGCGAACGGGTTGAGCGAGGGGAATTTGCAACCCCGGCGCCCGATACCGCCCTGCCGAACGAGCTGGGCCAACTCTCCCGCGCCTTCAACCACATGTCCGCCGAGCTGGCTACGCTCTACCGTTCGCTCGAAGCCTCGGTCGCGGAAAAGACTCGGCATCTGCATGAAGCCCACCAGCAGCTCGACATGCTGTTCAAATGCTCGCAGGCGCTGAATACCGGCCAGATAGACAGCCACTGCTTTCGGCATATCCTGCAGATTGTCCATGACTATACGCAGATGAATTATCTCGAACTGCGCACCAGCGACGACTGGCGGCAGTCTGAAGGGACGGAGTCACATGGCATTCCTCTGCAGCACCTGCCGGTACTGATGCAGGACACCCTTTACGGCGAGCTGCGCTGGCAAAGCGAGACGGACAGCGTTCCCCTTCCGCTGATGAGAAGCGTGGCGACCATGCTCGGGCGCGGGCTGTACTTTAACCAGGCGCAAAAACATTACCAGCAGCTGCTGCTGATGGAAGAGCGCGCCACCATTGCACGCGAGCTGCACGATTCGCTGGCGCAGGTGCTGTCGTATCTGCGCATTCAGCTTGCGCTACTCAAACGCGCCGTGCCCGAGGAAAATACCCGGGCGCAGACCATCATCACCGACTTCTCCCGCGAGCTGAACAATGCCTGGCAGCAGCTGCGCGAGCTGCTCACCACCTTCCGCCTGACGCTGAACCACGCGAACTTACCCGCGGCGCTGCAGGAGTCCCTCGACGTCCTGCAGAGCCAGACGCAGGCGAAGCTGCATCTCGACTGCCGCCTCTCCTCGCTGGCGCTGGACGCGCAAAAACAGGTGCATTTGCTGCAGATCGTGCGTGAGGCCGTGCTGAACGCCATTAAGCACGCGCAGGCCAGCGAGATCACCGTCAGCTGCGTGACCGCCGTGGACGGTACGCACAGCGTCAGCATTCGCGATAACGGCATCGGGATTGGCGAAGCCAGCGAGCCGCCGGGACACTACGGCCTGAACATTATGCGCGAACGCGCGCAACGGCTCGGCGGAATGCTGCACTTCTCGCAGCCGCAAAACGGCGGCACGCTGGTCAGCGTGACGTTCCCGGCGCCCGCGCCGTTAACGGGTAAATAACGGTAAAGGAGGACGCGCAGGAAAAAGCGCATGATAATTTACATTATCTCCTTTATTTCTCCACGTTTGACCTGGGCCTTACCGCTAAAGTTATGCGGGCAATAAACAATAATGACGTGCAGCAAAACGAGGTCACACTTTCATGGCGAATTTTTTCATCGATCGCCCCATTTTTGCCTGGGTGCTTGCCATCCTGTTGTGTCTGACAGGTGTCCTGGCGATTACTTCACTTCCTGTTGAGCAATACCCCGATCTGGCACCGCCTAACGTGCGCGTCACCGCAAACTACCCCGGCGCTTCCGCACAAACGCTGGAAAACACCGTGACGCAGGTTATCGAGCAGAACATGACGGGTCTGGATAACCTGATGTACATGTCCTCACAAAGTAGCGCCACGGGCCAGGCGACGGTTACCCTGAGCTTTAAGGCGGGCACCGACCCGGACGAAGCGGTGCAGCAGGTGCAAAACCAGCTGCAGTCGGCCATGCGCAAGCTGCCCCAGGCGGTGCAGAATCAGGGCGTGACCGTGCGTAAAACCGGTGATACCAACATTTTGACCATCGCGTTTGTCTCGACAGATGGCTCGATGGATAAACAGGACATTGCCGACTACGTCGCCAGTAATATTCAGGATCCCATCAGCCGTATCAACGGCGTCGGGGATATCGACGCCTACGGCTCACAGTACTCTATGCGCATCTGGCTCGACCCCAACAAGCTGAACAGCGTCCAGATGACGGCAACCGACGTGACGAATGCCATCAAGGCCCAGAACGCCCAGATTGCGGTGGGGCAGCTGGGGGGAACACCGTCCGTCGATAAGCAGGCCCTGAACGCCACCATCAATTCTCAATCCCTGCTGCAGACGCCGGACCAGTTCCGCAACATCACCCTGCGCGTGAATCAGGATGGGTCGGAAGTGCGTCTGGGCGATGTCGCCACGGTGGAAATGGGGGCGGAAAAATATGACTACCTGAGCCGCTTTAACGGCAACCAGGCCTCCGGTCTGGGGATAAAGCTTGCCTCCGGCGCAAACGAAATGGCCACGGCAAAACTGGTGTTAGACCGTCTGGACGAGCTTTCACAGTATTTCCCGCACGGGCTGGAGTACAAAGTCGCCTACGAAACCACCTCCTTCGTTAAAGCGTCGATCGAGGACGTGGTGAAGACCCTGCTGGAAGCCATCGCACTGGTATTCCTGGTGATGTACCTGTTCCTGCAAAACTTCCGCGCGACGCTGATCCCTACCATTGCCGTTCCCGTGGTGCTGCTGGGGACCTTTGCGGTGCTTTACGCCTTCGGGTACAGCATTAATACCCTGACGATGTTTGCGATGGTGCTGGCGATTGGCCTTCTGGTGGATGATGCCATCGTGGTGGTTGAAAACGTCGAGCGCATCATGAGCGAAGAAGGACTCTCCCCGCGCCAGGCGACGCGAAAATCCATGGGGCAAATTCAGGGGGCGCTGGTCGGTATTGCGATGGTGCTGTCGGCCGTCTTTATCCCGATGGCCTTCTTTGGCGGCACAACCGGGGCGATTTACCGTCAGTTCTCAATAACCATCGTCTCGGCGATGGTTCTCTCCGTGCTGGTGGCGCTGATCCTTACCCCTGCGCTGTGCGCCACTATTCTGAAACCGCTGCACAAAGGGGAGCAGCACGGGCAAAAAGGGTTCTTCGGCTGGTTTAACCGGATGTTCAACCGCAATGCCGCGCGGTATGAATCTGCCGTCGGTGGCGTGCTCCATCGCAGCCTGCGCTGGATGATGATTTACGTTGTGCTGCTGGGCGGCATGGTCTGGCTGTTTATGCATCTCCCCACCTCGTTCCTGCCTATGGAAGACCGGGGCATGTTCACCACCTCGGTGCAGCTCCCGAGCGGCGCAACGCAGCAGCAGACGCTGAAAGTGGTCCAGAAAGTGGAGCAGTACTTCTTCACCAAAGAGAAAGATAACGTTGTGTCGGTCTTCTCCACCGTGGGCTCTGGCCCGGGCGGAAACGGGCAGAACGTCGCCCGCATGTTCGTCCGCCTGAAGGACTGGGACGAGCGCGATACCCGAACGGGAACGTCATTTGCCATTATTGAACGTGCGACCAAAGCCTTTGCGCATATTAAAGAGGCGCGCGTCTTCGCCAGCAGCCCGCCGGCGATAAGCGGTCTGGGCAGTTCCGCCGGGTTTGATATGGAGCTGCAGGATCACGCCGGCGCGGGCCACACGGCGCTGATGGCGGCACGCGATAAGCTGTTAGCGCTGGCGGGCAACGATCCTGGCCTGACCCGCGTTCGCCATAACGGTCTTGACGACAGCCCGCAGCTCCAGGTGGATATCGATCAGCGTAAGGCGCAGGCGCTTGGCGTGTCGATCAACGATATCAACGATACCCTGCAGACGGCGTGGGGCTCGAGCTATGTGAATGACTTTATGGATCGCGGCCGCGTGAAAAAAGTGTATGTCCAGTCCGCCGCGCCGTTCCGCATGCTGCCGGATGATATAAACCGCTGGTTTGTCAGGAATAACGCTGGCGGCATGGTGCCGTTCTCCGCGTTTGCCACCTCGCGCTGGGAGAGCGGTTCGCCGCGTCTGGAGCGCTATAACGGCTACTCTGCGGTTGAAATCGTCGGGGAAGCTGCGCCGGGCGTCAGTACCGGTACCGCTATGGATACCATGGAAAAACTGGTCCAGCAGCTGCCCGCCGGTTTTGGTCTGGAGTGGACGGCCATGTCCTACCAGGAGCGTCTCTCCGGGGCACAGGCTCCCGCACTTTACGCGCTCTCTCTGCTGGTGGTCTTCCTCTGCCTAGCCGCACTGTATGAAAGCTGGTCGGTACCGTTCTCGGTCATGCTGGTCGTGCCGCTTGGCGTCATCGGTGCGCTGCTGGCGACCTGGATGCGCGGCCTCGAGAACGATGTTTACTTCCAGGTGGGTCTGCTCACCGTGATTGGGCTATCGGCGAAAAACGCCATTCTGATCGTTGAATTTGCCAACGAGATGAATGCCAAAGGCCACGAGCTGATGGCCGCCACGCTGCACGCCTGCCGTCAGCGCTTACGCCCGATCCTGATGACGTCGCTGGCGTTTGTCTTTGGCGTACTGCCGATGGCGACCAGTACGGGCGCAGGCTCCAGCAGCCAGCATGCCGTCGGGACGGGGGTAATGGGCGGCATGATTTCGGCCACCGTTCTGGCCATTTACTTCGTGCCGTTGTTCTTTGTGCTGGTGCGTCGTCGCTTCCCGCTAAAGGAACGCGCTGAGTAAGTGATTGAAATAAAAAAAGGCGGCTTTATCGGCCGCCTTTTTATTGTGTGATTAATTCACACTATGGTTATTTTACTTATTTTAGTGCTCTTGCAATTCTTACTGAATGTCATTTACGAAGCATGCCTTCGATAAAATCTTTCCAGTTCCCCAGTTCACGTTCAATCATAACACCCTCTCTTATTATTATGCGCATTCTACAAAAACGGACCATCATTGTGAAGACTATTTAACCAATTGCTGTGATTGTACCCCACGTCCTGCGGGGATTTATGATAAATATGAACGGAGAAGCCTCAATTTTTTGTGACGGCTAGCAATATTTTGAAATAACCCTCCGAACGGGTGAGTTTTATTTTACCCGCTGAGTTTATTCGAAATTTAAACTTTATGGACATCTATGCTTAAAGGGTGAAAGAATATTCAGCGTACAGATGTGAGTTGAATTAAGAAGAAGCGTAAATCCAGACGATTCCTGAATGTGTTATATTCCACTTAAGGATATATCTTCGAATTCACTGAACATTTAATCATCATTAGGTCAAAAGGATTCACCATGGTTGTGATGTACGGCATAAAAAATTGCGACACCATCAAAAAAGCCCGTCGCTGGCTGGAAGCAAACGGCGTGGAGTACCGTTTCCACGATTACCGAGCCGATGGGCTTGATGCAGAATTTCTGCATAGCGCGATCGGCGAGCTGGGGTGGGAAGCCCTGCTGAACACCCGCGGCACCACCTGGCGTAAGCTGGACGAATCTCTGCGCGCCAGCATCAACAACGCCGACAGCGCGGCAAAACTGATGCTCGACATGCCGGCAATTATCAAACGCCCATTGCTCTGCGCGCCAGGGCAGCCTATGCTGCTGGGTTTCAGTGAAACCCTTTATTCCGACTTTTTTCGTTGAGGTGTAGTTTATGTCATGCCCGGTCATTGAGCTGACTCAGCAGCTTATTCGCCGTCCTTCCCTTAGCCCGGACGACGCAGGTTGTCAGGCACTTATGATTGAGCGCCTGCGTGCCATCGGTTTTACCGTTGAACGCATGGATTTTGGCGATACCCAGAACTTCTGGGCGTGGCGCGGACAGGGCGAAACGCTGGCCTTTGCCGGGCATACTGACGTCGTTCCCGCCGGTGACGCGGATCGCTGGATCAACCCGCCGTTTGAGCCGACCATCCGCGACGGCATGCTGTTTGGTCGCGGCGCGGCAGACATGAAAGGCTCGCTGGCGGCGATGGTCGTGGCGGCAGAGCGCTTTGTGGCTCAGCATCCAAACCACAAAAACCGTCTCGCGTTTTTAATCACCTCCGACGAAGAAGCCAGCGCCCATAACGGTACCGTGAAGGTCGTTGAAGCGCTGATGGCGCGTAACGAACGTCTCGACTACTGTCTGGTCGGTGAGCCGTCGAGTACCGAAGTGGTGGGCGATGTCGTCAAAAACGGGCGTCGCGGCTCGCTGACCTGTAACCTGACCATTCACGGCGTACAGGGGCACGTTGCTTACCCGCATCTGGCCGATAACCCGGTCCATCGCGCTGCGCCGATGCTGAGCGAGCTGGTGGGCATCGAGTGGGATAAAGGCAACGAATTCTTCCCGCCAACCAGCATGCAGATCGCGAACGTCAAGGCCGGGACCGGCAGCAACAACGTGATCCCGGGTGATTACTTCGTCCAGTTTAACTTCCGCTTCAGCACCGAACTGACCGATGAGATGATCAAGGCGCGCGTTATCGCGCTGCTGGAAAAATATCACCTGCGCTACACCGTGGAGTGGTGGCTTTCCGGCCAGCCGTTCCTGACGCATCGCGGTAAGCTGGTGGATGCGGTGGTGAACGCCATCGAGCACTATAATGAAATTAAGCCACAGCTGCTGACAACGGGTGGCACCTCAGACGGACGCTTTATCGCCCGTATGGGTGCCCAGGTTGTCGAACTGGGTCCAGTGAACGCAACCATTCATAAAATCAATGAGTGTGTCAATGCGGCAGATTTGCAACTGCTGGCCCGTATGTATCAACGTATTATGGAGCAACTCGTCGCCTGACGAACGCTCTGAGAGGAATAGCGAATGGATTGGCTTTCAAAGTACTGGTGGATTCTGGTGTTAGTTTTTCTGGTTGGCGTACTGCTGAACGTGATTAAAGATCTTAAGCGCGTTGACCATAAAAAATTTCTCGCCAATAAACCGGATCTTCCCCCGCACCGTGATTTTAACGACAAGTGGGACGATGACGACGACTGGCCGAAGAAGGACCAGAAGAAGTAATCCCCTCACCCCCAGCCCCTCTCCCCAGAGGGGCGAGGGGAGCCATGTTCCCTCCCCCTTAGAGGTGAGGGGAAATAATCACATAAACTCTACAATATCATCGTTATCCGGCTTGCCGCCGCTGAGCGCTTCATCAAAGTAGTGCTTCGGTACGGTATAGCGCAAACGATCGAGCGCGAACTGCATGCTACGGTCGTCAATCGCGTGGCCCAGATCGTCAACGATATCCAGCGTCACGTCTCCACCTTCGCGAATCAGCGCTTCCTGAGCGGCAACCGCATGCGAGAGCTCAATCACCCGGTCTTCGCCACCGTGGATCAGGTGGATCGTGGTCTGCGTGGTCGCGCTTGTCGGTAACGTCGCAAAACGACCGTTAAACGCAATGACGCGTGACGCCAGACCCGGCTGCGCTTTTACGCTTTCCAGCGACATGATTGACCCCTGCGAGAAGCCAATCAGCGCGGTCGCGTCAGCACCCACGCCGCTCTGCTGCTGCCAGTAGCGGACGACGTCGATAAAGGTGGGCATGATGGCGTCGATGCGAGCCTGACGATTCTCTTCCGTCACGCCCTGAACAGAGAACCACTGGCGTCCGTTCGGACCACATGGCTCTACGCCACCGATGCTGACAATCAATGCTTCCGGAAACACGGGCGCAAACCAGCTGCCAATCTGACCCATATTGACGGCATTATCGCCAACGCCATGAAACAGAAGCAGTAACTGTTTAGCCGGTTTGTCAGGGCTTTGAACAACAAAATGGTCGTGTTTCATGGTGGTCTCCTTAATAGATGACCTGGATTCTACGCCTCCCGACGTGAATGACCATGCCACTTTACTGAAGAAGTCATTGAAAAAATTGCCATTGCAAAATGTCTTCTTTCAACTGCTGGCTACGGAGATAATCAAGACTTTCAATCGCTTGCGCGGTTTCATTTCGCAACGTTGCCAGCAACGCTTTTCGCCCGACGTCTTCCGTTTTTCCGTCCATTTTCCCGCGCAGGGCCGGAAGCGGCATATCCACGGTTAACAACAGCCGCGTCAGTGCGGCAACCGAGGTTGAAAACGCCCGATGAGCAAAAGCAAACCCCGCCAGCTCCAGCCAGTCGTCATTATTAAGGGTAGCTTCCCAGCCGTCTTCCACGGGGATCTTTTCACCGTTCCAGGCCGATAGCACCCGCGCATCGCGCTTCAGACGCTGCTGCGCCTGCTCGCACAGCTGACGCCCGGCCTCGCTCTGCGGCAGCAAGGCCATCGCGGTGAAGCAGCCGCTGCTGGCTTCACGATGGCTGCCCATCCGCACCAGCTCAAACCCACATTGCTGCCAGAAACGCCACAGCTCATCGGTATAACCAAAGCTCACCGACAGATAGTCTTCGCCGCTGGCGCCGCGAACAAGCGCCTGGCCAATCCCTTCCCGCTGACGGTGAGGATGTACGGCAATGCGGGTCACCCGTCGTCCTCTGAGCGTCGCCGCCAGCGGAGAGCCGCCGTGCGCCGCAAGAGACTGCGCCACCAGGTTACCGCGCGGACGCCGGTATCCTGCCCACACGGCGCGGCTAAGCTCAGGGGAGAGCCCGCCCTCCTCCACCAGCCAGAGCGCCCCGGCGATAACCGGATTCGTTTCGGCAACGGCAAACTGCTGCCCGGGCGCGTCCATCATGCGGCGTAAATCGAGCGGCGAGGTGCGATAATGCGCCGCGCAGAGAAGCTCGTATACGCTCGCTGCAAGCGCCGGGCGGCTTTCCCATGCCGTCGGCGTCAGAGACGTTAAACGCACCTCCCCTTCCGGGCGTCGGTCAATCAGCGTATCGTCAAACAGCAGCGCGCTGGCAACAACCCGCTCAAGCGGGCAGCCCGCCGCCCAGCGTACCGGTGTAGATAAGCTGTAGCGCTGCAGCCCGGCAAACCGACCGCAGAATTTAAGCAAGAATCCCCGGCCCGTCCCCTCATATCCCTGCACCGTGGTGGTCAACAGCACGCGAGGGAAACGGGCAACTAGCTTTTCAAGCAGAGGTCCGGGGATCGCAGCGGCTTCATCGACAATTAGCCAGTCAGCCCGGTGTGAAGAGGCAAGCAGCGCGTCCGGGGCCATAAAATGAAAACGCTCTCCGGCAAAGCGGGCGATGATATCCGTCGCCCCCTTCGACGGCGCGGTAACCACGGCGCTGCCCGCAATGCGGTTTAGCAACATGCCCGCCAGGGCTGATTTTCCGCGCCCGCGCGCGGCGGTGACGGCCACGATGCCCTCCGCCATCCCCTGCAGCACATCCAGGATCTCAGCCTGCTCGCGCTGCGGGGCGCCGCTGGCAGGCTGCCAGTCAGGCGCGTCGGGTAAAGGTGGAAGAGATAACGCACGGCCCTGATGCCAGACAATCGCGTCGGGGTCGGCGGCAATCGTCCGGCAGAAATGGCGTACAAAATGCGGAGTGGCTATCGCTTCGGCGCTGTCGCTCCAGCGCAGTGAATCGCTGTCTGGCAACCCGGGCCACGCGTCGAGCGGCGGAACCCGCAGCACCAGAAGGCTTCCGGCGCTCAGCGTTCCGCTCAGGGCGGCAAACGCGGCGACATCAAACCCGGCGCTGGCGTCAAAAACAGCGTGCCGGTACTCGCGTCCCAGCAGGCCGCCGATGGCTTTTGAAGGGTGTTCGTCAAGCCTTACCCAGTCTCCGGGCAAGGCGTCACGCAGGGTCAGCGCCTGGGTTAACGTCCACTGCGCCTCACCGCTGAGCACCACCAGCCGACGATGGCCGGTGCGCTCAAGCTCGCTTATCAGCTCTTCAAACTGCAGCATTACATCGCTTTGCCGAAGGTATTACACTGCGCCGGATCGCCGCTGTCGAAGCCGCGTTTGAACCAGCTATAGCGCTGCTGTGAAGTACCGTGAGTGAAGCTGTCCGGCACAACGCGCCCCTGGCTCTGCTGCTGAAGGCGGTCGTCACCGATAGCCTGAGCGGCATTTAACGCCTCTTCAAGATCGCCGGATTCCAGCACGCCCTGCTGCTGCATGCTGTGGCCCCAGACCCCCGCGAAGCAGTCCGCCTGCAGCTCCATTTTAACGGAAAGGCGGTTCACGTCAGCCTGAGACGCATTTTGCTGGAGCTGGCGCACTTTGGGCTCAATTCCCAGCAATTTTTGAACGTGATGGCCGACTTCATGCGCGATCACGTAGCCCTGGGCAAAATCACCGTCAGCGCCAAGCTTGCGTTTCATGTCATCGTAAAAAGAGAGATCGATATAGACGGTGCCGTCTGCCGGGCAGTAGAACGGCCCCATCACAGATTGCCCGGTACCGCATCCGGTGCGGGTTGCCCCCCGGTACATCACCAGCTTCGGCTGCTGGTAGGTACGCCCCATCTTCTCGAACAGCTGACCCCAGGTGTCTTCTGTTGTGGCGAGAATAACGGAGGTAAATTTGGCCGCTTCATCTTCATTCGGGCTGATGGAGCGCTGAGAATGCTCCTGCTGCTGCAGCGGCTGACCGGTCATCAACCCGGTGAGGTCAACGCCGTAATACCCCGCAACCAGCACGACAATCAGCAGGATGATACCGCCCTTGCCGCTGGGTAACCGGAAGCCGGGCCCTCCCATTGAAGGACCGCCGCCGCCATCACTGCGTCTGTCTTCTACATTGTCACTTTCACGACGCCCTTGCCAGCGCATAACCACCTCGAACTATTCCATTTATAATAGCTATGATCGTAGGCGGTTAACGGCAAGATTACCATAGGAAACAAGGGTAAGACGCCAAAGGATGGGAACATCCTTTGGCAAGTGAGGGAGTTAGTCGAGCTTAACGCCTAAACGGTGAGCAACCGCTTCGTACGCTTCAATCAGGCCACCCAGGCTCTGACGGAAACGGTCTTTGTCCATTTTATCCAGGGTTTCTTTATCCCACAGGCGGCTACCGTCTGGTGAGAACTCATCGCCCAGCACCACTTCGCCTTTGAACAGACCAAACTCCAGCTTGAAGTCGACGAGGATCAGGCCCGCGTCATCAAACAGTTTTTTCAGCACGTCGTTGGCTTTGTAGGTCAGCTCCTGCATACGCGCCAGGTTCTCTTTGCTCACCCAGCCGAAGGTTTCGCAGTAGGATTCGTTGACCATCGGGTCGTGCATGGCATCGTTTTTCAGGAACAGGTCGAACAGCGGTGGATTCAGTTCGATACCTTCTTCAATGCCCAGACGCTTCACCAGGGAGCCCGCCGCACGGTTACGAATAACGCACTCAACCGGAACCATATCCAGTTTTTTCACCAGACATTCCGTATCGGACAGCAACGCTTCCATCTGGGTCGGGATGCCCGCTTCGGCCAGTTTGGTCATAATGAAGTGGTTGAACTTGTTGTTCACCATGCCTTTACGATCGAACTGCTCAATGCGTGCGCCATCCCCTGCTGACGTATCATTGCGGAACTCGAGCACCAACAGATCCGGGTTTTCCGTGCTGTATACGGTCTTCGCTTTGCCACGATACAACTCAGCTTGCTTCTGCATCTTCATTACTCCTGGTGTGATGATTTGTGTTCAAAACTGGGGATATTATGCCACGCACACGTTTGCGTAGCACTAAAATAAAAAGGGCTGGATTCACCAGCCCTCGTATTTATTTGCTGAATGCTGCCTGGAAGACAGCGACCAGCGCATCGTTCTGCGACTGGGTCAGCGTATGACCTTTTGGATCGATAAACTGCAGACTGCTGCGGTTATCAAGGTCGCCTACCTGAATCTTGTAGTCACCGGAGGCAAGCTGAGGATCTTTCGCGCCCAGTTCCTGCCATGCGCTGTCGGAGAGCGGCTTATACGTTGCCGTCATGCTGCCGGTTGAACGCGTGCTGTCGGTCACTTTCATGCCCACTTTTTCAAGCGTCGCTGGCAGACGCTGCCAGGTCTGGTTAAACGGTGCACGCACCACCAGCATTGGCAGGCCGGTATCATCCGCACCGCTTTGCACATCGAAGGTCGCGCCGTTGCGGCTCTGCGCGGCGTTGGCGGCATCGGTAGCGGTCTTATCCAGACCCGCGGCAATCACGTTCAGCATTTCGGTACTGTAACGCTGCAGGGACGCGGCATCCGCAACCGGTTTACCCGCCTGCTCCAGGTTCAACAGCTTAACGTTAACCGCCTGCTGGTAACCCTGTGGTTTAACGGAGACTTGATAACGACCGCGGTACTGCTGGTCTTCATCCAGGCGGTTCCATTCGATCCAGTCGGTGGTTAACGTCTGGCTGGCGTCATCGCGTTTATCGATGGTGTAGTTCTTCGACTGAATGACGCTGACAACCTGCGGCCACAGCGTGCTACCGCGCGCGCTCTCAACCATCAGAGACGCCGTATCACCGGTGAACTGGGTACGCGCCCCGCTGACCAGCGCCAGAGGCTGTGCTGGCGGACGAATATCAAGCGCTTTACCGACCAGGCCGCTGCCGTTGGTCACGGGAATATTATAATCGCCGTTCTGAATCGGCAGGATCATACCAGCCGGTGCGTGAAGTTCAGCAAGCGGGGTCGCATCCAGATAGGATTCATCACCGCTCACCTGGCGCTTGTAGCGCGAATCTGAACTACAGGCAGCGAGCAGCATAACAAGCGAAACACTCGCAACCTTCGCCAGGCGCGACTTCTGTACTGAATAAGCCATCAAATCTCCCTAAACTCTACAGCAAACCGGCATGCTTCAGCGCCGCCCTGACGATGTCACGACCGTGGTCGGTAATCGGTGTCATTGGCAGACGCAGCGTATCGGTTGCTACAAGCCCCAACTCCTTACATGCCCATTTCACTGGGATCGGATTGGGTTCGACAAATAATTTATTGTGCAGCGGCATCAGACGCTGATTAATGACGCGCGCTTCATCAAAGTGACCGGCTGCGGCCAGTTTGCACATTTCAGCCATATCGCGCGCCGCAACGTTTGACGTTACGGAGATCACGCCATGACCACCAAGCTGCATAAAGTCCAGCGCGGTCGCATCATCACCACTCAACAGGATAAAGTCGTCTGAAACCAGCTCTTTGATCTGATGAACGCGGCTTAAGTTCCCTGTCGCCTCTTTAATACCGATAATATTTTTTACTTCCGAGAGACGACCAACGGTTTCCGGCAGCATATCGCAACCGGTACGGGACGGCACATTATACAGAATTTGTGGCAAGTCAGTATGTTCAGCGATGGCTTTGAAGTGCTGGAACAAACCTTCCTGAGTAGGACGGTTGTAATAAGGGGTCACCGTCAGACAGCCCACGATGCCGCTGTCGTTAAAACGCTTGGTCAGGCTGATAGCTTCTGCGGTTGCATTAGCCCCTGTCCCCGCGATGACCGGAATACGTCCGTCCGCCAGTTCCAGGGTCAGCATCACCACATCGCCGTGCTCGTCGTGGCTCAGCGTTGCGGATTCACCGGTAGTCCCTACCGAAACGATCGCCGAGGTTCCGTTGGCGACATGGTAATCAATGAGCTTCTTCATGCTTGACCGGCAGACATTACCTTTTTCATCCATCGGTGTAACAAGCGCGACAATACTTCCCGTGAACATGAGCCATCCTCTGTGCGAACAAGAGCCTCAATGTTACGTTTGGAACTGTAATAAAAGCAAGCGACCTGAGGCTCGCAGGCGGTTGTATGCATGTTTTTTTTATGCTTTCCTTAGGAAGACTTAACCATGCAAAGGAAGAACAGGTTTGACAACCTCATCACAACATTACCTGGTTATCACTGCGCTGGGTGCCGACAGGCCGGGTATCGTGAACACCATCACCCGTCACGTAAGCAGCTGCGGCTGTAATATCGAAGACAGCCGTCTGGCGATGCTTGGCGAAGAGTTCACATTTATTATGTTGCTTTCCGGGACATGGAACGCCATTACGTTGATTGAATCGACCCTGCCGCTGAAGGGGGCCGAACTGGATTTGCTGATTGTCATGAAGCGCACCACTGCGCGTCCGCGTCCGGCACTGCCTTCTACCGTCTGGGTACAGGTTGAAGTGCCTGATTCACCGCATCTGATTGAGCGTTTCACTGCGCTTTTTGACAATCATCAGATGAATATTGCCGAACTGGTTTCCCGTACGCAGACAAGCGATGACCAGGGTCTTCCGGTGCTGTTTATTCAAGTTACCGCGCACAGCCCTGCCTCACAGGATGCGTCAAATATCGAGCAAGCGTTCAAAGCCCTCTGTACAGAATTAAACGCGCAGGGCAGTATAAGCGTCGTCAATTATTCGCAGCACGAACAGGATGGAGTTGAGTAATGAACCCACTGAAAGCCGGTGACATCGCACCGAAATTTAGCTTACCGGATCAAGACGGCGAGCAAGTAAATTTGACCGACTTCCAGGGACAGCGTGTTCTGGTCTATTTCTACCCGAAAGCCATGACCCCCGGCTGTACCGTACAGGCCTGCGGCTTACGCGACAACATGGACGAGTTGAAAAAAGTCGGTGTGGAAGTGCTGGGTATCAGCACGGATAAACCAGAAAAGCTGTCACGATTTGCTGAAAAAGAGCTGCTGAACTTCACGCTGCTTTCTGATGAAGATCATCAGGTGTGCGAGCAGTTCGGCGTCTGGGGCGAGAAGACGTTTATGGGTAAAACCTACGACGGCATTCACCGCATTAGCTTCCTGATTGACGCTGACGGTAAAGTTGAACATGTGTTTGACGACTTCAAAACCAGCAACCACCACGACGTGGTGTTGAACTGGCTGAAAGCAAGCGCCTGATAAACAGCAAAACGGCAACCCAGGTTGCCGTTTTTAATGTTTACCCCCTCTCCCCGTGGGAGAGGGTCGGAGTGAGGGCATCAGGCCGCACAAAGACTACTTCTCTTCCACCGCCGGCACATCCGGCCACGCGTGGACCACGGCCTTAATCAGCGTCGCCAGCGGAATCGCAAAGAACACGCCCCAGAATCCCCACAGCCCGCCGAAAATCACCACGGATAAGATAATCACCAGCGGATGCAGGTTCACCGCTTCGGAGAACAGCACCGGTACCAGCAGGTTACCGTCCAGGCCCTGAATAATCAGGTACACCGCAAAGCAGCTCCAGAACTCTGTCCCCAGCCCAAACTGGAACAGCGCGACCCCAACAACCGGAATGGTCACCACAAACGCGCCGATATACGGAATCAGGACCGACAGCCCCACCAGCACCGCCAGCAGCAGCGAGTAGTTCAGGCCGAAAATCAGGAAGCCAATCCAGGTGGCGACCCCCACGACAATCATCTCCAGCACCTTGCCGCGAATGTAGTTTGTGATCTGCTGGTTCATCTCTTCCCAGACCTGCCCTGCCAGCCCGCGGTTGCGCGGCAGAATACGGCGCACGGCGTTGAGCATCTGGTCTTTATCTTTCACCAGGAAGAAAACCATCAGCGGCACGAGCACAAGGTAAACCGCCAGCGTCAGCAGTCCAACCAGCGAGGCCAGAGAGTACTTCACCACCGAATCGCCCATCGTCATGATGCGTGCGCGCATATTTTCGGCCATCGCGTCGATAATCCCGGCATCCATCAGGGCCGGGTAACGGCGCGGCAGCGTGGCGGCAAAATCAGACAGCTTGTTCAACATGCCGGGCATGTCGCGGATCAGGTTAATTCCCTGCTGCCAGGCGACCGGCATTACCACAAAGGCCATTAGCAGCAGGATGCCGACAAACAGCACCAGCACGATGCTGGTCGCCCAGCGGCGGGAACAGCCGATGTGTTCCAGGCGCGCCGTCGGCCACTCCAGCAGGTACGCCAGCACAATCGCCACCAGCAGGGGCGCGAGCAGGCCGCTGAAGAAGAACAGAATACCGAACCCGGCAACCAGAATAACCAACAAAGCAATGGCTTCCGGGTCGCTGAACCGACGCCGGTACCACTGCATTAACATTTCGAGCATACAACCCTTCCCTGAATCGAATGGCGGGAGTGAGACGGTGAATTGTATCTAACTGTCACAAAAAAGACTTTCGCTTTTTGTATCCCGATCGCAATCCGCAAAAGCCTGATGAATGGGATTTTCTTCATGCTGCAACACGGCTACACTCGCAGAGCAGCAGAGATAAACGATATGCCGGTTCATCGGTCAAATTAGCACATCCAACATACAGGACAGTGGTTATGTTCAGGCAGTTGAGAAAAACACTGGTTGCAACACTGATTGCCGCGGTGACGGTCGGTCAGGTGTTGCCCGCTTTTGCTGACTCGTCCGATTCATTGCCGGACATGGGCACCACAGCAGGAAGCACGCTCTCTATTGGGCAAGAGATGCAAATGGGGGATTACTATGTTCGCCAGCTGCGCGGCAGCGCCCCGCTGATCAACGACCCTTTGCTGGTACAGTACATTAACGGGCTGGGGATGCGTCTGGTTTCGCACGCCGACTCGGTAAAAACGCCCTTCCATTTCTATTTAATCAATAATGACGAAATCAACGCCTTCGCCTTCTTTGGCGGAAACGTGGTGCTGCACTCGGCGTTATTCCGTTACTCTGACAACGAAAGCCAGCTGGCCTCGGTGATGGCGCACGAAATTTCGCACGTCACCCAGCGCCACCTGGCGCGCGCCATGGAAGACCAGAAACGTAACGCCCCGCTGACCTGGGTGGGCGCGCTGGGCTCTATTCTGCTGGCGATGGCCAGCCCGCAGGCCGGGATGGCGGCCCTGACCGGTACGCTGGCGGGAACGCGCCAGGGGATGATCAGCTTTACCCAGCAAAACGAACAGGAAGCGGACCGCATCGGGATTCAGGTGCTGCAGCGTTCGGGCTTTGACCCGCAGGCCATGCCGAGCTTCCTCGAAAAACTGCTCGATCAGGCGCGTTACTCTTCCCGTCCGCCGGAAATTCTGCTGACCCACCCGCTGCCGGAAAGTCGCCTGTCGGACGCGCGTAACCGTGCCAACCAGATGCGTCCGGTGGTGGTCCAGTCTTCGCAGGATTTCTACATGGCGAAGGTGAGAACGCTGGGGATGTACAACTCCGGGCGTAACCAGCTCACCAGCGATCTGCTGGATACCCTGGCGAAAGGCAACGTGCGTGAGAAAAACGCCGCGCAGTATGGTCAGGCGCTCCAGGCGATGGAAGCCAGCAAATACGACGAGGCGCGCAAAGCGCTGCAACCGCTTCTGGCTGCAGACCCGAACAACCCGTGGTACCTCGATCTGTCGACGGATATCGATCTGGGCCAGAAGAAAACGGCCGATGCAATCAACCGTCTGAAGGGGGCGAAAGACGTCCGTACCAACCCGGTGCTGCAGCTTAACCTGGCGAACGCTTACTTACAGGGCGGTCAGCCTGGCGAAGCGGCGACCATTCTGAACCGCTACACCTTTAACAATAAAGACGATCAAAACGGCTGGGATCTGCTCGCTCAGGCGGAAGCCCAGCTCGGCAACCGCGATCAGGAGCTGGCGGCGCGTGCCGAAGGTTTTGCCCTGGTGGGCCGCCTCGATCAGGCGATTTCCACGCTCAGCAGCGCCAGCGCGCAGGTCAAACTCGGCAGCCTCCAGCAGGCCCGTTACGACGCGCGTATCGATCAGCTGCGCGGCCTGCAGCAGCGCTTTAAGCCGTACGAGAAGATGTAATAAAGGAGAATTCACGTCATGACAGACGCCGTAAAAATTTATCACAACCCTCGCTGCTCCAAGAGCCGCGATACCCTGAGCCTGCTGAAGTCTAACGGCGTTGAGCCGGAAGTCGTGCTGTACCTCGACACCCCACCTGACGCGCAAACCCTCCGCCAGCTGCTGCACATGCTGGGAATGGGCAGTGCAAGAGAGCTGATGCGTCAGAAAGAAGATCTGTATAAGTCGCTTAACCTGGATGACAGCCGTCTCACCGAGGCTGAGCTGATCCAGGCGATGGTTGAAAATCCAAAGCTGATTGAGCGCCCGATAGTGGTGGCGAACGGCCAGGCGCGCATTGGACGCCCGCCGGAAGACGTGCTCGAGATCCTCTAGTCCTTATGCCGCAGCGCTTCCAGAAAGGCCTGCGGCGTACTCTCTCCCAGCTTTTTCTGCGCTTTTCCCCGGTTGTAAAATTCGCACAGCTGGATCAACAGCTCGCCTGCCGATTCACTGTTCAGACGTGGGATGATTTCACATAGCGGTAGATCAACCTGAACGGCGCGGTATTGCTGTGGATGCGCTGTCACGGTGGTATTACGCTCCTCAAGCTTCACCTCGAAACCAAAAGTCTCAACAGATTGAATATCAGCCGGACAGGCTGCCAGCGCGTCGTTCGCCCAGTGGGCCAGCAGCTGCGGAGAAATGCCCGCGTACAGCCGGGCGTAGCACCAGCCGCTCACGGGTTCACGCGCCCACAGCAGATGCTGTTCCCCGCCATCGTCCATATGCAGCGACAGAGGCTGATGATGTAACAGGAGTTTTTGCGGCACGATACCTGCCTTCAGCGCCTTTTTTCCCTGCAACGTCGCGCCCTTCTGCTTTATCGAAGCCGGTTTGAGATAGCGGTTCAGGGTCGCGCGGGACACGGCGATCCCGAGTTCGCTATTGACCATCTGCAGCAGTTCGTCCAGCGGGGCGCCAGTGATATCCCGCAGGGCATTGACCAGCGCAACCTGCTCCTGTCTCAATGCTTTGTGTATCACTTTTGGCGTCGTGTGATTATCCGAAACCTGCTCGCGGTTGCGCCAGCGCCTGACGGTAGTGACCGAAATACCCAGCTCGGTAGCCAGCTCCCTGTCGCTTTTATCTGACTGCTGTAGATAGCGACGGATGCGCGGCGTCGTGGTGGCATTAGCATGCAGTTTAATTTCCATCGCAGAATCCTCGGAACCAATATTATGAGATTTATATTACACCAGCGATTGTTTTGTGACCGATTTCACCTTTCGCTCGCCGCGCTTCACTGATAATCCCCAGACATAACACAAACAACACCCCTCAATCTTGTACGGAGTTCACAATGAACAATGTTCTGGGATTTCTCGAAGCAAAACTGATGCCGCTGGCGGCCAAAACGGCCCAGCAGCGTCATCTCGGGGCCATTCGCGGCGCCTACGTCTCCTTCATGCCGTTTATCATCGTCGGCTCTATTCTGCTGGTGATCTCGTCGTTCCCGAATCAAGCCTATCAGCAGTTTATGTCTCAGGCCTTTGGTGAGAGCTGGAGCGCCATTATCGAAATCCCGTTCAACGCGGTGTTCTCCACCATGTCGCTGTTCATCAGCTTCCTGGTCGCCTTCCGCCTGGCGGAACACTACGGTGAAGACCGCATCTCCTGCGGTATCCTGGCGCTGGTCGCCTTTCTCATCCTGACGCCCTTTATCAAAGTGGCGGAAAACGGCGGTATTACCGTCATTCCGGTGGAGTGGATTGGCAGCAAAGGGCTGTTCGTGGCGATGATCGGTTCCCTGCTGTGGACGGAACTGTTCTGCTGGCTCAAGCGCAAAAAACTGGTGATCAAAATGCCGGACGGCGTGCCTCCGGCGGTGCAGGAGTCGTTCGCCGCGCTGATCCCGGCCCTGCTGGTGATGATTCTGGTGCTGGGTATCCGCATCGTGTTTGAAAACACCCACTACAACACCATCCACCAGTTTATTTACGAAGTGGTTGCCACGCCGGTGCGCCACTACGGCACCTCTTACTTTGGCGCGCTGATGACGGTGTTCAGCATCACCATTCTGTGGTCAGTGGGCATTAACTCCGGCTCGATGATCAACGGCATCATTCGCCCGCTGTGGATGGAGAACCAGACCGACAACATCGCCGCGATTCAGGCAGGCACGACGCCGCCGCACATTATCACCGAACAGTTTTTTGACATGATCTGGATGGGCGGCGCGGGGGCCACGCTGTCGCTGGTGATTGCGATGCTGATTTTCGCCCGCAGCAAAAACATGCGTGAAGTGGCGCGCCTCGGCGCCGGGGCATCGGTGTTTAACATCAACGAACCGATCCTGTTTGGCCTGCCGGTGATCATGAACCCGATAATGCTTATCCCGTTCAACCTGGTGCCGCTGGTGCTGGTCACCGTGCAGTATGCGGCGATGAAGATTGGCGCGGTTGCCGTCACCACCGGGGTGTTTATTCCCTGGACGCTGCCGCCGGTTATCAGCGGCTTTATCGTTACCGGACACCTGAGCGGCAGCGTCATGCAGCTTATCAACCTGCTGATTGGCGCCATGCTGTACCTGCCTTTTATGCGTATCGTGGACAAACAGTACCGCGCGGCGGAAATGGCCACCGTTACGCAAACCGACACCACCCTTGCAAAACAGGAGTAAAGCATGTGGGGAATTATCGCGACCTGGAGAATGGCGCTTGAAGGCGTTACGGAGTCTGCGTCTGCGCTGGCTGCGGGTAAACCGGTCTCTGCAGCGGTGGTGGATGCCGTCGCCGCCGTCGAAGACTTTCCGTTTTATAAATCCGTCGGCTACGGCGGGCTGCCCACCGAAAATGGCGAAGTGGAGCTGGACGCCGCCTACATGGACGGCGATACGCTGGCGTTTGGTGCCGTGGGCAACCTGGTGGATATCGCCAACCCGGTGCGCGTGGCGCATGCTTTAAGCCGCCAGCGCTACAACAGCCTGCTGGTCGGCCAGGGCGCGCGGGAATGGGCGCTGAGCCAGGGCTTCGCCGACAAAACCATGCTCACTGACCGCGCCATGCAGCACTACCGCAAACGCTGCCGCGAGACGCTGGATAAGGGCTTAAGCCCTTACGACGGGCATGACACCGTCGGCATTATTGGCCTTGATAAACAGGGGTCAATGAGCGTCGCCACCTCCACCAGCGGCCTGTTCATGAAAAAACGCGGTCGACTCGGCGATTCGCCCATTATTGGTTCCGGCTTTTACTGCGACAGTGAAACCGGCGCGGCCACCGCCACGGGCGTCGGTGAAGATCTGATGAAAGGCTGCACCAGCTACGAAATTGTCCGCCGCATGGCGCACGGTATGACGCCCCAGCAGGCGGCGGATTCGGTGGTGTTCGAGCTGGAAGACAAGCTGATGTCGCGCTTTGGCCGCGCGGGCGATCTTTCCGTGGTGTGCATGAACAACAGGGGCGAATTCGGGGCCGCCACCAACATAAAAACCTTCTCGTTTGTGGTGGCGACGGCTCGCCAGCCCCTCACCGTTTTTCGTACTGAACGCCTGCGGGAGAAAACGCATTATCACGCCGTAGACGATGAGTGGATGCAGGCCTATGCCGCGCGGATCCGCGCGCCGATTGAGGAGTCATGATGATTACGTATCAGTTTATCACCGCGCTTTCTGACGCGGCTCCGCAAAGCCATTTAATTGCCTCCGCCTCCTGTACGCATTTGCCCGAAACAGCGCTGGTCGCGGAAATGCGCGAGTCTGCCAGCATCGCTGACACCCGCTTTGGCTGCGCGCCTTTTGCCCGGATCACCCTCCTGCCGGATGCCCTCTGGCAGGACAGCCTGACCGAAGGATTACTGACGGCGCTGCGCCCGCTGCTGGCCTCGCCCGTCAGCCCCGAGCTGATACTGGACGTTACCGATATCGACGATGTGGTGCTGGCGCAGGTACTGCGCTTTCTCTTTAATCAGGCGCACAGGCTGAGCGACCTGAAGCTGAAGAAAACGGATGAATCGGCGGTGCGCCTTACGCACATCACCGCCCTCTGCCTGCCGGAACAGCAGGCAAAACTGGAGGGTGTCTTCCGCCAGCAGCAGGCCATCGCCCGCGGCATGGTCGCGGCGCGACGTCTGGCGGATACCCCGTCCGACCGCTGCACGCCGCAGTTTGTAGTGGAAGAGGCGCAAAGGCTCTGTGCCGCCTTCCCCGCCCTGCGCTGCGAAGTGCTGAACGAAAAGGCTATTGCTGAGCAGGGTCTGGGGCTGCTGCACGCCGTTGGCAAAGGGGCGACCTGTCCGCCGCGCCTGCTGGCGATCCATTATGACGGCGTCAACGACGGCCCGGTGCGCTGCTATGTGGGAAAAGGCATAACCTTTGATACCGGCGGCCTGTGGCTGAAGGAAGGCGCGGGCATGTACACCATGAAATACGACATGTGCGGTGCGGCTAACGTGCTGGGCCTGATGCTGACCGTGGCAGAGCTGGCGCTGCCCGTGCGCATCATGGGCGTGCTGGCGCTGGCGGAAAACGCCATCGGCCCGGACGCCATGCAGCCCGGAACGGTGGCGACGGCCTGCAACGGCACCACGGTTGAAATCAACAACACCGATGCCGAAGGCCGGCTGGTGCTGGCGGACGCCATCGCCTGGGCCAGCCAGCGCCATCCGCAGGCGCGCTATATTATTGATATGGCGACCTTAACCGGTGCGGTCGTCAAAGCGCTTGGGTATGAATTGAGCGGATTAATGACGCAGGATGAACCGCTGCGTGCGGCGCTAACGCTGGCGGGTAAGCAGAGTGGCGATGAAGTGTGGTCCCTGCCGCTGGATGCGCGGCTGAAAAAACAGACCGACAGCGCCATCGCCGATCTGTGCAACACGCCGACCAACAATGCGGCAATCAGCGCGTCGGCGGCGTGGCTGCTGCACCACTTTTGCCCGCCGACCATTCCGTGGGCGCATCTGGATATTAGCGGTACGGCGCTGTGGCGAGAGAGCGGAAGGAGCGTGGCATCGGGAAGACCAATTCCACTTTTGGTTGAACACCTGCTGGGGGATGTCTAGTTTTCGTAGGCCGGGTAAGGCGCAGCCGCCACCCGGCACAACTACAGCTTGAGAATATCTTTCACAAACGGAATGGTCAGCTTGCGCTGGGCGGTAATGGAGGCGCGATCGAGCTGATCGAGCGTGTCAAACAGCGTGCGCATTTCGCGATCCAGTCGTTTAAGCAGGAAACGCCCCACGTCCTCCGGCAGCTCAAACCCGCGCTGCTTTGCGCGCAGCTGTAACGCCTGAAGCTTATCTTCATCCGACAGCGGCTGGAGCTTGTAGATTTGCCCCCAGTCCAGACGAGATGCCAGATCCGGCAGCCCCAGATTGAGCTGTCTCGGCGGACGATCGCCGGTGATCAGCAGCCGGGTTTTGCCCGACTCCAGAATGCGGTTGTAGAGGTTAAAGATCGCCATTTCCCACGGCTCGTCCCCCGCCACACATTCGATATTATCGATGCAGACCAGCGAGAGATGTTCCATTCCCTCCAGCACCTCAGGTACGAACCAGGTACGTTTATCCAGCGGCACGTAGCCTACCGCATCACCGCGCGCCGAAAGCTCCGCGCAGGCGGCATGCAGCAGATGGCTGCGCCCCGCGCCTTCACGTGACCAGATATAGATGTATCCGCTGTGATCCTGGCGCAGCACGTTTTGCAGTGCAGCCAGTAAAGAGGGGTTATCACCCGGCCAGAAACTCGCGAAAGTTTCGTCGTCAGGGAGATAGAGTGGCAGAGAGAGCTGTGCCGGTCCGTTCAGAAATACCTCAACCAGAGATCCTACGTAAAATCGGAATGGAGTTTAACACGGAACCTGCAAGGAGAGAACCGGGCGATCCCTCGCCCGGTAATACGATCAATGTGACGCTTTTTCGCTGTCGTCCGCGTCCAGAATTTCTTCTTCCGGGCGGATGACCGAGATCAGCTTGAAGATCAGGCTCAGGCCCACGCCGACGATGGTCGCCAGCGCCATGCCCTTCAGCTCGGCCGCACCGATGTGCACCTTCGCGCCGCTCACGCCGATGATCAGGATAACCGAGGTCAGGATCAGGTTTTGCGCCTTGCTGTAATCCACTTTGGATTCAATCAGCACGCGAATACCGGAGGCGCCGATCACGCCGTACAGCAGCAGAGAAACGCCGCCCATTACCGGCACCGGAATGATCTGAATCGCTGCCGCCAGTTTACCGACGCAGGAGAGCAGAATGGCGATAATCGCCGCGCCGCCGATAACCCAGGTACTGTAGACGCGGGTAATCGCCATCACGCCGATGTTCTCACCGTAGGTGGTGTTTGGCGTCGAGCCGAAGAAACCGGAGATGATGGTGGAGAAACCGTTCGCAAACATGGAGCGGTGCAGACCCGGGTCGCGGATTAAATCGCGCTTAACGATGTTCGCCGTCACCACCAGGTGGCCGACGTGCTCCGCAATCACCACCAGCGCCGCAGGCAGAATGGTGAAAATAGCAAACCATTCAAAGCGTGGCGTATAGAAGGTTGGCAGCGCAAACCAGTGGGCCTGAGCGATCGGGGTGGTGTCCACCACGCCCATCGCGAAGGAGAGCGCATAGCCCGCCAGCACGCCGATCAGGATCGGGATAATCGCCATGAAGCCGCGGAACAGCACGGAGCCAAACACCGTCACGCCCAGCGTTACCAGCGAGATGATAATGGTTTTGGAATCCGGTGACTGGCCGTCAGCAGGCAGCAGACCGGCCATATTCGCCGCGACGCCCGCCAGCTCAAGACCGATGACGGCAACGATGGCGCCCATCGCCGCAGTGGGGAACATCACGTCCAGCCAGCCGGTACCGGCTTTCTTCACAATGAAGGACACCACGCAGAACAGGACGCCACACATGATAAAGCCGCCCAGCGCGACTTCATAACCCAGCGGCAGCAGCAGCAACACCGGCGAGATAAAGGCGAAGCTCGACCCGAGATACGCCGGGATTTTGCCTTTACAGATAAAGAGGTACAGCAGCGTACCGATGCCGTTGAACAGCAGCACGGTGGCCGGGTTAATGTGGAACAGGATTGGCACCAGCACGGTTGCGCCAAACATGGCGAACAGGTGCTGCAAACTAAGCGGGATAGTCTGTAAAAGCGGCGGTCTTTCACTCACCCCGATAGCACGGCGCGTCATAGTGTTTTCCTCTGTGTAGTATTGTTGGTGTTTTATTCAAAAAAAAGCCGACTATCAAAGTCGGCTTATTTATCGTTATTCGATTATTTCGTACCAAAGATCTTATCGCCGGCATCGCCGAGCCCCGGGATGATGTACCCGTGCTCGTTCAGGCCCTGGTCGATAGAGGCGGTATACAGCTCAACGTCCGGGTGCGCTTTTTCCAGCGCCGCGATCCCTTCCGGAGCGGCAACCAGTACCAGCACCTTAATGCTGTTACAGCCCGCGTTTTTCAGCAGGTCGATGGTGGCGATCATAGAGCCACCGGTCGCGAGCATTGGGTCAACCACCAGCGCCATGCGCTCGTCGATGTTAGAGACCAGCTTCTGGAAGTAAGGAACCGGCTCAAGGGTTTCTTCGTTACGGTAGATACCCACCACGCTGATACGCGCGCTTGGCACGTGCTCCAGCACGCCTTCCATCATGCCGAGACCGGCACGCAGGATTGGCACCACGGTAATTTTCTTACCTTTGATCTGCTCAACCTGCACCGGGCCGTTCCAGCCTTCGATGGTGACTTTTTCTGTTTCCAGATCAGAGGTCGCTTCGTAAGTCAGCAGGCTGCCGACTTCAGATGCCAGTTCGCGAAAACGCTTCGTGCTGATGTCATGCTCACGCATCAGGCCCAACTTGTGTTTAACGAGTGGGTGTTTCACTTCCACAATCTTCATTCTCTTTCTCCTCTGAGGTGGCGTCCGCAAAAAAATCGCGGGATTATACCGCTTTTTTCGGATTAGGCCATACCCATGTTGCTTGACGTATATCAAGCAAAGTGATTTAGAGACAAAAAAACCGGAGGCGAGACTCCGGCTTGGGTGCGGGGTTCTGCCCGGTGGCGCTGCGCTTACGCGGGCCTACGTGTAGTGTAGGTCGGGTAAGCGTTAGCGCCACCCGACAATTACAGGTTCTCGCCGTTGCTCGCAATCACCTGCTTATACCAGTCGAACGATTTTTTCTTACTGCGGTTCAGCGTGCCGTTTCCTTCATTGTCTTTATCCACAAAGATAAAGCCGTAGCGTTTTTTCATTTCGCCCGTACCGGCAGACACCAGGTCGATGCAGCCCCACGGGGTGTAGCCCATCAGCTCCACGCCATCTTCCACCACCGCTTTTTTCATCTCGCGGATATGGGCGGCCAGATAATCAATACGGTACTGGTCGTTCACCGTGCCGTCGCTCTCCTGCACGTCGATCGCGCCAAAGCCGTTCTCAACGATAAACAGCGGCAGCTGGTAGTGATCCCAGAACCAGTTCAGGGAGTAACGCAGCCCGACCGGGTCAATCTGCCAGCCCCAGTCGGATTTCTGCACGTACGGGTTAGAGACCAGGCTCTTGCTTTCGTCGTAATCCAGCTGCGGGTTGTCCGCCGTCGCCTTGGTGGCGAAGGACATGTAGTAGCTGAAGCCGATGTAATCGACGCAGCCCTGCTTCAGCGCGGCTTTATCCTCTTCGGTGATATCCAGCGCGAAGCCGCGACGTTCGAAGTAGTTGAGCAGGTGCTGCGGGTACTTCCCGCGAACGTGCACGTCGGTGAACCAGTAGCGGCGGTGCATGGCGTTCATCGCCATCATCATATCGTCCGGCGCACAGGTCAGCGGGTAGATAGGACACATGGCAATCATGCAGCCGATCTGCAGCGACGGGTTAATCTCGCGCCCCGCCTTCACCGCCAGGGCGCTGGCCACGAGCTCGTAGTGCGCCGCCTGGAACATCACCGGTTCACGGTCTTCACCCGGCGCGTACTTCAGCCCGGAGTTCGTGAACGGCGCAAAGTCTTCGTGGAAGTTAGCCTGGTTGTTGATCTCGTTGAAGGTCATCCAGTACTTCACCTTATGCTGGTAGCGCTGGAACACCACTTTTGCAAAACGAACGAAGAAGTCGATCAGCTTACGGTTGCGCCAGCCGCCGTATTCCGTAACCAGATGGAAAGGCATCTCGAAGTGAGACAGGGTGATAACCGGTTCGATGCCGTACTTCAGGCATTCGTCGAACAGATCGTCATAGAATTTCAGGCCAGCCTCGTTAGGCTCAAGCTCGTCACCTTTCGGGAAGATCCGCGTCCAGGCAATAGAGGTGCGGAAGCATTTGAACCCCATCCCGGCAAAGAGTCTGATGTCTTCTTTATAGCGGTGGTAGAAATCGATGGCTTCATGGTTAGGATAATTTTTCCCCTCCAGCACGCCGTTGGTGATTTCACGCGGCACGCCGTGCGCCCCCGCGGTCATCACATCGGCGACGCTCACGCCCTTGCCGCCCTCTTTCCAGCCGCCTTCCAGCTGGTGCGCCGCAACGGCCCCGCCCCACAGAAAATCTGCTTTAAATCCCGACATTCGCTTTCCCTCATTCTGCGTTATTTTCTGCAAAAACAATTACAGAAACCGGTTTCATTTCGATGATGTGCAAAGGGCGTAGCTGTTGCAAGCAGTTCTCAGAAACCGGTTTCATTTTCGTGAACAGAGTCAAGTTTGGCTGCATTCACGAGGTACACAGAAAAAAAGATCCCCACGTCCAGAATAGGCTCGCAAACGTTTGCCTGGACTGTTAGAATTGCGCCGATTTTTCTTACTAGCTATGCAATCGCGTGGGGATTTAAGCCGTGACCAACAAAACTTCTCTCAGCTACAAAGATGCCGGTGTTGATATTGACGCAGGTAATGCGCTGGTTGACCGAATCAAAGGTGTGGTGAAAAAAACCCGCCGCCCGGAAGTGATGGGTGGTCTGGGTGGATTCGGCGCACTGTGCGCGCTGCCGCAAAAATATCGTGAACCTGTTCTGGTCTCGGGTACTGACGGCGTAGGCACTAAACTGCGCCTGGCGATGGATTTAAAACGTCACGACACGATCGGTATCGATCTGGTCGCGATGTGCGTGAATGACCTGGTGGTACAGGGCGCAGAGCCGCTGTTCTTCCTCGATTACTACGCAACCGGCAAACTGGACGTGGATACCGCTGCCAGCGTGATTAACGGTATCGCCGAAGGCTGCCTGCAGTCCGGCTGTGCGCTGGTCGGTGGTGAAACCGCAGAAATGCCGGGCATGTATCACGGCGAAGATTATGACGTCGCGGGCTTCTGCGTCGGCGTAGTAGAAAAATCAGAAATTATCGACGGCAGCAAAGTGGCCGATGGCGATGTGCTGATCGCGCTCGCCTCCAGCGGCCCGCACTCCAACGGCTACTCCCTGGTGCGTAAAATCCTCGAAGTGAGCGGCTGTGATCCGCTGACCACCGAGCTGGACGGTAAACCGCTGGCTGACCATCTGCTGGCGCCGACCCGCATCTACGTGAAAAACGTGCTTGAGCTTATCGAGAAGGTCGACGTTCACGCTATCGCTCACCTGACCGGCGGCGGCTTCTGGGAAAACATCCCGCGCGTCCTGCCGGATAACACCCAGGCGGTGATCGACGAATCCTCATGGCAGTGGCCGGCCGTGTTTAACTGGCTGCAGACCGCGGGTAACGTGAGCTCTCACGAAATGTACCGCACCTTTAACTGTGGCGTGGGCATGGTTATCGCCCTGCCGGCAAGCGAAGCGGATAAAGCGGTTAAGCTGCTGACTGAAAAAGGTGAAAACGCGTGGAAAATCGGTACGATTAAAGCTTCCGATTCCGAACAGCGTGTGGTCATTGAATGAAAAACATCGTGGTGCTCATTTCCGGCAACGGAAGCAATTTGCAGGCCATCATAGACGCCTGCAAACAGAAGAAAATCAATGGCACCATTCGGGCAGTTTTCAGCAACAAGGCCGACGCGTTCGGCCTTGAGCGCGCGCGGGAAGCGAACATTCCCGCGCACGCGCTGGAAGCCAGCCAGTTCGCCGGGCGTGAAGCCTTTGACCGCGAGCTGGTGCATGAGATTGATGCCTACGCGCCGGACGTGGTCGTGCTGGCGGGCTATATGCGTATTCTGAGCCCGGCCTTCGTCGAACACTTCGCCGGTCGTCTGCTGAATATCCACCCTTCCCTGCTGCCGAAATATCCCGGCCTGCACACCCATCGTCAGGTTCTGGAAAACGGCGATGAGGAGCACGGCACCTCCGTGCATTTCGTTACCGACGAGCTGGACGGCGGCCCGGTGATCCTGCAGGCGAAAGTTCCGGTCTTTGACGGCGACAGCGAAGAAGACGTGACCGAACGCGTGCAGACCCAGGAACACGCCATTTACCCGCTGGTGGTAAGCTGGTTTGTCGACGGGCGTCTCGAGATGCGCGACGGCGCAGCCTGGCTGGACGGCGTGAAGTTACCCCCGCAGGGTTATGCGGCCGAAGAGTAGTTTGTTACGTCGGGTGGCGCTGCTGCGCTTACCCGACCTGTACATTGCATTACCCGATATTCCCTTCTCCAACCTTCTAAAATCCCCAACAAAAAAAATAACTGTCATACTTTTCTGGCACTGTTGGACATATCGTGGAAATGCTCGCCATAATAAGGACGAGACGGATTTACCACGTCCTGTGATTGAACTGGAGTGTGAGCTGTAATGGGTCAGGAAAAGTTATATATCGAGAAAGAGCTAAGCTGGTTAGCATTCAACGAACGTGTACTCCAGGAAGCGGCAGACAAAAGTAACCCGCTAATCGAGCGCATGCGTTTTTTGGGCATTTATTCCAACAACCTGGATGAGTTCTACAAGGTTCGCTTTGCCGAGCTGAAAAGACGCATCATCATCAGCGAAGAACAGGGCTTAAACTCGCACTCGCGGCATCTGCTGGGCAAAATCCAGTCCCGCGTGCTGAAAGCCGATCAGGAATTTGACGGCCTGTATAACGAACTGCTGCTGGAGATGGCGCGCAATCAAATCTTCCTGATTAACGAACGCCAGCTTTCCGTTAACCAACAAAACTGGCTGCGCCACTACTTCAAACACTACCTGCGCCAGCACATTACCCCGATTCTGATCAACCGCGAAACCGATCTGGTTCAGTTCCTGAAGGATGATTACACCTACCTGGCGGTGGAAATTATTCGCGGTGAGTCTATCCGTTACGCGCTGCTGGAGATCCCGTCCGACAAGGTGCCGCGCTTTGTGAACCTGCCGCCGGAAACCCCGCGCAGACGCAAGCCGATGATCCTGCTCGATAACATCCTGCGCTACTGCCTGGACGACATCTTCAAAGGCTTCTTCGATTACGATGCGTTAAACGCCTACTCGATGAAAATGACCCGTGACGCCGAATATGACCTGGTGCACGAGATGGAAGCCAGCCTGATGGAGCTGATGTCCTCCAGCCTGAAACAGCGCCTGACGGCCGAGCCGGTACGTTTTGTTTATCAGCGCGATATGCCGGACGCCATGGTGGAGATGCTGCGCGATAAACTGACCATTTCGCGCTATGACTCCATCGTGCCGGGTGGCCGTTACCACAACTTTAAAGACTTTATTGGCTTCCCGAACGTCGGCAAAGCCAATCTGGTGAACAAGCCGCTGCCGCGCCTGCGCCATCTGTGGTTCGATAAATTCCGCAACGGATTCGACGCCATTCGCGAACGCGACGTGCTGCTTTACTATCCGTACCACACCTTCGAGCACGTGCTGGAGCTGCTGCGTCAGGCCTCGTTCGACCCGAGCGTGCTGGCGATCAAAATCAACATCTACCGCGTGGCAAAAGATTCCCGCATCATCGACGCGATGATCCATGCGGCGCACAACGCCAAAAAGGTCACCGTGGTGGTTGAGCTGCAGGCGCGCTTCGACGAAGAGGCCAACATTCACTGGGCGCGCCGTCTGACGGAAGCCGGTGTGCACGTCATCTTCTCCGCGCCGGGTCTGAAAATTCACGCCAAGCTGTTCCTGATTTCCCGTAAAGAGGGCGACGATGTAGTGCGTTATGCCCACATCGGTACCGGGAACTTTAACGAGAAAACGGCGCGAATTTATACCGACTACTCGCTCTTAACCGCCGACGCCCGCATCACTAACGAAGTGCGCCGGGTCTTTAACTTTATCGAAAACCCGTACCGTCCGGTGAGCTTTGACTATCTGCTGGTCTCGCCGCAGAACTCGCGCCGCCTGCTGTACGATATGATCGATAAAGAGATCGCCAATGCCCAGAAAGGGCTGTCGTCCGGCATCACGCTGAAGCTTAACAACCTGGTCGACAAAGGGCTGGTGGACAGGCTGTATGCAGCGTCCAGCTCCGGCGTGCCGGTTAACCTGCTGATCCGCGGCATGTGCTCGCTGATCCCGGAACTGGAAGGCATCAGCGACAATATTCGTGTGATCAGCATTGTTGACCGTTACCTGGAACACGATCGGATCTATATTTTTGATAATGCGGGTGATAAACAGGTCTATCTCTCTTCGGCAGACTGGATGACGCGCAATATTGACTACCGTATTGAAGTCGCGGCACCGCTGCTGGATCCGCGCCTGAAGCAGCAGATCCTCGACATTATCGAGATTCTGTTCAGCGATACCGTGAAAGCACGCTATATCGACAAAGAACTCAGTAACCGCTATGTACCGCGCGGCAACCGCCGCAAAGTGCGGTCGCAACTGGCGATTTACGACTATATCAAATCACTCGAGCAACCCGATTAACCTATGCCGATAAATGATAAGACCCCACGCCCGCAGGAATTCGCCGCGGTCGACCTTGGCTCTAACAGTTTCCACATGGTCATCGCCCGTGAGGTGGATGGCGCGCTGCAGATCATCGGTCGTCTGAAGCAGCGCGTACACCTGGCGGATGGTCTTGATGAACGCAGCATGCTCAGCGAAGAGGCGATGGAGCGCGGGTTAAACTGCCTGTCGCTGTTTGCTGAACGCCTGCAGGGCTTCTCGCCCTCCAGCGTGTGCATCGTGGGCACCCACACCCTGCGCCAGGCCCTGAACGCCCCGGAGTTCCTCAAGCGGGCCGAAAAAGTGATCCCCTACCCGATTGAGATCATCTCCGGCAACGAGGAAGCGCGTCTGATTTTCATGGGCGTTGAGCACACCCAGCCGGAAAAAGGACGCAAGCTGGTTATCGATATCGGCGGTGGCTCAACGGAGCTGGTGATCGGCGAAGACTTTGAGCCGCGCCTGGTGGAAAGCCGCCGTATGGGCTGCGTCAGCTTCGCGCAGATGTATTTCCCGGGTGGCACCATCACCCGCGAGAACTTCCAGCGCGCGCGTATGGCGGCTGTCCAGAAGCTGGAAAATCTGGCCTGGCAGTACCGTATTCAGGGCTGGAACGTGGCGCTGGGCGCGTCGGGCACCATCAAGGCGGCGCATGAAGTGCTGCTTGCGATGGGTGAAAAAGACGGGTTTATCACGCCCGAACGCCTGACGTTGCTGACCGAAGAAGTGCTGAAGCATAAAAGTTTTGACGCCTTAAGCCTGCCGGGTCTTTCCGACGAGCGTAAAGCGGTATTCGTGCCGGGGCTGGCTATTCTCTGCGGCGTGTTTGATGCCCTCGCCATAAAAGAGCTGCGTCTGTCGGACGGTGCGCTGCGTGAAGGCGTGCTGTATGAGATGGAAGGCCGCTTCCGCCATCAGGATATTCGCAGCCGAACCGCGCAAAGCCTGGCCAACCAGTACAACATCGACCGTGAACAGGCGAAGCGCGTGCTGGACACCACGGTACAGATGTACGAACAGTGGCAGGAGCAGAATCCGAAGCTCGCTCACCCGCAGCTTGCCGCGCTGTTGAAATGGGCCGCGATGCTGCACGAGGTGGGGCTGAACATCAACCACAGCGGGATGCACCGCCATTCGGCCTATATTCTGCAAAACAGCGATCTGCCTGGCTTCAACCAGGAGCAGCAAACCATGATGGCGACCCTGGTGCGTTATCACCGCAAAGCCATCAAGCTCGACGACCTGCCGCGCTTTACGCTGTTCAAGAAAAAACAGTTCCTGCCGCTTATTCAGCTGCTGCGTCTGGGCGTGCTGCTCAATAACCAGCGTCAGGCCACCACCACGCCGCCTACGCTGAAGCTTAAAACCGACGACCATCACTGGACGCTGAGCTTCCCGCACGACTGGTTCAGCCAGAACGCGCTGGTCCTGCTGGACCTGGAAAAAGAGCAGCAGTACTGGGAAGCGGTCACCGGCTGGCTGCTCAAAATTGAAGAAGAGAGCGCCGACGTCGCCGCGTAACGGCTCAGGCGTCCGCGGTGGACGCCTCTGCTTCCAGCAGTGACTCAAGCGGTGCCGGTCTGCCAATCAGATAACCCTGCACATAATCGATGCCTAGCGCGTGAACCGCGCTACGTATCTCTTCGCTTTCGACATACTCCGCTACCACCAGCATCTTTTTCATGCGCGCCAGATGGCAGATAGACGCCACAATCTGATAATCCAGGCTGTTGTTGACGATATTGCGAATAAAGCTGCCGTCAATCTTGAGAATATCCGCGTCCACGCTTTTCAGCCGCGCATAGCTCGCATAGCCGGTGCCAAAATCATCAATTGCAATACGTACCCCCATTTTCTGCAGCTGCCGGAGGATGTGTAGCGCCTGTTCCGCATTGCAAAAAGTGCTGCACTCCGTCACTTCAAAGATTAGCTGCCACGGCTCAATGGCGTATTTCGCCAGCAGGCGATTCACCTCAAGCGGAAACTGCACCCGACACACGGTCGACGGGGCAAGATTAATGGCAAAGCGCTGGCCGGGCAGTCTTTCGCGATGCGCGGCGAGAAAGCGCAGGGTGTGCTCCAGCACCCACAAATCTACCCGGGAAGAGAGACCAAACTCCTGCGCGACGGGCAGGAACTGGTCGGGGGAGATCAATAGCCCGTTGATATCCGGCATCCGGAGCAGGACTTCGTGATAGCAATCGCCACGCATGCCGCGAACGGGTTGAACCAGCAGGGTGAATTCGTCGTTATCAAGCGCCTTTTGCAGGCGGCTCATCATCGCGACTTTATCCTTCAGGCTGCGCTGCAAATGGACGGCCCCACGCTGCTGAAGGTTTTCCGGATGGTTGGAGGAGAGCGACAGGTCGGCAACCACGCCCAGTTCGCCAAGCACCAGATAAAGATGGTTAACCGGGGACCGGACATAGCAATAGCTCACGCCCACCTGCGGCTGCAGCGGCATGCCGTCCCAGACAAAGCGGAACTGCTTGATATGCTCGTCCAGGGCTTCAATCCGCTGCTGGTGCGATTCCGCGTTGAGCCGTACCGCCAGGTCATACCCGGTCAGGTGATACACCAGCTCATTGGGCTGGAGAATGCCATTCACCCACTGCGCCAGCTGCTGCTTGTACTGAATCCGCAGCAACACGCCGTAATTTCGGCCCAGAATTTCCAGCTCCGGAATGCGCAGCAGGCAGAGCGCCGACCACGGGTTTTTCGCCAGATCGCGCGACAGCGCCCGCAGATTAGGCATATGGACGACCGGGTCGAGCAGCGCCAGCCTGCGGGAGCGTTTGTTCGCCGCGCGCTGCCGGGTCGCCAGCATCGACATATAAATCACCACGAACGAGAAGACCAGGTAACTGGAAGAGGTGATCGCCAGCTGAATGTCATACCCCGGGTTCACCGGGATATAGCGGTAAAAATAGTGAATAGACACCAGCAGTATCGGCGTCCAGATAAGCGAAATCAGCTTATAGCCAAAACGCATCGCGCCCCAGAGCATCACCGGCATCAGCAGGGAAAGGGTGTAGTTGGTGGTGAAAATGGAGCTGTTCTCATTCATCGGAAGCAGCAGCAGCGAAAGCAGTCCGCCAAGCGCGATAGCCCACACCAACAACTCAACGACCGTCACCTTTTTGTCTATCTCGGAACGGATCTGCGAGAGAAGGCTTTTGATATAGCGCGGATGACGAAGCAGGCGGATCAGCAGATAGCTCAGCGGTACGCCCGTTAGCCCGCTGACCAGCAGCGTCTGATAGTTGATGAGCGTGCGAATATTGAGCGGATTTAATCCCGCAAGGCTCTGACGGCTCTCATACACGCCTAAATACACCGCAAACTGAAACAGCACCAGAAATAGCGTCGCGGGGCAGAACGCCTGCCAGAAGATGCGCTGCGCCATCAGCCGCACGTCGCCGTATGCGGTCATATTCCGTCTGGGCGCAAACACCCGGTAGCCACCCCAGCTGAGCACTAAAGGGACGACAAAATGGAGGATCCCCGCGACGGTTTCAAACATCCCGACCGACGGGTAATAGCGGATAAACAGCGACAATACGATCCCGGGCAGCGCTTCCAGGCCAAAGAACATCATCAGCGAAAGCAAAAATGAGAGGGGTAAATAATAGAGTGCCGCAATGCCGTCGCCCAGCTGCGTGAATGTATTCGCAATGCTCAGCACGGGAAGTAAAACCACAGGCAAAATAAGCGGTAATGCCCACCAGCGGTTTTCATTTTTTTTCAGGAAAGCCAGAATGTTCATAGATGCCCGGTTAAACCCCTTTCGCTCCTGAGGGAAAATAAAGACAGGCATCCAACCTGACGTACGCGCCGCCCGGCGGCGTGCGGGGCGAACTGTATGGAGGAAGGATTTTAAATATCAGGGCCGGGAAGCCGTTGACTTAAATCAAACTACTTTACGCAAATAACTTTTCGCGGTGTTTTTTTGAAATTATTTTCTTCATATTATCAATATGGTAAATGCATTAATTAATTTCAATAACATTAATCAATGTAAACATTGACGGTTATTTACACACTTCAGAATTGACCCCATCTTCCCGCTGTGCCTTAATATCCTCGTCGCCCAAAAGGGCTTATCCAGGAAAAACAGAGTGAGTCAGGTCACGCGTATGCGAAAACGACATCAATTTAATACCCGAATGACCCGCATCATACTGCTCATCAGCTTCCTGTTTTTCTTTGGCCGCTTCGTTTACTCTTCAATTGGCGCCTGGTACCACCATCAGGACAAAACCCAGTCGCAGCAATCCAGCCTGACCGTCGACACCGCTGACCGCTAAACAGCCGAAGGATCTTGCACGAGCCGAATAATGGCCGCGATCCCTTTGCTGAGGATTTTATCCTGCCGCATTACGATCGCCAGCTGCCGCTGCAGCATGGGCGTAAGCGACATCACACATAGCCCTTCGCGATCGGCATCCTGTTCGACCGCCATTCGCGGCACAATACTGTAGCCCAGACCCGCACGAACCATGCGTTTGATCGCCTCGATGCTGCCAAGCTGCATCACCGGTGCGATCGCTAATCCATTCGCCGCAAACCAGCCATCGATCAGCGCCCGGGTACCGCTGCCTGATTCAAAGGCAATCAGCGGCTGAGCGTGCAGCGCCTCCGGGGTAAAATCCCTGAAAGCGTCCTGCTGCTCCCGCGACGCGATAAAAACAAACTCTTCGTCCATTACCGGCATGACGTCCAGCGCTCTGCCGCTCACCGGCAGCGTCACCAGCCCCATATCGAGCCGGTTCTCTTCGATGGCCCTGACGATGTCGAGGGTGTTGCCCGTCGTCACCCCCACGCTCAGGAGGGGATAGTCTCGACGCAGCTTCTCCAGCAGCGGCGGCAGAAGATGGATGCAGGCCGTTGCCCCCGTGCCAAGCGTAATGGTGCCGCTCACATCGTGGCTGAATGCGCTCACGGACCGGATGGCGTCATCCACCGCCTGCTGAATACGCTCCCCATGCGCCAGCAACGCCTGCCCGGCAGCCGTAGCCTTAATCCCTCGTCCGGTACGCTCCACCAGCCGCGTTTGCAGAAACTGCTCCAGCTGACGTATTTGCAGGCTGACGGCAGGCTGGGAAATACCCAGCGCATCCGCTGCCGCTGAAAAGCTGCCGCGCTGTATCACCAGACGAAAGGTGGCGAGATAGCCCAGATTAAGCGTTGTCATTCAAAGTTTCTCTTATACCGCGCATAAGGTTGCTGCCCTGCCAGCACAATAGCGCGCGAGTTATGCTCAGGACAACTGCATAACGGAATGAAAAACAATGGAAACACCCGCCCTGCCACGCCGCCTCGCCCTCACGGCGGGATGTAATCAGCTTATCAACTGGGGGATCTCGTTTTATATGCCCGGCACCTTTGCGCTGGCGATTTCAGCCGACCGGGGATGGTCATCACCGCAGATTTACCTCGGCCTGACGCTGGCGATGCTGGTGATGGCGGCGGTTTCTCCGTTTGTCGCCCTCCTGCTGGCACGCTTTGGCGGTCAGAAGGTGGTGATGAGCGGCACGTTGCTGATCGCCGCAAGCTGCGCAGGGATGGCGTATACCCAGACGCTTTTTGGCTGGTACTGCGCCTGGCTGATCGGCGGCGTAGGGATGCGCCTGTCGCTGTACGACGCGCTGTTCGCCGCGCTGGTAAACCTCTACGGGCAGCAGGCGCGAAGAACAATCTCACGCGTCACGCTGGCGGGCGGGCTGGCCTCCGCCGTTTTCTGGCCGCTGGGCGATGCTCTGCTTCAGGTCATGAGCTGGCAGGAGGCGCTGCGCGTCTACGCGCTCTTCGGCCTGCTGAGCGCGATGCTGATTCGAACGCTTCCCCGGCAGCGGCTGACGGTGACGACAAAGGTCACCGCGCCGCCGCTGAACAACGAGCGGCGTAACGCCTGGCTTTATGCCGCCTTCATTGCCCTCATCACCTTTGTCTCTAACGGCACGTCCACCAATCTGCCGGAGTTTATTGCCCACTTCGGCCTGCCGGTCGCCATCGGGATGCTGTGGGGAGTCGGCCAGACGGGTGCCCGCTCGCTTGAAGTGCTGGCGGGTACCCGCTTAACCCCCTTCAAACTGACGCTTTTTACCGCGCTCGCCATGCCGCTCTGCTTTCTTCTGGGGATGAGCAGCGCCCTGTTTGCGTGGTGTGCGGCCGGGTTCGTGCTGGGCTACGGCGCCATCAACGGGCTGGTCGCCATTGTGAAAGCCACCCTGCCGCTGGAGCTGTTTAGCGCCGAAAGCTATGCCCGCCGCACCGGCATGCTGCTGATCCCCGGCCAGCTGATGGCGGCAGCCTCACCGTTTGCCTATGCGTGGCTGAATAAAACGCTGGGGATCGCAGGTGCAATGTGGGTATCAACGGGCCTGACGCTGGTGATTGCCGGGCTGGCGATAGCGATTGTGCGTCGTCCAGGCAGGCAAACTGTATCGCACTGTATCCAGAGCGCCACGCTGACAAACGGGTACAAAACGCCGCCTCCGGCAAATATCTCCGATACATAAAAATGGTTTTCTTTCCCTGTCGTCATTCACAACCGATAAGGAGAGAACCCATGATTCGTCGCTATGCACTTTTCCCCCTGCTAGTCCTGGCATCTGTAGCCCATGCCCGGACCATGCCGCTGGAAAACCTGAGCGCCGAGGACGTTAACGGCCCCGCCGCCGTTGCGCCGCTGGCGCAGCCGCAGCCGCCCGCAAAGCTGATAGTCGATCCGCCGCTTGCCGGGCCGCTGAGCAAAGGCGCGGTGTTTATCCAGTACCGTGCCGAAAACCTGCGCATCGAGCCGGTATTCGGCCCCGAGGCGCTCAAGGTCACGCCGCGCATCGGGCACATTCACGTGGTGGTGGATGACGCGCCGTGGCACTGGGCTGACGCCAGCGGAGAGCCGGTGATCCTTGTAGGGCTACCCGCCGGTAAACACAAGGTGACGATTATTCTGGCCGACCCGACGCATAAGCCGCTCGACCACAAAACCGTTGAATTCACCGTCCCGCCCCACGCGGCTGTCCACCACTTTTAAGGAGTCTGAAGATGAAAGCACTGTCTGTAGTGACGGCAGGCCTGCTGGCGCTTTCCGCCAGCGCCTTTGCGCAGAGTAAAAACAGCGTCGTGCTGGTGCACGGCGCGTTTGCCGACGGCAGCAGCTGGAATAAGGTGATTACCCTGTTGCAGAAGCAGCACGTCGAGGTCATTGCCGTCCAGCTCCCGCTCACGTCGCTTAAGGATGACGTTGCGGCCACGCGGCGGGCCATCGCCCGCGCCCAGGGTAACGTGGTGCTGGTGGGCCACTCCTGGGGAGGTACCGTGATTAGCGAGGCGGGCAACGATGCGCGGGTAAAATCGCTGGTGTACGTGGCGGCGTTCGCGCCGGATTCCGGCCAGTCGACGGCGGATCTGGCAGGAAGCTATCCTGCCCCGCCGGGCAGCGCGGGCATTGCTAAAACGGCGGACGGCTATTTATACCTGCCGACAGGAGCCGTCAGAAAGGACTTCGCGCCTGACGTGAAGCCAGACATTCAAGATACGATTGCAGCCACGCAGGGGCCGATTAAGGCCGAGGCGTTTGGTGAAAAGGTCGCCCACGCGGCGTGGCATGATAAACCGAGCTGGTATGTGGTCAGCAAGAATGACCGAATGATCAACCCCGATCTGGAACGGGCGATGGCGAAGACGATCCATGCGAAAACCGCCGAGGTGGCGGCAAGCCACGTGTCTATGGTCAGCCAGCCGCAGATCGTTGCCCGGACGATTGAGCAGGCGATAAGCAGTAATTAACCGGAGTGACTCATTCGATCTTCTGCACTTCCGTATCCACCGGCAGCAGCGCAGTGCCGTCATGCGCTGCTGGCGCCATAAAGGGAACCGGCCTGCCCGTCCGCCTGTCGACCAGCAGCGAGTGACGCTCGCCCTGCGCAAACAGATTTTGCTCTCCCCACTGACGCAGCGCCACGATCACCGGGAAAAGACGTTCGCCTTTGTCGGTCAGAACATATTCCTGATAAGCCGTGCCGTCCGATGCTCCCTGTAACGTCAGGATTTCTGCCTCAACCAGCTTGCGAAGCCGGTCAGAAAGGATGTTGCGCGCCACCCCAAGGCTGCGCTGAAAATCCCCGAAGCGCGTCATGCCGTCAAACGCATTACGCACAATGAGAAGCGACCAGCGATCCCCAAGCAGGTCAACGCTGCGGGCAACGGGACAATATTCCTCTTTTACCGTATTTCGGGACATCACCTGTTTTCCTCGCAAAGGCCACCCTATAACTAGTTGCATTTTAAAACTGCTTAGCCTAGCATTCAACCAGTTTCATTTTGAAACCAGGTTATCACAGGCGAGGATTTTGAATATGTCACTGACGTCAGCCCTTCCTTCAGCCGACATGCCGCGCAGCATGGTCTGGCTGTTCGCCACCGCCAGCGGCTTAAGCGTGGCAAACGTCTATTACGCCCAGCCTTTGCTTGACGCGCTGGCGAACGATTTCGGCATCAGCCATGCGGCCCTGGGGGGCGTGGTGACCGCGACACAAATTGGCTGCGCGCTGGCTCTTTTGCTCGTCGTTCCTCTGGGTGACAAAGTGGATCGTCGACGACTCATGGCAGTACAGCTGATTGCTCTGGTGGTGGCGCTGGTTTCCGTCAGCATGGCACAGTCCTCTTCAGCGCTGCTGATCGGTATGCTTGCGACCGGTATGTTGGGCACGGCCATGACGCAGGGGCTGATCGCCTACGCCGCCAGCGCCGCGTCGCCCCATGAACAAGGACGCGTTGTCGGTGCGGCACAGGGCGGCGTGTTCACAGGTTTGCTGCTCGCTCGCGTCTTTGCCGGTGGCATCAGCGATATCGCGGGCTGGCGCGGGGTTTATCTTTGCGCTGCTGCGCTGATGCTCATGATTGCGTTACCTCTGTGGTGGCGACTCCCCGCCCTGCCAGCCGTCACTGCCACGATGAGCTACCCGCGCCTGATTGGCTCAATGCTCACGCTGCTGCGGCAGGAAAAAGTGCTGCAGATACGCGGCGTGCTGGCGCTGCTGATGTTTGCATCGTTCAACATTTTCTGGAGCGCGCTGGTGCTGCCGCTGAGCGCACCGCCGTTTAACTTTTCGCATACAGCGATTGGCGCGTTTGGACTGGCTGGCGCGGTGGGCGCGCTGGTGGCTGGCCGGGCAGGACGCTGGGCCGATCGGGGATATGCCCAACGCACCAGCGCGGCGGCGCTGAGTATCTTACTGTTAGCCTGGTGGCCCTTGTCGCTGATGGACCGTTCACTCGGGATCTTGCTTATCTGCATCATACTGCTCGATTTGGGCGGTCAGGCGCTGCACGTCACTAATCAGAGCATGATTTTACGCACCCGTCCCGAGGCGCACAGCCGGCTGGTCGGGCTTTACATGCTGTTTTATGCCGTCGGCAGCGGGCTCGGCGCGCTCGGCACAACGATGACGTATGCCTGTGCCGGCTGGCCGGGCGTCTGCCTGCTTGGCGCCTCGGTCAGCCTGCTGGCGCTGGTGTTCTGGTGGCTAACCCGCGCTAGACACCGCTGTCCGCGGGATAATCCCGATTAATCCACGCGTGGTCCTCTTCCCAGGTGAACATCCATTTACGCACCGGGCCGGCCATCACGTTGAGGTAGTAGCTATCATACCCGGCCATCGTCGCCACCGGGTGGTAGCCCTTCGGCACCATCACCACGTCACGGTTATAGACCGCCATACACTCATCCAGCGTTCTGTCGTCGGTGTAGACGCGCTGCATGCAGAACCCCTGCTCCGGGTTGAGGCGATGGTAGTAGGTCTCCTCCAGGTAGGTCTCCTGCGGCGGGTTATCCGTGTCATGCTTGTGGCTCGGGTACGAACTGGTGCAGCCCTCACTGGTCCACACCTCCACCACCAGCAGGCTGTCGGCGGGCCTGTCTTCCGGCAGAATGTTGTGCACGTAGCGCTGGTTGTGACCTTTACCGCGCGCTTCGCCATCGATATCCTGCGGCGCAATCAGCCGCGTCGGATACGAGCCCTTGCCCGGCGCGGCGCAGACCGCCAGCTCCAGCTTCGTCAGCGCCTTCACCTGCACCGACTCCTGAGATGTGACGTAAACCGCCCACGGCTTGATACGCTCGAAGGGGCTCATCCGCTCGCCGATGTCGTTAAACTGCGCGGAAGGCGTGCGGATGGAGGCCCGCCCGGCGACCAGCACCAGGCAGCGCTCTTCGCTGACGGCGGGCAGCGTCAGCGTCTGCCCCTCCTGCAGCTCATACGCCTCAAAGCCGACGTAGCCCCACCCCGCGCTTTCCGGCGTGACGGACTGGGTGCGCCCCTCCGCGTTCGGCTGCTGCCAGCGTGATAACAGACGTGACATGTTCCCTCCTCAAATCAGTCCGGCGTCGCGCGCCAGGCGGCTCAGGTTGTTATACCCCAGACGGGCGTAGGTCAGCGGATGGGCAATCGCCGGATCCTGCTCGGCCTCGACCACCAGCCAGCCGTGATAATCCTGCGCCTTCAGCAGCCGCATAATCGGTGGGTAATCGACGCAGCCGTCGCCCGGCACGGTAAACACGCCGCTCAGCACCGCATCGAGGAAGCTGGTTTTGCGGTTTTTCACGTCCGCCAGCACGTCGGCGCGCACGTCTTTGCAGTGAACGTGATTGATGCGCGACGCCCAACGCTGCGCCACCGCCAGCGGATCGGCCCCGGCAAAGGTCAGATGGCCGGTATCCAGCAGCAGTCCGACCGCCTCCCCGGTGTGAGTCATCAGGTTGTCCACGTCTTCGGAAGACTCAATCACCGTGCCCATATGGTGATGGTAGGCAATCTGCACGCCCTGCTGCTGCGTATAGCGGGCAAATTCGGTGAGCTTCTCGCCGTACTCCTTCCAGCGCTCCTGCGGGAAGCGCGGGCGCAGATGCACCGGGGTCTGCTGCTCGCCGTGAATGCAGCCGCTCACTTCCGCAAACACCAGCACCTTCGCCCCCAGCTCGCGCAGCAGCGTCAGGTGCGGCTGCACGGCGGCGATCTCCTCCTCCACGCTGCGCTCCAGCAGGCGGCCGGAGTACCAGCCGGAGACCAGCTGCAGGTCGTGACGCTGCAGGATGGGGCCAAGCAGGCGCGCTTCGCGCGGGAATTTATTGCCCAGCTCGAAGCCGGCAAAACCGGCCTCTTTACCTTCGCTCAGACAGGTTTCCAGCGAGGTTTCCGCGCCGAGAGAAGGCAGATCGTCGTTCGTCCACGTCAGCGGGTTAATGCCTAATTGCACACTCATTGTCGTCTCCATTATGCGTGTCCGCGCTCGCGCCACCAGGCGATAAGCTGCAGGTAGTTGTCCCGGATGCGCGCCACCAGCTGCGCATCATCAATATCGTGCTTTAGCCACGCGCGGGAGGCATCGCCAAACAGCGTGCGCCCCACGGCGAAGCCTTTCACTACCGTCTGCCCCGCTGCGGCTTTGAAGTCGGCGCGCAGCTGTTCCGCCGGAGCGTCCAGGCCGAGTATCACCACCCCGCGGCAGTGCGGATCGCGGCGTTCGATAATCTCGCTCAGCGCCGTCCAGCCGTCGGCGGAGAGCGGCGGTAGCTTCCACCAGTCGGGGTAAATGCCGAGGTTGTAGAAACGGGAGATGGCGCGCAGGTAGAGCTCGTCGCTGCGCGGCATGCTGGCAGGCAGGATCACCTCAAGCAGCAGCTCGTGCCCGGACCGGCAGCAGGCGTGGTACACCTCGGCGATTTTCTGCTCCTGCTCCAGGCGCAGGCCGTGGGCATCTTCCGGGTGGAAAAAGACCAGGCACTTCACCACGTGCTCCTGCGGCCAGCTGATAAGCTGGGTGCCGATGTTGCCGTGCTCCATCTCCAGCGGCCGGGATCCCGGCAGCTCAATGGGACGACCAATCCACCACCCTTCCCCGGTGATTGCGTTCAGCGCGTCCTGACCAAAGGTGCCGTCGCACAGAAGACCGGCTTTGCCCTC
Source organism: Enterobacter sp. 237C8 (assembly GCF_034106865.1). Lineage (NCBI taxonomy): Bacteria > Pseudomonadati > Pseudomonadota > Gammaproteobacteria > Enterobacterales > Enterobacteriaceae > Enterobacter > Enterobacter sp. 237C8. The sequence continues at coordinate 101,042 of NZ_JAWNDF010000002.1, read as the reverse complement.
CAGCCCGGCGCGGCTCGCCGCCTCGCGGCTGGCCTGCAGGATCAGCTGCTTCAGCGCCGGAATGCGCTTAAGCGACGCGCCGCACTGCATCGCCATATCCTCAAGCTGGCTGCGGTGGTCGAAGGCCATCACGCACAGCTCCGGCCATTCGCGGCGGCGGGTGGTCACCCGGTGGAGATGGTTAAGACGCGGGTCGAGATCCGGGCGCGGCACGTTCGCGGCGCGGGAAAGATAGTCATCCAGCTCGATTTTGCTCGGCATCGCCGGGGCACAGCCGTGGCGCGAAACCACCAGCGCGCCGCAGGCGTTGGCGTAGCGGCACGCCTGCTCCCAGCCTTCGTCGTTCAGGTAGCCGCGCAGCAGGCCGGACATAAACGCGTCCCCCGCCCCGAGGACGTTCAGCACCTCCACGCGCACGCCGGTCACCGTCAGGCCGTCGTCCAGCCGGGGCGGAATGGCGTCGGTATAGACCGAGCAGCCGAGCGCGCCGCGCTTGCAGACCAGCGCTGCGTCACTGACGGCACGCACCTGTCCCAGCGCCTGCAGGGTATCCGTGCTGCCGCCCGCAATGTGAAACTCCTCTTCGGTGCCGACAATGACGTCGAAGAGGTGCAGAACCTCCTGCAGCTCGCGGGTGACCTTCTCGGCGGCGATAAAACGCGTTTCGCCGTCGCCTAAGGCGGTGAGCCCCCACAGCACCGGACGATAGTCGATGTCCAGCACCGTGCGCACGCCGTGACGGCGGGCATAGCCCAGCGCCGTCAGCACCGCCTCGCGGGTCTGCGGATGAGAAAGGTGAGTCCCGGTGATGGCAAGACAACGTGCGGAGGCAATGTAGCTTTCGTCCACATCGCTGGCGGTAATCGCCATATCCGCGCAGTTATCGCGATAAAAAATCAGTGGAAAGGTGTCCCGGTCTTTAATGCCGAGGAGCACCAGCGCCGTGAGGCGTTGTTTATCGGTAATCAGATGGCTGGTATCGCAGCCCACCTGGTTGAGCTCTTCCCGCAGGAAGCGGCCCATATGTTCATCGCCGACGCGCGCCAGCATCGACGAACGTAAACCCTGACGCGCGGTGCCATACGCCACGTTGCCCGACGACCCGCCGAGATATTTGGCGAAGCTGGACGCGTCCTCCAGACGGGCACCAATCTGCTGACTGTAGAGGTCTACCGCCACGCGGCCCATGCATATCACATCAAACTGCTTTTCCACGTTGATACCTCATCAGACAATGTCGTTCACGTTCAGCCAGCGGCCTTCCCGGTGCGAGAGCGCAATCGCGTCCAGCACGCGCGACACCTTCCAGCCCTCTTCGAAGTCCGGCCACATCGGTGCGTCAGCGGCTATCCCGTCCACCAGGTCGCGCACCTCCACCGTTTTTTGATCGTTAAAGCCAATCCCGTGTCCCGCGCCCATGCAGAACGCGGCGTAGTCCGGGTGCGCCGGGCCGACGAGCAGCGTGCGGAACCCCTGGCGGTTCACCGGATCGTCATGCAGATAAAGCTTCAGCTCCGCCATGCGCTCCTGGGTGAAGCTGATGGCGCCTTTCGTTCCGGTGATGACGTACGACAGCCCCATCTTGCGTCCGCAGGCAACGCGGGAGGTTTCAATCACGCCCTGCGCCCCGCCCGCGAAACGCACCATCGCGTGGGCCTGATCCTCGTTTTCAACGGCAATCATCTCAGACGATCCGGCCTTCGCCGGTCGCGCCGGGACCACGATCTTCAGGTCGCCGCAGACCTGCTCGATATCCCCCACCAGGTACTGAGCCATGTTGACGATATGCGCCGCGAGGTCGCCCAGCGCCCCCAGCCCGGCGGTCTCTTTGAAGCAGTGCCAGTGAATGGGCGAGAGCGGGTCGGCCATATAGTCTTCGTTGTGGGTGCCGTAGAAGTGGATCACCTCGCCAATCTCGCCGCGCGCGATAATCTCCTTCGCCAGCTGCGCCGTCGGGTTCTTCATGTAGTTGAACCCCACCAGGGTTTTCACTCCTGCCCGCTGTGCAGCCTCAACCATTTCACGCGCGTCGTGGGCGTTCAGCGCCAGCGGCTTTTCCGAGTAGACGTGCTTGCCGTGGCGGATCGCCTCCAGCGCCATCTCTTTATGCAGATGGTTGGGAGAGCAAATATCCACCACGTCAATGGCCGGGTCGGCCACCAGCGCCCGCCAGTCCCCGGTGGAACGGTTGAAGCCAAACGCCTGCGCGCGCGCTGCCGCCAGCTCCGGCGTGACTTCCGCCACCATCTCGCGCACCAGCCTGCCGCGCAGGTTGAAGACCGTCGGGGCCTGGGCATAGGCGATAGCGTGCGCCTTGCCGATATACCCGGTGCCAATTAATCCAATACGAACCTCTTTCATCGTGATCCTCACAGTGCGCCGCGACGGCTTTTGGCATAGGTATCGAATGCCACCGCCAGAACGATAATTAATCCGGTGATAATCTGCTGGTAGTAGGCCGAGACGTTCATCAGCACCAGGCCGTTAATCAGAATGCCCATGATGATGGAGCCGATAATGGTGCCGCCGATGCGCCCGTAGCCGCCCATCAGCGAGGTGCCGCCGATCACCACCGAGGCGATGACGCGCAGCTCAAAGGAGATCCCGGCTACCGCCTCGGCGCTCCCCAGACGCGCGCTCAGGATGAAGCCCGCCAGCCCGGCCAGACAGCCGATCAGCACGTAGACGCTGACCAGCACGCGCTTCACGTTGACCCCCGCCAGTCGCGCCGCCTCCGGGTTGCCGCCGATGGCGTAGACGAAGCGTCCCCAGCGGGTTTTATGCAGCGCCAGATAGCCGCCGACGGCGACGATGGCGAAGATCCAGATAGGAATAGAGATGCCGAGCAGCTCCCCGCGTCCCCACCAGCGGTAGCCCTGATCGAAACCGGCGATCGGCGCGCCGTCGTTAATCACCAGCGTCAGGCCGCGCCAGATTGTCATCCCGCCGAGGGTGACGATGAACGGCGGCAGGCGCAGGCGGGTGACGCCCAGGCCGTGCAGGAAGCCAATCGCCGTGCCCATCGCCAGACAAATCCCCAGCCCAATCAGCCAGCTCATGCCGCCCCAGGCGTTCGGGTCGACGGTGGTGAAGTTGTCGCCCTTAATGACGTACGCCGCGGTCATGGCGCACACCGCGAGAATGGAGCCCACGGAGAGGTCGATCCCGGCGGTCAGAATGACGAAGGTCATCCCCACGGCCATGATCCCGTAGATGGACACTTCGGTCAGGATGTTGAAAATATTGCGTTCAGAGAAAAAGTTGCTGTTCTGCGACTGGAAGAAGATCAGCAGCAGGATCATGAAAATCAGCACCCCGAAGCGCTCGAAGAAGGCGATGGGATCGATGCGTCCGGCGCGTTTGACCGGGGCCTGCGTTTTAGAAATCATCTGCGTCATGAGAAACTCCGTTATGCCGCGTTCAGGGCGTTGTGGTTGATGGCCATCATCGTCATCAGCCGTTCTTCGTTAGCGTCGTCGCCGTGGATCTCGCCGGTCACCCGGCCTTCGCTGAGGGTGATGATCCGGTCGGACACCGCCATCACCTCAGGCAGATCGGAGGAGATCACGATCACCGCCACGCCCTTTTTCGCCATGTCAAACAGCACCTGGTGCACTTCCGATTTGGTCCCCACGTCGATGCCGCGCGTCGGCTCATCGACGATCAGCACCCGCGGGTTGAGCGCCATGCAGCGCGCGAGGATCACCTTTTGCTGGTTGCCGCCGGAGAGCTTGCGCACCTCCTGCGCGCTGTTGACCATTTTGATCTGCAGCGCCTTGCGGTAGGACTCAATCAGATCGTCCTCTTTGCGGGTGTTCACGAACCAGCGCCACTGCAGCAGCGAGGAGAGACAGGAGAGCGACAGGTTGTCGCGAATCGACAGCCCCAGCACCGCCCCCTCTTTTTTGCGGTCTTCCGGCACCAGCGCCACGCCCTGGTCGAGGGCATACAGCGGGTCGCGCGGCTGGTACGGCACGCCGTCCAGCTCAAAGCTCCCTGAGGTAAAGGCGTCTGCGCCAAACAGGCAGCGCGCCACTTCGGTACGTCCCGCGCCCACCAGCCCGGCAATGCCCAGAACTTCCCCTGCGTGGACGTGGAAGCTGATGTCGTGCAGGGCGATGCCGTGCGGATCCAGCGGCGGCTTTTCGCGGCTCAGCCCCTTCACCGCCAGGCGGACGGGTTTGTCTTCATGATGCGTTTCGCTGGCCGGACGGCGGTTAAAGGCCACGTCGCGCCCGACCATCAGACGGATCAGCTGTTCGACGTTGGTCTCCGCCACCGCGCCGGTGCCGGTAAAGCGGCCGTCCTGGAAAACGGTGAAGCGATCGCAGAGCTGGAAAACTTCGTGCAGACGGTGGGTAACGTAAATAATGCTCACGCCGCGGTTTTTAAGCTCCCGCACCACGCGGTGCAGGCTTTCCACCTCGCTGTCGCTCAGCGCGGCGGAAGGTTCGTCCATAATGATTAATCGGGCGTTGAGAGTCAGCGCCCGGGCGATCTCCACCATCTGCTGCTGGGCGACGCTCAGGCGGGCGACAGGCGTGGTCGGCGCAACGTTCAGCTGGAGGTAATCGAGAATGACCTGCGCCTCCTGGTTGACCGCCCTTTCATCGACGATCAGGTTACGCCTGCGCGGCTCGCGACCGAGAAACATGTTTTCCGCGACGGTCATGTTGGGCAGCAGGTTGAATTCCTGATAGATGGTGATAATGCCCTTGTTCTGGCGTTCCACCGGGGAGTCGTCCACCGGCAGCGTTTCGCCGTTGAACCAGATATCCCCTCGCGTTTGCGGCTGCGCGCCCGCGAGCGCCTTCAGCAGCGTGGATTTTCCCGCCCCGTTTTCTCCCAGCAGGGCGTGAATTTCGCCGCTGCCGACGGTCAGCTGAGCGCTGCTCAGCGCCCAGACGCCGGAAAAGCTTTTTGCCAGGTCGGTCACTTTCAGTAAGGGTTGCGACATCAGTCTGCTCCTCCTCATGATGAGCCGCCAGAGGCGGCTCGGGACATATTAGTTACCGGCCTCACCGATACGCTCAGCCTGCTGCAGGTTCTCTTTGGTGATCAGCGTCGGCGGGTAGTCGGCCCCGGTGATGGCTTTCTTCTCGCGCACGTTAGCCACCAGCTGGCTCATCGCCGTCTGCACCGCAAAGCCCGGACGCTGATCCGCCGTTACCGCCAGCCAGCCGTCGCGCACGCGGGCCAGCGCTTCCGGCACCGCATCAAACCCGGTCACGAGGATTTCGCCCGGCTTCACGCCCTGGCTCTGCAGCGCTTCAATCGCGCCCAGCGCCATATCGTCGTTGGCGGAGAGGATCACCTGCGGACGTTTCGGCAGCGAAGGCAGAACGCTTTCAACGATGCGCATTCCTTCAGAACGCATCCAGTTGCCGGTCTGATCGGCGACGATCTTGTACTTATCCCCGCCCGCCTTCAGGCTGTCGCGGATCCCTTTGGTGCGTTCAATGTTGGAAGAGGAGCCCGGCTGACCGGTGAGGAGAATAATGTCCGCGCCGTCGGGGAATTTGGTTTTAACGAAGTCGCCAACCGCCTGGCCGCCCTTGTAGTTGTTGGCGCCGAAGTGCGGCACTTTCTTCTGGCTGTCGACGGAGCGGTCAAGGGTAACCACCGGCAGCTTCGCATCCTGAATTTCCTCCACCGCGCTGGAGACCGCGTTGACGTCGTTCGGGGAGACGATAAAGCCCTGCGCCCCGCGGGTGATGGCGTTTTCCAGGTCAGCTACCTGCTTCGGCGAGCTGCCCTGCCCGTCCAGCACCTGAAGCTTCACGCCCATCTCTTTTGCGGCTTTCACCGCCGTGCGCTGCATGTGAACTTCAAACGGCATGGCCAGGTTTGGCGTACTGAAAACGATTTGCTCGTTTTCGGCGAGGGCGGCCCCGGACGTCATGGCGATGAGGGCGGCTACGATCAGTTTTTTCATTATTATGTCTCTCTGTGTAGGGTTGTTGTGTTTAGAGGACGATCTCGCGCTGGCTGCGCAGTGACTCCAGCGCTTTATCCGCAAGGTACAGCGCACGTTCACCATCATCGCCGCTGCAGTCAGGCACCGCTTCGCCGCGCAGGACCGCAACAAAGTGTTCCCATTCCGCGGCGTAGGCGGATTTGTAGCGCTGCAGGAAGAAGTGTTCCGGCAGCGCGCTGGTGCAGCCCTGTTTGCCGTAGTGCTGCACCTGGTTTTCAAGAATGTTGCCCGCGCACAGCAGCCCTTCGGAGCCGTGCAGCTCCAGGCGCTGGTCGTAGCCGTAAGATGAACGGCGGCTGTTGACAATGGTCGCCATCGCGCCGGAGGCATATTTCAGAACGATAAACGCGGTATCGATATCCCCCGCCTCGCCAATCGCCGGATCCACCAGGTTGCTGCCCTGGGCATACACCGACACCGGCTCTTCGCCCATGATGAAGCGGGCCATGTCAAAGTCATGAATGGTCATATCGCGGAACATGCCGCCGGAGACGCGCACGTACTCAGCAGGCGGCGGAGACGGATCGCGGGAGATGATGAGCAGCGATTCCGGTTTGCCGATGCGCCCGGCCTGCGCGTCGGTTTTCACGCGGCGAAACTGCGGGTCAAAGCGGCGGTTAAAGCCGATGAACAGCGGCACGTCGTACTCTTTGACCACCTTCAGGCAGTCGCGCACGCGGGCGAGGTCAAGGTGTACCGGCTTTTCGCAGAAGATGGCCTTGCCGTGGCGGGCGGCCATTTCAATCAGATCCGCGTGGGTATCGGTGGCGGAGGCGATCAGCACGGCGTGAACGTTAGGGTCGGTCATCGCCTCGTTCAGGCTCTGCTGACGGGCCTGATACTGCGCGGCGAGACGGGTGGCAAATTCCTGATTCGGGTCAACCACGGACCAGAGCGTGGTCGCGCCGTGGCTGGCGATGTTAGCTGCATGTACCTGGCCAATTCGGCCAGCGCCCAGTAAAGCAATGTTAAACATAACGGCTCCCGGTGTTGGTGAATGCTGTGAACTAACGACTCTATAAATAAAACATTTATTTCATTTTTATAAATAGTGAAAATTATGTTTTTGAGTGCGGGTTAACACTTTTGAGATGAATGAGATAAATTTTGTTATCAATCTCACAACATAGATGAACGTGCGGCAACTCCCCTCACCCCGGCCCTCTCCTCAGGGAGAGGGAGTAAAAAACCACACCGAGCGGTCCCCTCTCCCTGTGGGAGAGGGTTAGGGTGAGGGGAAAACAAAAATGAAATGAAAATTTCGTTACGGCAGGAAAACTCAATACTGGCGGGCTTTTTTCACCTGCGCCTGGGTTTGCTCAGCGGCCTCACGCACGGCAGAAGATTCAGCCACCTGCGCGTCACCGGTTCGCCACCACGAGGCGTAATCGTGGGTCATGGTCTTCGGCAGCACCTTGATGTCCAGCAGCGTCGGGCCGGGATGCGCCCGCGACGCCTCCAGCGCCGCCAGCAGGCTTTGCTCATCGTTCACCCGCCACGCGCGGCAGCCGTAGCTTTCCGCGTTTTGCGCAAAGTCGACCTTCACCAGCGGCCCGTCAAGCCGCCCGGTTTCCGGGTTGCGCCGACGGTTTTCCGTGCCAAAGCTGCCCATGCCGTGCCCCATCTGCAGGTTGTTAATGCAGCCGAAGCTGGCGTTATCAAACAGCAGAACGGTGACCTTAATGCCCTCCTGAACGGCGGTTTGCAGCTCGGAGTGCAGCATCATGTAGGAGCCATCCCCCACCATGGCGTACACCGGCTGCTCGGGTCTGGCGAGCTTCGCGCCGATGGCCGCCGCAATCTCGTAGCCCATGCAGGAGTAGCCGTACTCCAGGTGATAGCTGTCCGGCGTTTTGACCTGCCAGAGGCGCTGTAAATCCCCCGGCAGCGAACCGGCCGCGCCCACCACAACGGCGTTATCTTCAACATGCTGGTTGATCAGCCCCAGCACCCGCGTCTGGGTCAGGCGGGTGTTGAGCGTCTCGCCGTATTCCGCCAGCTGCGCATCCAGGTGCCCCGCCACTTCGGGCGCGTCGTCAGGACGCCACTGGCGATCCCACAGGCGGCGGCACTCGTCGCGCCAGGCGGACTTCGCCTCGGCTATCGCCTCTCCCCAGCCGCTGCGGTAATCCCCGAGCGCGTGGGTCAATGCCTGGAGCCCGGTTTGGGCATCGGCAATCAGCGCGGTCGCGTCCAGCTTCAGGGCGTCAAACTCGGCCACGTTCAGCAGCAGGAATTCGACGTCCGGGTGGGAAAAGAGCGCCTTGGAGCCGGTGGTAAAATCGGTCAGGCGCGTGCCGACGCCGATCACTAAATCCGCCTGCGGTGCGAGCTGGTTGGCGGACATTCCCCCCGTCACTCCTACGCCGCCCAGGTTAAGTGGGTGGTCACTTACCAGCGCCCCCTTTCCGGCCTGGGTTTCGGCAAACGGCAGCCGCAGCGTCTCGACAAATTCGCGAAACGCCTCATGCGCGCCGGAATAGCGCACGCCGCCGCCGCACACCACCAGCGGACGACGCTTGCGGGCGATCAGCGCCCGCGCCTGCGCCAGACGCTGCGGATCGGGCGGACGGCGCTCAATGTGGTGCACGCGACGCGCGAAGAAGCTCAGCGGGTAGTCCCAGGCCTCTCCCTGCACGTCCTGTGGCATGCAAATGGTCACCGCGCCGGTATTGGCGGGGTCAGTAAGCGTTCGCATCGCGCTTAGCATGGCGCTCATCAGCTGCTCGGGACGGTTGATGCGGTCCCAGTAGCGGGAGACCGGACGGAAGCAGTCGTTGGTGCTGATGCTGAGATCGTGATACTGCTCGATCTGCTGCAGCACCGGGTCCGGCTGGCGGCTGGCGTAGATATCGCCCGGCAGCAGCAAGAGCGGGATGCGGTTCGCCGTGGCGGTGGCCGCCGCCGTGACCATATTGGCGGCGCCCGGCCCGACGGAGGAGGTGACGGCAAAAATGCGCTGACGGCGGTGCTGTTTGGCGAATCCCGTCGCCATATGGGCGATACCCTGCTCGTTGCAGCCCTGCATCACCTGCAGATGGCCCGGGTCCTGCTCCAGCGCCTGGCCGATACCGAGCACGTTGCCGTGCCCAAAGATGGTCGCCACGCCCTCCACGAAGGGCGTTTCGTCACCGTCCACACTGACGTACTGTTGATTAAGGAACCGGACCAGCGCCTGGGCCATGGTCATACGTTCGGTTTGCATAAAACCTCCTGTCAGCCCAGCGTCGGCATGGAGAACGCAGCGCCTGTCTCCTGCTGCATTTCCGGCCAGCGCGCGGTGATGGTTTTCATTCGGGTGTAGAAGCGCACGCCGTCGCTGCCGTGAACGTTGAGCGCGCCAAAGATGGAACGCTTCCAGCCGCCGAAGCTGTGGAATGCCATCGGCACCGGGATCGGCACGTTGACCCCCACCATGCCCGCCTGCACCTCTTCGCAGAAGCGGCGCGCGCAGCCGCCGTCACGGGTGAAGATCGCCGAACCATTACCATATTCATGGCGGTTAATCAGATCCACCGCGCTGGCGTAATCTGCTACGCGCACCACAGAAAGCACCGGGCCAAAAATCTCTTCTTTATAGATGGTCATCTCCGGAGTGACGTTATCGAACAGCGTCGGCCCGACGAAGTAGCCCTGCTCGTGCCCCTTCACGCTGAAGCCGCGACCGTCCACGCGAAGTTTCGCTCCCTGCGACTCGCCGCTGTCGATGTAGCCCAGCACCTTGCTGCGGTGTACGGAGGAGATGAGCGGCCCCATTTCGTTTTCCGGCGACTGGTCCAGGCCCGGCCCGACGCGCAGCGCGGCAATCTGTTTCTCCAGCCGGGCGCAGAGGTCATCGGCGGTTTTATCCCCCACCGCCAGCACCACCGAGAGCGCCATACAGCGTTCGCCCGCCGCGCCGTAGGCCGCGCCCATGATGGCGTTGGTCGCCATCTCCATGTCGGCGTCCGGCATCAGGATGCAGTGGTTTTTCGCGCCGCCCAGCGCCTGGCAGCGCTTTCCGTGGGCGGACGCGGTCTGGTAAATGTATTCCGCAATCGGCGTGGAGCCGACAAAGCTCACCGCCTGCACGCGCGGGTCGGTCAGGAGCACGTCAACGGACTCTTTATCGCCCTGAACCACGTTGAAGACGCCGTCCGGCAGGCCAGCCTCTTTCAGCAGCTGCGCCAGCGCGAGCGCCAGAGAAGGATCTTTTTCCGACGGCTTCAGCACGAAGGTGTTGCCGGTCGCCAGCGCAATCGGGAACATCCACATCGGCACCATCGCCGGGAAGTTAAACGGCGTGATCCCGGCGCAGACGCCGAGCGGCTGCATCAGCGAGTGGCTGTCGACGCCGGTACCGACGTTCGCAGAATGTTCACCCTTTTGCAGATGCGGGATACCGCAGGCAAACTCCACCACTTCCAGGCCGCGGGTCAGTTCGCCCACCGCATCGGAGAAGACCTTGCCGTGCTCTTCGCTGATGATGCGGGCCAGGCGCTCCATGTTCTCTTCCAGCAGCGCCTTGAAGCGGAACATCACGCGCGCGCGCTTAAGCGGAGCATGGCGCGCCCACGCCGGAAACGCCTGCTGCGCGGCGGCAATCGCCTGCTCCGTTTCCTGCGCCGTACTCATCACCACCTGGCGGATCTGCTCGCCGGTGGCCGGGTTGAAGATCGCCTGAACGCGCTGGCCTGAACCGGTGACACATTCGCCGTGAATAAAATTCGCTACCGTCTCCATCCTTAACCTCTCGCTGTTGATACGTGACTGTTACCTGAACACTGTGTACTGAACACTATATATGAAACAAATATTCCATTTTAAGTTGAAATAAAATAAATGATGATTATTGTGATCAAGGATGGATTTTTATGTTAATAGCCAACAACACTGACGCCGCGTACGCTATTAAGGGATTTCGGGCGAGGAAATGACTGAAGTTTCTGTTTCATTTTTGCTGCCAGATGGATGGCCGACATTTAAAAGACGCGGTTTTGCGTTTAGAATCATAAGACTGTATTTGGGGGATAAGATGACGACAGCAACCAGCCTGAACGAACTGCAGCAGCAAATCCGCGATCGCTACGATAGCCTCAGCAAGAGGCTGCAGCAGGTCTCCCGCTACGTGCTGGACAACACCAACAGCGTGGCCTTTGATACGGTTGCCGTCATTGCCGAGCGCGCCGACGTGCCGCCCTCGACGCTGATCCGCTTTGCCAACGCCTTTGACTTCACCGGCTTCAACGAAATGAAACAGCTGTTTCGCATGAACCTGGTAGAAGAGACCGCCAGCTACAGCGACCGCGCCCGACTGTTCCGCGAGATGGAGAGCGAGGCCGTGCCGGAAACGCCGCTCGATATCCTGCAGGAGTTTGCCCGCTCGAACGCGCAGGCGCTCCAGCAGCTGGCCGCCCGCGCCGAACCGGAAATGCTGGAGCGCGCGGTACAGCTGCTGGCCGACGCCGACACCATCTACATTGCCGGACTGCGCCGCTCCTTCAGCGTCGCGGCCTACCTCACCTACGCCCTGAGCCATCTGGAGTGCCGCCCTATCCTGCTCGACGGCATGGGCGGGATGCTGCGCGAGCAGATTAGCCGCATTAAGGCGCGCGACATCGTGGTGTCGATCAGCTTCTCGCCGTACGCGGAAGAGACGGTGATGGTCAGCGAAACCGCCGCCAGCGTCGGCGCGCGGCAGATTGTGATTACGGACAGCCAGATCAGCCCGCTGGCGACGTTCAGCGATCTCTGCTTTGTGGTGAAAGAGGCGCAGGTGGATGCGTTCCGGTCTCAGTCGGCAACGCTGTGCCTGGTGCAGTCGCTGGTGGTGGCGCTGGCGTATCGGTTGGGAGAGGGGAAGTAAGGCAATAAAAAACCCCCTGCACAGGCAGAGGGTTTGGTTGTTAATTCAGCGGGAAATTACTCCCACACAATTACCAATAACAATAAAAAAACATTATAAAACAACACTATGGTAATCACACGCTACTCAACACCATGAAAAATACCCTTGTAGAAATGCATGGCAGCAAGGATAGCATTGTAACGGAGTGTAATCGGGTTTATGGTCAACGCATAGTGTCACGCATCCGCCAACCACGGGAACTCGCATTCAAGGCCTAATGTCCGGGCCAGTCTGATTGCGGTTTTTAAGATTGTTCCACCAGAAGGAAGATATGCGGCGATTCCAGTCGTTTGCGAATGTCGGCTTACTGGAAGTCATTCTATGCAACAGTCACCGGACGTTCGTACACTTCACGTTTGCCGCAATAGAGGTGCATTAAAGCTAACCTTACCTGATACAGCCCTGTGCTAATTGCGTGGCAACAAGCTTGGCCCATTTACATTTATCAAATGACGTCGTACGGCACATATAACATAATATGTCAGCCACTGTTCGATGACTCAACAATTCTGAAAAAGGGAGGCGCATGAATCGCCATTTCAAAAGGGACTTTGACGACCGTGTCAAATTGCCACAAAGTGTATTTGGGCGGGTAGACCATGTCGTTACGTCAGGGCCTCCGGCCAACATTGTGCTAATTGCAGTTGATGCAATTGACGTCAAGTGGCTGAACGACCAGGCAAAACAAGACCCGCGATTTGACATCAATAGTCCTATAAAAGCAGCTGGGGCTTGGAAGAGCCAAGGCTTCCCAACACCCGGAACTCCGAGCATCTTTGAAAGCGCCCCACTATTTCGCATTGAAGTAGAATTAGATGCCAGAACAAATCCATTTGAACTGCCATTCTTGCCTGACTATGACGGACTAAATACGAACAAGGGTACGCAGGCTTTAGAGGGCGCATGGTTTAAGTTCGAGGTGTCTGCAACCCACCGTAAAGGCTTCACGCCTGCGCTAATCTATCCAGGCTTGTTCGCCACGCCAATTTCTGCGTTTGTTCAGGGAACAATGCCGACACCTGTTCGCGCCAATGCTCTGGCAGGAATATTTTCGTTGCAGCATTTCCCAAAAATATCAGAAGATTGTCTTCAAGCTACTCTCAACGAAACTCGCGCAGACAAGCTCGCTGTCTACGGTGTTGGACAGGGAAACGCAAACGCTTTACTCAATGCGAATTCACCCATCACTTGTCATCCGCTGCCGTCGCTATACTTTGACCTTGGTGCTGGGGTATATCGTAACAAGCACACAACGCCGACTCCCCTGCTTTTCTGCTTTACACTCTGCCCGCCAATTATACTGTCACACTGGGATGCAGATCATTGGGCTGGAGCGTACGCGACTGGAGTCAGTACTCCTCCAACCTACCCCGCACTTCTGCGCACATGGATTGCGCCACTACAAACCGTCGGACCACTGCACATTGCCTTTGCAAATGACATCATTGCCCAAGGTGGCAAACTATACATCTACAACCCGCCCCCGGGAAAGATTAATAAGGTCGCACTCTCTAAGAGGACTGAACTCCGATTGGCGCTCGGAACCGGGAATGGCAGAAACGACACTGGAATTGTTGCGGTAGTGGAGAACAGAAATCTAAGTCCTAGTAGAACCTGGCTTCTAACTGGCGACTGCAACTATACGCACATCGAGCCCTCATTAGCACCTAAAAACCCTATAGCTGTGGTAGTCCCTCATCATGGAGCAAACCTAAATGGAGGAACCGCTGCACCAAAACCATTCCGCGGTGTAAACGAGTACTGCCGCCTGCTCTATTCGTTCGGCCCCGACAATGCACACGGGGCAACAGGTGTCCGCCACCCGACGCTCAACACGGCGACACTAAATATAGGGGCTGGGTGGGATCATGGAGCATGGCACTTACCCGCTCCGGCTGATAAGGACCCTAACTCCGTCGATGACGTCAGAGCGACCGCACGACATACTGTTGCTGGAGCCGCCGGCGCAAATCTTGGTAGTATCCTGGTGGGCTGGAACGGCCTTCCCGCATTATTCAAGCCCCCATGCGGTGGTGGTATAAGCATCCAGTGCACCACAACACCAGTACTGAGCTAGAGGCAGCCCGAATATGTGTCTATCGACGTCCACGGTCTGGAATCTTGGTTGCTTCTCTGAGAGTGAATTGCATTTACGGAGTAGTGAGTGCAGGTCAGGAGTTCACTTACCGTGCACTGGATCAATGTGCCTTTGAGTGTGGTGTTGAGTTGCGCTTAATCCAGCCGGGCAAGCCAACGCAGAACGAATTTGTTGAGAGCTTTAACGGACGATTTCGCGATGAATGTCTGAATTAGCGCTGGTTCAGCGATATGGGAAATCATTAATGACTGGTAGCGGGATTATAACGAGTGCCGTCCACATTCAATACTGAATTATCAGACGCCATCAGAGTTTGCAGCACGGTGGCGAAATGGAAAATGTTAAGGTAAACAAACTGCCCCTACTAACTGACGATTGTGTCTAATACTAGGGGCAGATCAATCAGTCCCACAACGATCCCTGGCGGATTTTTACCACTCTAGTCTTTTGAACAATTCCCTTGATGTATAAATGTTCAGCAAAGTATAATTACTGGACGTGGAAAAATAATTGATATGCTATGGATACAATGAATATTGGATTAACTGAAATATTATCATTTGCTGCATTAATTGTATCGGTATTCAGTATGCTGTATGCAAAAAAGCAAAGTGATTTTGCAAAGAGAAATCATTTTAATGATTATCGCTCTCATTTATCTCAATCTCATCTGGCATATAGAAAAGCACTAATTAAAACACAAAACAAACATAAAAATGATCTTCTTGAATTAAGTAGACTTGCTGGGGAAACATTAGTAAAAATAGTTAACCATTTCGACCGATATGACACCAATCAACATGCAGAGAGATATCTAAGACATTTACTGCATGAAAGTTCAGAAATGGTTTTCCGTACATTCCAGGGGCAACTTGCCTGGCAAACTGCAGAAAACATATCACATAGATTTCACCAAATATCTTTTATTGAGGATAATCTCAATCCAGTTAAAAATATATTTGGAGATTGCTCTTTCAGGGAGGAAATCAATTTAAAGTATCATTTAGAACCAAATGCATATCTAGAGGCGGATTTAGTGAATGATACTTATTTTTGCAATCTGGTTCTAGAGATGAAAGCAAGACTTGATGAATCTAAACTAAAAGAGTTGATGAGCAACGTTCAAAAAGAAATTATTAACTTCAATACGTTGCACAACAATCTAAAAGCCAATCTTTCCATAAGTGCTAATTACCTTAACGATTTAATCCATCAGGGAAATAAAGAGCACTTCAAACTGAGAGAATCCCCACAACTTTACTCTGAAATGAAAAGAACAAAAACACAATTGAGAACATTAGGTTATATAAACATGCCTGAGGGCTTAGATAAGTCTTTAAGTGGGAAGGTTTATTTCTCAATATCCAAAAGTATCCATTTATGTGCTCTCCTTCATGCAATACAATGTTTATATTCATGGGGCTGGGACTATGAATAATAAAGTATTCTTAATTTAATACGGGAATTTAAATCTTTCATATTATTAAAAAGAACACCAATAGATAAAATTTATTGGTGTTCTTTTATCAAGTCAGGCAATTAAAAAGTCACCCACTCACTCCCACTCAATCGTAGCCGGTGGCTTACCGCTGATGTCATATACGACTCGCGATATCCCATTGACTTCATTGATTATTCTGTTAGACACGCGGCCTAAGAAGTCATACGGCAGGTGCGCCCAGTGCGCGGTCATGAAGTCGATGGTTTCCACCGCACGCAGGGAAACAACCCAGTCGTACTTACGGCCATCGCCCATCACACCGACGGAGCGAACCGGCAGGAACACGGTGAACGCCTGGCTTACCTTGTTGTACAGGTCAGCTTTGTGCAGCTCTTCGATGAAGATCGCGTCCGCGCGACGCAGCAGGTCGCAGTACTCTTTCTTCACTTCGCCCAGCACGCGCACGCCCAGACCCGGACCCGGGAACGGGTGACGGTAGAGCATGTCGTACGGCAGACCCAGTTCCAGACCGATCTTACGCACTTCGTCTTTGAACAGCTCGCGCAGCGGTTCAACCAGGCCCATCTTCATCTCTTTCGGCAGGCCGCCCACGTTGTGGTGAGATTTGATGACGTGTGCTTTACCGGTTGCGGAGGCAGCAGACTCGATCACGTCAGGGTAGATAGTGCCCTGCGCCAGCCACTTCACGTCTTCCAGCTTCAGCGCCTCTTCGTCGAATACTTCCACGAACACGCGGCCGATGATCTTACGTTTCGCTTCCGGATCGTTCTCGCCTTTCAGCGCGTCCAGGAAGCGCTGCTCGCCTTCCACGTGAATGATGTTCAGACCGAAGTGGTCGCCGAACATGTCCATGACCTGCTGGGCTTCGTTCAGACGCAGCAGACCGTTGTCCACGAAGACGCAGGTCAGGTTTTTGCCGATGGCGCGGTGCAGCAGCATCGCGGTCACGGAGGAGTCCACGCCGCCGGAGAGGCCGAGGATCACTTTGTCATCGCCAACCTGCTGGCGGATACGCTCAACGGCGTCGTCGATGATTTTTGCCGGAGTCCACAGGGCTTCACACTGGCAGATGTCACGCACGAAGCGCTCCAGCATGCGCATACCCTGACGGGTGTGGGTCACTTCCGGGTGGAACTGCACGCCGTAGAAGCGTTTTTCTTCGTTCGCCATGATGGCAAACGGGCAGCTTTCGGTGCTGGCAACGGTCACGAAGTCAGACGGGATGGCGGTAACTTTGTCGCCGTGGCTCATCCACACGTCCAGCAGCGGTTTGCCGTCTGCGGTCAGGGAGTCTTCGATACCGCGCACCAGCGCGCTGTCGGTGACGACTTCTACCTGTGCGTAGCCAAACTCGCGCTCGTTAGAGCCTTCTACGTGGCCGCCCAGCTGCATTGCCATAGTCTGCATACCGTAGCAAACGCCGAATACCGGCACGCCAGCTTCGAACACGTACTGCGGCGCGCGCGGGCTGTTCTCTTCGGTGGTACTTTCCGGGCCGCCGGACAGGATGATGCCGCTTGGATTGAATTCGCGAATCTGTGCTTCCGTGACATCCCACGCCCACAGCTCACAGTAAACGCCCAGTTCACGTACGCGACGCGCCACCAGCTGAGTGTACTGAGAACCGAAGTCCAGGATGAGAATGCGATGTTTATGAATGTTTTCCGTCATTGACGCTAATTCCGAGGCAAGTGAAACAAAAACAGAGCGCCCGGCAGAAGCCGGGCGCGGAAACTTATCAGGAGCCCAGACGGTAGTTCGGGGACTCTTTGGTGATCGTCACGTCGTGAACATGGCTCTCCTGGATACCCGCACCGCTGATGCGTACGAATTCCGCTTTAGTACGCAGCAGGTCAATGGTACCACAGCCGGTCAGACCCATACAGGAGCGCAGGCCGCCCATCTGCTGGTGAATGATCTCTTTCAGACGGCCTTTATACGCTACGCGACCTTCGATACCTTCCGGCACCAGTTTGTCAGCGGCGTTATCGGTCTGGAAGTAACGGTCAGAGGAGCCTTTGGACATCGCGCCCAGGGAGCCCATACCGCGGTAAGATTTGTAAGAACGGCCCTGGTAGAGTTCGATTTCACCCGGGGATTCTTCGGTACCGGCCAGCATGGAGCCTACCATTACGGCAGCTGCGCCCGCGGCGATCGCTTTGGCGATGTCGCCTGAGAAGCGGATACCGCCGTCAGCGATAACCGGAATACCTGTGCCTTCCAGCGCTTCAACCGCGTCAGACACGGCGGTGATCTGCGGAACGCCCACGCCGGTCACGATACGTGTGGTACAGATAGAGCCAGGGCCGATACCCACTTTCACCGCGCTGCAGCCAGCGTCAGCCAGCGCGCGAGCGCCTGCGCCAGTGGCCACGTTACCGCCGATGATCTGCAGATCAGGGTATTTGGCACGGGTGTCGCGAATACGTTGCAGAACGCCTTCGGAGTGGCCGTGAGAGGAGTCAATCAGCAGGACGTCAACGCCCGCAGCAACCAGCGCGTCAACGCGCTCTTCGTTACCGGCGCCAGCGCCAACCGCAGCGCCGACGCGCAGACGGCCATGCTCGTCTTTACAGGCGTTAGGCTTACGTTCTGCTTTCTGGAAATCTTTAACGGTGATCATGCCGCGCAGGTGGAAGCTGCTGTCAACAACCAGCGCTTTTTCAACGCGTTTTTCGTGCATTTTTGCCAGCACCACGTCGCGGGTTTCACCTTCGCGAACGGTAACCAGACGCTCTTTTGGCGTCATGTACACGCTAACAGGCTGGTTCAGGTCAGTCACGAAACGCACGTCACGACCGGTGATGATACCGACCAGTTCGTTCTCTTCGGTCACCACCGGGTAACCGGCGAAGCCGTTACGTTCAGTCAGGGCTTTCACTTCGTGCAGCGTGGTGGTTGGCAGAACGGTCTGTGGGTCAGACACGATGCCGGATTCATGTTTCTTCACGCGGCGAACTTCTTCCGCCTGACGTTCGATAGACATGTTTTTGTGAATAAAGCCAATGCCACCTTCCTGTGCCAGGGCGATAGCCAGGCGCGCTTCAGTCACGGTGTCCATTGCCGCAGAGAGCATAGGAATGTTCAGGCGAATGGTTTTCGTCAACTGCGTGCTGAGATCGGCAGTATTCGGCAGAACAGTGGAGTGAGCGGGAACGAGGAGGACGTCGTCAAACGTCAGTGCTTCTTTAGCGATACGTAGCATGGGCAATATCTCTGACCTGGGTGGTTAAATATTGCCGTGGCATTATACAGAGCGTAACCGATTGCATCTACACTTTTTTATAAAAAAGCTTGCGATTGCCTCTCAGCAGGTTACTATCGACTGAATAACTTGCTGATTTAGAATTTGATCCCGCTCACATGTTATCCTCTCAATCTCCCTCAATTTATACCGTCAGCCGCCTGAATCAGACGGTGCGTTTGCTGCTTGAGCAGGAAATGGGGCAGGTCTGGATCAGCGGTGAGATCTCTAACTTCACGCAGCCGTCCTCCGGTCACTGGTACTTTACCTTAAAAGACGACACCGCCCAGGTGCGCTGCGCGATGTTCCGCAACAGCAACCGTCGCGTGACGTTTCGTCCTCAGCACGGCCAGCAGGTTCTGGTTCGCGCCAATATCACTCTGTATGAGCCGCGCGGCGATTATCAGATCATCGTCGAGAGCATGCAGCCTGCGGGCGAAGGCCTGCTGCAGCAGAAGTATGAACAGCTAAAAGCCCGGCTCTCTGCCGAGGGGCTGTTCGACCAGCAGTATAAAAAACCGCTGCCCTCCCCTGCCCACTGCGTTGGGGTGATCACCTCGAAAACCGGTGCGGCACTGCACGATATTTTGCACGTGCTGAAGCGTCGCGACCCTTCCCTGCCCGTCATCATCTACCCGACCGCCGTTCAGGGTGACGATGCGCCGGGCCAGATAGTTCGCGCCATTGAGCTGGCGAACGCCCGTCAGGAGTGCGACGTATTAATCGTCGGGCGCGGCGGCGGCTCGCTGGAAGACTTGTGGAGCTTTAACGACGAGCGCGTGGCGCGGGCAATCTTTGCAAGCCTTATCCCCGTGGTGAGCGCCGTCGGCCACGAAACGGACGTAACGATAGCCGATTTTGTCGCGGACCTGCGCGCGCCTACGCCGTCCGCGGCGGCGGAAGTGGTCAGCCGCAACCAGCTGGAGCTGCTGCGTCAGATTCAGAACGGCCAGCAGCGTCTTGAGATGGCGATGGACTACTTCCTTGCCAACCGTACCCGCCGCTTTACCCAGCTTCATCATCGTCTTCAGCAGCAGCACCCGCAGCTGCGTCTGGCGCGTCAGCAGACCGTGCTGGAGCGTCTGCGCCAGCGCATGAATTTCGCGCTGGATAGTCAGCTCAAGCGCGCGGTATCGCGCCAGCAGCGCGTGACGCAGCGCCTGAACCAGCAGAACCCGCAGCCGAAAATTTATCGCACGCAAACGCGGATCCAGCAGCTGGAGTATCGTCTGGCGGAGACAATCCGGGCGCGGCTGAGCGCCACCCGCGAGCGTTTTGGCAATGCGGTGACCCATCTTGAAGCGGTCAGCCCCCTCTCCACGCTGGCGCGCGGCTATAGCGTGACGACGGCGACGGACGGCAAAGTGCTGAAGCAGACCAAACAGGTGAATACCGGCGATGTGCTGACGACGCGTCTTTCAGACGGCTGGGTAGAAAGCGAAGTGAAATCAATTAAACCGGTGAAAAAGACGCGTCAGCGTAAAACCGGATAATTCCTCGCCGGTTACTTACTATACTGCTGCTATTCCCTTTTTTAATAAGGAGAGCAGCATGCCCCATCTTCATAGCGTTATTCCCCCTTATATTCTTCGTCGTATTATCGAAAGCGGTTCCGAGCCGCAGCAGCGCTGTGCCCGTCAGACCTTAACCCACGTCCAGACGCTGATGGCCCACATGCCCGGCAAACCCGCCGCGCCGCACGTGAATAAAGCCGGACAGCTGGAGCGCGATATTTACGACGCGAAGCATACCCAGGAGCTGCCGGGTACCCAGGTGCGTTACGAAGGCCAGCCATCGAACGGCGATGTGGCGGTGGATGAAGCCTACGATTATTTAGGTATTACCCATGATTTCTTCTGGAAAGAATATCAGCGCGATTCGCTCGATAATAAAGGTCTTATTTTGACCGGCACCGTTCACTATGGCCGGGAATATCAGAACGCCTTCTGGAACGGTCAGCAGATGGTATTTGGCGACGGCGACGGGGAAATATTTAACCGCTTTACCATCGCCATCGACGTGGTAGCGCACGAGTTGAGCCACGGCGTGACCGAGACCGAAGCCGGGCTTATCTATTTTGAACAGTCGGGCGCGCTGAACGAGTCTCTGTCGGACGTGTTTGGCTCGCTGGTTAAACAGTACCATCTGAAGCAAACCGCAGATAAGGCTGACTGGCTCATTGGTGAAGGGTTGCTGGCGAAAGGGATTAACGGCAAAGGGCTGCGCTCAATGTCTAAACCCGGCACCGCCTATGACGATCCCCTGCTCGGCAAAGACCCGCAGCCTGCGCACATGAAAGACTTCATTAAAACGCGCGAGGATAACGGCGGCGTGCACCTGAACTCCGGCATCCCCAACCGGGCATTTTATCTGGCCGCTACGGCGATCGGCGGCTACGCCTGGGAAAAAGCGGGTTATGCCTGGTACGACACGGTTTGCGATCGCAAACTGGCGCAGGATGCGGATTTTGAGGCCTTCGCAAAGCTGACGATCGCGCACGGAGAGAAACGCTCCGGCAGCGACGCTGGTGCGGCCATTAAACAAGCCTGGGAACAGGTGGGAGTGTTGTAAATGCAGGTTCCGGAACTGACGGATGACGCCGTGGTTGAGCTGGCCCGGGAAGGCGGCGTCGCTTTTATTCCCAAGCTGAGCGGACAGCGCACCATCGCGCTCTCCTCGCTCAATGAGGCCCAGCGCCAGCGCCTGGTGAGCATCCTGGAGCAGGCTTTTCCACGCGGTCAGCCGCCGGGGCAAGCCTCTTCACCCGGCAGCGGCGACCAGCGCTATTTCCGCATCCAGATTATCTGGACCGGGCAAAATCAGGCGCACTACGCCGATATCATCGTGCTGGTGCCCGAGCAGGAAGCCCCCGAGTCGCTGGTCGAGCTGTGGCAGAAAGGCGAAGGCTGCGTCTGCGATTAACCTTCGGCCCGAACAAACTCCACGCGTTTTTTAGAGATAAGACCGTGGCCGTTCTGGCAGAAATAGTCCACCGCACCGCAGGCTTTTAATACCTGGAGCGGCTGATGGCACTCCGGGCAGCGGGCTTCAAGCGCAATATCTTTATTACAGCTGTCGCAGTGCGCTACCCCGTTCTGGGACTCCAGCGGTGCCTGGCATTCCGGGCAGGTAATCGACATATTCTCTCCTATTGGGTTTTACCGGGGCATAACGCCGCCCCGGCAAGACCGAGCTTTATGAGGCGTTAGCAGCCGGTTTAGTCTGCGCATTTTCCAGCATGCGGCGCACCGGAACAATAAGGACGATCAGTACCGCGGCACAAATCAGCAGCGCGATGGAGCAGCGAGCAAAGAGATCCGGCAGCATATCCAGCTGATCGGCCTTCACGTGACCGCCAATCAGGCCCGCCGCCAGGTTACCCAGCGCGCTGGCGCAGAACCACAGCCCCATCATCTGGCCGCGCATTCTTTCCGGCGCAAGCAGCGTCATGGTCGCCAGGCCAATCGGACTCAGGCACAGTTCGCCGAGCGTCAGCATCAGGATGCTGCCCACCAGCCAGAACGGCGACACGCCCGCTCCACCGCTGCTCAGCACGTTCTGTGCCGCCAGCATCATCAGGCCAAAGCCCGCCGCCGCGCACAAAATACCAATAACGAACTTGGTGATGCTGCTCGGGCGAATGTTTTTGCTCGCGAGCTTCGGCCATGCCCAGCTAAACACCGGAGCCAGCAGGATGATGAACAGGGCGTTGATTGACTGGAACCATACCGCCGGGATTTCAAAATCACCAATCATGCGGTTAGTGTAGTCGTTGGCAAACAGGTTGAACGAGGTTGGTTTCTGCTCAAACGCGGACCAGAAGAACGCCGCTGAAATCAGCAGAATAAAGCAGACCAACAGCCTGGCGCGCTCTTTACGGTTCAGCCCCGCAAAGACAAACAGATAAATAAAGTAGAGGGCTACGGACGCCGCAATCACGTAGACCAGCACGCTGGCTACCGCGACCGGGTTAATCACAATCACGCCCTGCGCAATCAGCGTCACGATCGTTGCCACGCCAGCCGCCAGCGCCAGCAGCCAAACGCCCACGCCGTTACGCTTCACCACCGGGCTGTTCCAGGTAGAGTCGAGGCCGACTTCGCCGTCATAGCGTTTCATTGCCGGAACGGCAAACACGCGGAAGATAATCAGCGCCACCAGCATCCCGATACCGCCTATACCAAAGCCCCAGTGCCAGCCGTGGGTTTTGATCAGCCAGCCGGAAATCAGCGGCGCGATAAACGAGCCCATGTTGATGCCCATATAGAACAGCGAGAAACCGCCGTCACGACGCGCGTCGCCTTTTTTATACAGGGTGCCGACCATCACCGAGATACAGGTTTTGAACAGCCCTGAGCCAAGCACGATGAACATCAGGCCGATAAAGAACAGGTTGTTCCCCATCACCGCAGAGAGCGCGATCGACAGGTGTCCGAGCGCAATCAGAATTGAACCGTACCAGACGGCTCTCTGCTGACCGAGCCAGTTATCGGCCAGCCACCCACCCGGCAGCGCGGCCAGGTACATGGTACCGGCAAAGATACCGACAATCGCCGAGGCGTTTTCACGCGCCAGGCCCATCCCGCCGTCATAGACGGTGGCGGCCATAAACAGGATCAGTAACGGACGAATGCCGTAAAACGAGAAGCGCTCCCACATCTCGGTGAAGAACAGGGAACCGAGCGGATACGGATGGCCGAAGAACGTTCGGCTCTCTTTTTGATTAACAGTGGATTGCATAATTCTCCCGAAAGGTATGTCGTCGTGCTTGTAAACACCAGCAGGTACGCCGGCCAGTTACGTATCTGGCCGATTTTTTACATGCGGCGAAAAGTTAGTTAACCATTTGATAACCAGGCGCTAGTTTTGTCTAGTACCAGACCCTGGACTTTAAGATGAAAATTCGACGATTGTCTACTTTCTTAGATTTAAACTTGGTTAAAAGTGAATAGTGATTGACTTCACACAGAGATAACCGGCGGTATGATTTGGCAAAAAAAAGCCCGCGATAAACGCGGGCTTTCGTGAGGCAGGTAAAGATTATTTGCTTTTCTTAATGTGCTTAATCAAGCGCTTACGCTTACGCATCTGGTTTGGCGTCAGGGTGTTGCGCTTGTTGGCAAACGGGTTTTCCCCTTCCTTGAACTGGATACGGATAGGCGTGCCCATTACGTCCAGCGATTTACGGAAGTAGTTCATCAGATAGCGCTTGTAGGAATCCGGCAGGTCTTTCACCTGGTTGCCGTGAATTACTACGATTGGCGGGTTGTAACCACCGGCGTGGGCATATTTCAGCTTCACGCGACGGCCGCGCACCAGCGGC
Organism: Enterobacter sp. 237C8; assembly: GCF_034106865.1. Classification (NCBI taxonomy): domain Bacteria; kingdom Pseudomonadati; phylum Pseudomonadota; class Gammaproteobacteria; order Enterobacterales; family Enterobacteriaceae; genus Enterobacter; species Enterobacter sp. 237C8. The sequence continues at coordinate 77,051 of NZ_JAWNDF010000002.1, read as the reverse complement.
GGCTGATGGTCTTCAGCAGCCATATTCATGATGCGGGTCAGCATCGCGGTGCTCTGACGACGGGTGGAGCTGTCGTACGCTTCACGCACGGATTCGAACAGGTTACCCACCCCGCTGCCGTGCAGCGCAGAGATAAAGTGCACGCGGGCGAAGTCGATAAAGCCCAGACGGAAGTCGAGGGTCTCTTTCACCTGCTCGCGCACTTCATTGCTCAGGCCATCCCACTTGTTGACCACGATAACCAGTGAGCGCCCACTATTGAGGATAAAGCCGAGCAGAGAGAGATCCTGATCGGAGATACCTTCGCGTGCGTCGATGACCAGCAGCACTACGTTGGCATCTTCGATCGCCTGCAGGGTTTTGATAACGGAGAATTTTTCCACCACATCGGTGATTTTCCCGCGCTTACGCACCCCGGCGGTGTCGATGAGGACATACTCGCGCTCGTCGCGCTGCATAGGGATGTAGATACTGTCACGGGTGGTGCCCGGCATGTCGTAAACGACCACGCGCTCTTCACCCAGAATACGGTTAGTAAGCGTAGACTTACCTACGTTTGGACGACCCACGATGGCCAGCTTGATCGGCAGATCCTGCGGGTTGAAGTCGTCTTCAGGCTCTTCTTCGCCCTCTTCTCCGTCTTCAAACTGCGCCCAGTATTCAGCGTCTTCGTCCACTTCTTCCGGCGGGTTTACTTCGTCAACCCACGGCAGCAGAACGGTTTCCAGCAGGCTGGTGACGCCACGGCCATGCGATGCCGCAATCGGGTAGATTTCACCCAGGCCAAGAGACCAGAAATCCGCGACGGCCTGATCGGCATCGATACCGTCAGTTTTGTTCGCCACCAGGAAGGTCGGCTTTTCGCGTGAACGCAGGTGTTTGGCAATAGCGGAGTCCGCCGGCATCAGGCCAGCGCGCGCATCCACCATAAACAGCACCACATCCGCCTCTTCAATCGCCAGCAGCGACTGTTCCGCCATGCGGGTTTCAACGCCGTCTTCTGTGCCGTCAATACCACCGGTATCAATACAGATGAACTCGCGTCCTTCCACCTCTGCACGACCGTACTTACGGTCACGCGTCAGCCCCGGGAAATCCGCAACCAGCGCATCACGGGTGCGTGTTAAACGGTTAAAAAGAGTGGATTTTCCAACGTTAGGGCGCCCGACAAGCGCGACCACAGGTACCATGTTTGAAGCCTCATAAAATTCAAAATAACGTCACTTTCGCGGCGTTTTTAAAAATGTCAAAACGGCTCCTGAGTGAACAGGAGCCGTTTAGTATACTACAACCGCCGGGTAATTAACGCGTGATCGCGTACAGCGTGCCGTCTTTTGCCTGAATCAGCAGTTTGCCGTCGGCCACAACCGGATCGGTCAGGAAGCCAGAGCTGTCGACTTTTTGCTGTGCAACAAAGCGGCCGTTATCCGGATCGATCCAGTGCATATACCCTTCGCTGTCGCCAACCACCAGGCTACCGTTGTACAGCACAGGCGAGGTCAGCAGACGGTGCAGCAGATCGCTTTGCGTCCACAGCGTCACGCCGCCTTCGGTGCTCAGCGCCAGCAGACGGTCGTTCTGATCGACCATATAGATGCGGTTGCCCTCAACGATGAAATCGTTCACAGAGCCCAGCTCACGTTTCCACATGATCTGGCCGCTGCGCAGATCCAGCGCGGTCAGGTTGCCGTTATAGGCCAGCGCGTAAACCACACCGTTAACAATGACCGGCGTTGTGTCTACGTCGCTCAGACGGTCAATTTCCGTTGAGCCGGTGGCCTGAGAGATACGCTGCTGCCAGATCATCTGACCCTGCTGCATCAGCACGGCGCTCACGCGACCGTTGTCACCGCCCACAATGGCAGCACCAAATGCGGTAGCCGGTGCTGATTCACCGCGCAGAGAGAGCGCAGGCATATCTAGGTTAACGGTCCATTTCACCAGACCGTCAGCTTCGTTCAGCGCCTGCAGCTGGCCGTTGCTGGTATGAATCAGCACCAGACCGTCGCTCACCACCGGACGAGACAGGGATTCACCCGCTACGGTTGTTTGCCAGGCAATAGAGCCGTCGCTGCTGTTCAGCGCATAAACCTGCGCTTTTTCGCTGCCCACGTAAACATGGCCACCGGCAACGGTCAGACCGCCAGAGAGCAGTGCAGGTTTACGGGAGAACCAGCCGTCTTTTTCCGCCAGGTTAACGGACCATACTTCTTTCCCGTCATCGGCGTTCACCGCTTTCACGGTACCTTTGCGGTCAGCGGCATAGACAACGCTGTCTGCATACGCAGGATGAAGGTTGGAATAGAAATCACCAATCCCATTGCCCACGGAGACATCCCACGCGGTGGATGGGGTAAACTGGTTTTCAACCGTCGGCAGTGGGGACATTTTCACAACGTCTTCTTCGCCACTGAACAGTGAACAACCACTCAATAACGTAACAGAAAGCAGTCCTGGCAGAAGTAATTTACGCAATTGCATCGGGTCCCTCTCAGACGGACAAATTATTTATTTTCATCTGCATCATTTCGCTCAGCGCAGGTGAAGCATTGCTCTCGACGCCAGCTTGCCACGCTTTACGCGCGCCCGCTTTGTCACCTTTGCTCAGCAGTGCTTCACCGCGCAGATCGGCAACGATGGCAGCAAAACCTTCGCCTTTGATGGTATCGAGCGTTTTCAGCGCATCGTCAGCTTTTTTCTGCTGAACCTGAATACGTGCCAGGCGCAGATTGATCACCGCTTTCAGGTTCTCATCGCTTGCCGCAGCAAGGCTCTGAGAGAGCTGTGCAGCGGCTTTATCCAGTTCGTTCTTATCAACGTACTGCTGAGCCACTTCCAGCGCAGCCAGTGCACCGTAGGTGTTTTTGTTGTCAGCCGCAAATTTTTCTGCCGCCGTCAGCGTTTGCGGCTGATCGGCACGAATTGCGCTCACGGTATTTTCATAGGACAGGGACGCGCCGCGCGCGGAATCTGCCTGATGATTGTTCCAGTAACGCCAGCCCACCAGCGCACCGACACCTAAAATAACCCCAACAACCAGCGCTTTGCCGTTTTCAACAAAGAAGCGCTTAATCGCGTCGACCTGATCGTGTTCGTTCTCGTAAATTTCCACGCAGTCCTTCTCCTTAGCCCAATAGAGTGCGCAAGTGCGCCGCAACGCCGTCCTGCGTTACCGTTGTCTGCTCACCAGAGCGCAGGTCCTTCACCACCACTTCGCCGTTAGCCACTTCGGACTCGCCCAGCACCAGTGCAATACTTGCGCCCCACTTATCGGCACGAGCAAACTGTTTTTTAAAGTTGCCGCCGCCATGGTTGGTCATCAGCTTAACGCCCGGCAGCGCATCGCGCACGCGTTCGGCAAGCTGCATCGCCGCAGACTGCGTTTCCGCGCCTGAAGCCACCAGGTATATATCGACAACGGAATCTGCTTTAAATTCCGGATTAACTGCCTGAACCAGCAAAACAAGTCGCTCAAGGCCCATCGCGAAGCCAACAGCAGGGGCTGCGCGACCGCCAAGTTGCTCAACCAGACCGTCATAACGGCCGCCCGCACATACGGTGCCCTGAGAACCGAGGCTGGTGGTCACCCACTCAAACACGGTGCGGTTGTAGTAGTCCAGACCGCGCACCAGGCGCTGATTCACGGTATAGGCGATGCCTGCCGCTTCAAGCAGCTTGCACAGGCCCGCGAAGTGTTCGCGAGATTCTTCATCCAGGTAGTCACCCAGCGCAGGCGCATCGTTCAGCAGTGCCTGAACATCCGCGTTTTTGGAATCCAGAACGCGCAGCGGGTTACTGTACATGCGACGTTTGCAGTCTTCGTCCAGCTTCTCTTTATGCTGTTCCAGGAACGCCACCAGCGCATCGCGGTAGTTAGCGCGTGCTTCCAGAGAACCGATAGAGTTCAGCTCAAGAGAAACGTGATCGGCGATACCGAGGGCGCGCCACCAGCGGGCGGTCAGCATAATCAGTTCAGCGTCGATGTCCGGGCCCTGCAGGCCAAAGACTTCCACACCCAGCTGATTGAACTGACGATAACGACCTTTCTGAGGACGTTCGTGGCGGAACATCGGGCCGATATACCACAGGCGCTGCTCCTGATTGTACAGAAGACCATGTTCGATGCCGGCGCGTACGCAGCCCGCCGTACCTTCCGGACGCAAGGTCAGGCTGTCGCCGTTGCGGTCCTCAAAGGTGTACATCTCTTTTTCAACCACGTCGGTGACTTCACCGATCGCGCGTTTGAATAACGGGGTCTGCTCTACAATCGGCAAACGGATTTCGCTGTAACCGTAGCTGCCGAGCACCTGCTTCAGTGTGCCTTCAATGCGCTGCCAGATGGCGGTTTCGCCAGGCAGATAATCGTTCATGCCGCGGATGGCTTGAATGTTTTTTGCCACGTTTATTCTCTTTCTATATACAAAAAAAACCCAAAGAATGGGTTCAATCATACATGGGAAGCGGCACGCTTCCCATCACGTTATTTTTCAACCTGCTGAACGCTGATACGCTGTGTTTCGTCCATCATGGCGGCTTTGGCGCGGATGCGGGCTTCAAGCTGGTCGATCATGTCGCTATTATCCAGACGATCTTTACGAACGCCATCTTCATAGAGACCACTTTTCTTGTTACCGCCGGTTACGCCCAGGGTTGACACCAGTGCTTCACCCGGACCGTTTACCACGCAGCCGATGATGGAGACGTCCATCGGGGTGATAATGTCTTCCAGACGCTGCTCCAGGGCATTCACCGTCCCGATCACATCAAACTCCTGACGCGAGCAGGTTGGGCAGGCAATGAAGTTGATCCCACGCGCGCGAATGCGCAGCGACTTCAGGATATCGAAACCGACTTTGATCTCTTCGACCGGATCGGCCGCCAGCGAGACGCGCAGGGTGTCACCGATCCCTTCAGAGAGCAGCAGCCCCAGACCGATCGCGGATTTTACAGAGCCGCTGCGCAGGCCGCCTGCTTCGGTGATCCCGAGGTGCAGAGGCTGGTCGATCTGCTTTGCCAGTAGACGATAAGACTCTACCGCCAGGAACACGTCGGACGCTTTTACGCTGACTTTGAACTGATCGAAGTTAAGACGATCGAGATGATCGACATGGCGCATCGCGGATTCGAGCAGCGCCTGTGGCGTCGGCTCGCCGTATTTTTCCTGCAGGTCTTTTTCCAGGGAACCGGCGTTAACGCCGATACGGATAGGAATATTTTTATCGCGGGCGCAGTCCACTACCATGCGGATACGCTCTTCGTTACCGATGTTGCCCGGGTTAATGCGCAGGCAATCGACGCCGTATTCGGCCACTTTCAGTGCGATGCGGTAGTCGAAGTGGATATCAGCCACCAGCGGAACGCTGACCTGCTGTTTGATCAGTTTGAACGCCTCAGCGGCATCCATGGTCGGGACGGAAACGCGAACAATGTCCGCGCCTACACGTTCTAATGCTTTGATTTGATTGACCGTCGCTTCTACATCGGTAGTGCGCGTGTTGGTCATCGACTGAACGGCGATAGGTGCCCCATCGCCGATTGGCACATTCCCAACGTAAATCCGTTTCGATTTTCTACGTTGAATCGGAGCCTGGTTATGCATGAAAAATCTCCCGCGTTGCCCGTCTGTTACTGTGCTGCTGATTGTTCGGCATTAACGGTAAGACGTGCAACCTGGTTAGTTCTGATAAAGCGGCTCAGGTCGACAGGTTTTCCTTGATACTGGATCTGTACCGCTGCCGGAGCGCCGATTTTAAGTTTATAGGGAGCCTGGCCGGTTAGGTTTAACGTGCCATCTTTACGCTGCAGGCCGCTGAACAGTTTTTTACCTGTCGCGTCAGTCACTTCCAGCCAGCAGTCGGCGCTGAAGTTCATCACCAGCGCGTTGGGATCGGCTGCTGTTGCCGTACCCGCCGGGTTGGTTGGCAGAGACGCTGCGCTATTGTCTGCAGGCTGAGTAGCCGCAGGCACGTTCGCTGCAGTATCAACATTCGCCTGAGAAGGGGCAACAACCGCATTTTGATCCTGAGCCTGCGGCGCAGCGGTGTTAGCCGTTGCTGACGGAGCCTGTGCTGCATCGGTCGCCGACGCGTCTGGCGCTGCGGTCTGTGGCTCGCTTGAGGACGCTGCACCGTCGTTATTCAGCGGCACGTTCTGGGCATTCTCACTTCCGGCCTGGTTGAGTTCAGCAGAGGATTGATCGGCCATGGTGGTGATCTCTTCCTGCTGGGCTTTGTGGTTTTGCCACCACCATGCGCCCGTCAGGCCAATCACCACAAACAGCACCAGCCAGGTAAAGCTCATCAGCCAGCCATCGCGTTTTTTACGACGTTTCCCCAGGGAGAAGGTCTGCATCGGCGCAACTTTTGCTGCACGGACCGGTGCCTGCTTCTCCATCATTGGCAGTAATTCATTTTCGGGGATATGGACCAGTTTTGCGTAAGAGCGGATATAACCGCGCAAGAACGTTGAAGCCAGATCGGCAGGTGCCTTATCTTCTTCAATATCGCGAACCGTGGAAACCTTCAGGCACAAGCGTTCCGCAACGGCTTGCTGGCTGAGTCCGAGTTGTTCACGGGCGTTGCGAAGACGAACGCCAGTGGAGAGTGCTTCATGTTGGTCGTGAGTGGCTTCAGTATTCATTCGCTACAACTACTGGTACGTGAAAAATAAGGGTTCAGGTGCCGGTGAGTCACAATGCCACCCGCACCGCGAAACTTCTGGTCAGTTAACCTTGAACAGAGAGTATAAGACTGTCAGCCCGGAGATGACAGTACAGCCCTGCCCGTACGGCTAAACTGTTGTTACGTCGTTACATACTGCCCGAAAGTCGGATGAAACGCACCGTAATTATTGTTCAGTCATCACGAATCTGACTGATTATTCAGTAAGACCAGGCTTCACGGCGCAGATAATGCGCCGTGAGTGCATAATAATCAAACAGCTTTAACCGCGATCGTCTCGCCCTGCATGCGTTTACGCAGGGTACGTTTGGTACGGTCAATAACATCACCTGCCAGCTGTCCGCATGCTGCATCAATGTCATCACCACGGGTTTTACGCACGATGGTGGTGAAACCATACTCCATCAGCACCTTGGAAAAACGGTCGATACGGCTGTTCGAGCTACGGCCATACGGCGCGCCCGGGAACGGGTTCCATGGGATCAGGTTGATTTTGCATGGCGTATCTTTCAGCAGTTCAGCAAGCTGATGCGCATGTTCGGTACCGTCGTTAACGTGGTCAAGCATCACGTACTCGATGGTGACGCGGCCCTGGTTGGCGTTGGATTTCTCCAGATAGCGACGCACCGCAGCGAGGAAGGTTTCGATATTGTACTTTTTGTTGATCGGCACAATTTCGTCACGAATTTCGTCGTTTGGTGCATGCAGGGAGATCGCCAGCGCAACGTCAATCATATCGCCCAGCTTGTCCAGCGCAGGCACAACGCCAGAGGTAGACAGCGTGACGCGACGCTTGGACAGACCAAAACCGAAGTCATCCAGCATGATTTCCATCGCCGGAACGACGTTGGTCAGGTTCAGCAGCGGCTCACCCATCCCCATCATCACCACGTTGGTGATAGGACGCGTACCGGTTACTTTTGCCGCACCGACGATTTTCGCGGCACGCCAGACCTGGCCGATAATTTCTGACACCCGCAGATTACGGTTAAAGCCTTGCTGCGCGGTTGAGCAGAATTTGCACTCCAGCGCACAGCCTACCTGAGAGGAGACACACAGCGTGGCGCGGTCTTCTTCCGGGATGTAGACGGTCTCAACGCGCTGATCGCCTACCGCAATCGCCCATTTGATGGTGCCATCCGCTGAGCGCTGCTCTTCCACCACTTCCGGTGCGCGGATTTCAGCCACTTCCTTGAGCTTGTTGCGCAGGACCTTGTTGATGTCAGTCATGTCATCAAAATTGTCGCTGCAGTAATGGTACATCCACTTCATGACCTGATCGGCACGAAACGGCTTTTCGCCCATCTCTTTAAAGAACTCGCGCATCTGCTGACGGTTCAGATCCAGCAGGTTGATTTTTCCATTTTTATTGGGAACCGCAGGAATGGCGACTTCGGAGGTATTAACTAATTCAGACATAATATTTTCCGGCCTCGTTGTTACACGTTATGGCCCATGGAGGGTTGAATAGAAACGCCCCGGAAAGCAGTCTGCTCGTCCGGGGCGTTGCATTGTACAAAGTCTGGCGCAGGGATGCCACGTCTGGACGCGGCATTTACGAAAATAATGTGTAAACGAAACCGTTAAATTAACGGGTGCGTGGACACACTTCGCCTTCTGCGAAGAAGAAAGCGATTTCGCGTGCAGCAGATTCAACAGAGTCAGAACCGTGGGTACCGTTCTCGGTGAAGCTGTCTGCGTAGTCAGCGCGCAGAGTACCTGCCAGCGCGTTGTCCGGGTTGGTTGCGCCCAGCAGGTCACGGTGACGCTGTACTGCGTTTTCGCCTTCCAGCACGGATACCACGATTGGACCGGAGGTCATGAACTCAACCAGGCCGTCAAAGAATGGGCGACCTTCGTGCTCAGCGTAGAAACCGCGAGCCTGCTCAACGGTCAGGTGCAGCATTTTGGTGCCAACAATTTTGAACCCTGCAGATTCAAAGCGAGCGAAGATGCTGCCAATAACGTTTTTTGCCACCGCGTTTGGTTTGATGATGGAAAAAGTACGTTCAATAGCCATGATAACCTCTGTCAATGTTCTGTTGTTTTGCATACCTGAGTATGGTGTGGCGCGGATTATAATGAGCAATAGCGCCATTGCCTATGGATTCAGGTAACATTTTTTTAAAATAAGACGAGTTTTAGCAACAGCTCACATCAGAAAGCTATTTTCAGGTCACTGCAACGTAAAATTCACCGTCGCGACCTGACCGGTCTCATCCATAACGAGTAACTGATAATCGCCCGATTTATCAAGCTGTAATGTGTAAACTCTTCCCTTCACATTCAGCGGTTCACCGTTCAAAAACCACCAGCGCTCGCCGCTATTGCCGGTCGCCTGAAGCGGCAGCGAAACGCGGGATTCCCCCGGCAGACGTTTGATGACGGCCCCTTCACGCACGCCTGTCAGGATGAGTGGCGCAGGTGCGTCCTGCGATAGCGGAGGACAGGTGGTTGAGGAAGGAGGGACCCGTACCGCGCGACGCTCGGTTGCCGGCAGCCACGGCTCCAGCGGCAGCGGCCAGACATCCAGGACTTTTTCAGTTGCATCAGGGCAATCTGCCGCCACGCGTTTACCCGTTTTATCCAGCCAGACCGGGAAACGAATGCCGCGTATCCCTTCCTGTTCGGGCAATAGCAGCGTGGGCGGTTCACTCCCTTCCAGCAGCCAGGTCGACAGGCGACGCCGACAGTTTTCACTTCCTTCCGGCAGCGACTGGCCGCCCGGCCAGCAGATCACGCCCCGCCCGACGCTCTCCGGACGCGGGTCGCGCGGCAGGCGGGCTTCGTCTACCGTTGAGCGTGACTGAAGCAGGTTATTAACCTGATTTAAGAGTGGAACCGCGCTGGCGAAACCAAACTGCCCCGCTACGGGCGTGCCGTCCGGTCGTCCTGTCCAGATGCCTATTACGTAGCGGGCATTAAGACCAATCGCCCAGGCATCACGGTAACCGTAGCTGGTGCCGGTTTTCCACGCCAGCGGTGCGATCTGCGGTAACGCATTATCCGGCAGCGGCTGCGCCTCGTTCGCCAGAATACGGCGAATAATCCACGCCGAGCCTTGCGACAGCAGCGGACGTTCAATGAGCGGATCGCCCGGCTGTAACCGCAGCCTCCCCGCCTTACCGTGTCGGGCAAACGCGCTGTAGGCCGCGGCGATATCGGCCAGCCGCGCGCCTGCCCCGCCGAGGATCAGAGAAAGATTTGGCTGCGCCCCCGCAGGCAGGATCAGCGGCAAGCCTGCGTTGCTCAACATCCCGGCAAAACGTTTTGGCCCGTAGGCTTCCAGTACCTGTACCGCGGGCAGGTTGAGGGAGCGCACCAGCGCTTCACTCATGCTGACCGGTCCGTGGAACCCACTGTCAAAATTCCCGGGGCGATAATCACCGGTTTTTCTGGGAACGTCCTGGAGCAGCGAGGCGGGATGGATCAGGCCATCGTCCAGTGCCATACCGTAAATAAAGGGCTTTAACACCGATCCCGGGGATCGGATCGCATTGACCATATCCACGTGGCTAAAACGCGTGTCATCGTTAATATCCACCGAGCCGACCCAGCCGCGCACTTTCATATCGGTGTGATCCACGACGATCATCGCCAGCGAGCTGCGTGCCGGCAGGCGAGATTTCCAGTTCATCGCCAGCTCTTCCAGCTGCCGCTGCAGTCCGGCATCCAGCGTGGTGACAATTTTTGCGTCGCGGCTTTTGCCGAGCATCATGCGCGCAAAGAGCGGCGCCAGCTGCGGCATCTGTCGGGGCGCCAGCCATACCGATTCTTCCCGTGATTCTTTAACCTGCTTCGCGGACCAGACGCCCTGCGTTACCATGCGGTCGAGCACTTTGTTGCGCGCCGCCTCGGCCCGTTCAGGCCAGCGGTCCGGACGCAAGCGGCTGGGTGCCTGCGGCAGTACCGCCAGCAGCGCCGCTTCGGAATAGCTGAGCTGCGACGGCTGTTTGCCGAGATAGGTCCAGCTTGCCGCCCCGACGCCCTGCAGCGTGCCGCCAAACGGAGCGCGGTTGAGGTAAAGGGTGAGAATGTCGCGTTTGGAAAGATGCCACTCCAGCTGCATCGCCCGCCAGAGCTGACGAACTTTGCCGCCAAAGGTGCGCGGATGCGGGTCCAGCAGGCGTGCCACCTGCATGGTGAGCGTGCTTCCACCAGAGACGACTTTACCAGAACTGAGATCCTGCCAGGCAGCGCGCAGGACAGAGAGCGGGTTTACGCCTGGGTGATCCCAGAACCAGCGATCTTCATACTGGATCAGCGCCTCAAGGTAGCGGGGAGAGATCTCTTCAATGGTAACCGGGTAGCGCCAGATCCCGTCGCTATCGGCAAAACGCCAGAGCGGCGTGCCCTTCTCATCTACCACCACCCGGGCGGGATTAACCTCTTTCAGAGGCAACGGCCACAGGCGGTCGGCGGCGACAATCAGCCCCCATAAAATGAGAAGCGCTCCCGCCAGCCATAGCCAGCGGGAGCGTGTCAGACGTGCCATTCGCATATTACGGAACAACAATCAGCGGGCCGCTGGCCGCCCCCGTTGCCCGCCACTGCGGAACGTACATAGACTCCACCATCGGGACCGGCACCTGATAGGTTCCCGGCGTCACGGCGCGGGCCAGATAAACCAGCGTGACCGGCTGACCTTCGTTTACCGGCACGGCAGCCACAAAGCGGTCGTCGCGGAACTCCATATGCTGAATATCCGCCTGCTGCATCTGGCTGAGCAGGTTCTGAACCTCACTGCCGCTGTCCTGCAGGCTGGCGCTGCTGCTCGCCAGGTTCTGGTTTTCGAGCTCCAGACCCGCAGGGAGCAGATCCACCACCAGCGCATCCGGCACGTTCTGGCTGGCTTTAACGTCCAGCCACACCAGCACCAGCTCACCGCTCTTCAGCGAGGAGAGCGATTTACTGCTGCCGTCGGTTGCCAGGATATGACGTTCAACCTGCAGCACGTTCGAGCTCGGCTGAGGGGCATATTCCGGATAACCGGTGCTGTCCAGGCGTACCCACAGCGGCGCTGTACCGGTGTTAGTCACCTGCAGCGCGCCAAGCTGGTCGCCGCTCACGTTTTGCACCAGTGACTTATCGCCGCCTGATGCGGCCTCAGACAGCGAAGTTTTCGCCTGCCACGCACCAGACAGGGTTTGCAGTGAGCGTCCGGCCAGGAACAGCGCATTGCTCTCCTGCGTTGACAGCCAGCGCTGGCTGAAGGCCTGTTCAGACAGAGCATTCAGCAGCGTATTTTGCGCATCCGGCAGCAGCTTGTACTCCTCCAGAAGAGAGAGCATCAGCGCGTTATCGCGAAGCTGGCTGCCGTAATCGGCCATCCAGTTTTTGCTGTCGTTGCGCGGGGTTTTGAGCGCCAGATCCAGCGCCTGCTGGCTGCGCGGCGCATCGCCCATCAGTTTGAGCGCCATGCCCAGCTGCATCAGCGGCAGCCCGGAAGCCGCCTGCCCGTGGCGATCCCAGATTTCACGCAGCGCGCCCAGCGGCGCTTTTTGCTGACGTGCCAGCACCAGCGCGGCATAGGCCTGCACGGCAAACTTGCTGGCCTGAGTATCGTCGCTGTAGCGAATGGACATCATGCCCGGATCCTGCAGGTAGCGCAGCAGGCGGTTATTGGCGTTATTCACCGCATCGGCAGGTACGCTGTAACCCTGCTCGCCCGCTCGCACCAGGAAGTCGGTCACGTAGGCCGTCAGCCAGTACTCTTCCGGACCGTTTTTATCCCATAGCGCAAAACCACCGTCTTCACGCTGCATCTGCAGCAGACGGGAGATGCCAATATCAATCGCTGCACGGCGCTTGTCATCGGTGTCGCCCTTGATGCCAAGTGCAGTCAGCTGCGCCGCGTTAGTGTAGAGCGACGGGAACAGGCCACTGGTGGTCTGTTCCAGGCAGCCATACGGATACGCCTGCAGCTCGCGAATATAGCGCGCCAGGTTAAGCGGTGGTTTGCCGCTCAGCAGCAGTTGCCCCTGCAGGGTAGCAGGAGAGAAACCGTTACTATGCTGCACCGGTGCGGTCCAGGACTCGCCGGGGTTCAGCATGGCACCGGTATTCACCGTCTGCGCCGGGAATGCCGGACGCACGCCGATTTTCCAGCTCTTCTGCTGCGGCGCAAAGGTCTCACCCGGAAGCTGCAGGCCCGTAACCTGAGCCGTCACCTCACCATCACCATAACCCTCCAGCGCACGCACCGGAATAAACAGGGTGCTGCGCGCGCCAGGAGACAACTGAACCGGCTGCGGCTGCGAGCCTTCCAGCGACAGTTTTCCTGTCGCGGTCAGGGCGACATTCAGCGTTTGCGGCTTGTCCGTCAGGTTGGTGAGGTCCAGCGTCAGCCGTGAGGTGTCCCCGCTTGCCAGGAAGCGCGGCGTGTTAAGCTCGGTAATGACCGGCGCAGCCACCACAACCTTGCTTTCGCTGCTGCCGAAATCGTCTTCCGTCCAGGCCTGCGCCATCAGACGCAGCTCGCCGTTGAAATCACCAATCGGCAGCGTAATCGTGCCTTCTCCGTTGGCATCCAGCGTAACCGGCTGTGCCTGCTGGGCAATAATGGTGACGTGGTTCACCGGCGGCTTACCGCCGCGCTTCAGCTCATCACCGTCACCACCAAAGCGCAGCGCGGCCAGGCGGCCCTGCCCTTCGATGACCTGGCCGTAGATATCGTAGATATCCGCGCCGTAGCGTTTCTGACCGAAGAAAGCCTGCCACGGATCGGGCGTAACGTAATCGGTGATGTTCAGCACGCCGCTGTCAACCGCCGAGACCAGTACGTTCACTTTCTGCGGAACCGCACCCTCTTTCACGCTGGCTTTCACCTTCACAGAGAGCGTCTGGTTTGGACGCATTTTCTGCGGGTTATCGAGCGCAATGTTCAGACGACGATTTTCATCGCCCATCGGCAGATGCAGCAGGCCGACCGCGCGTTTCGGCGTGGCGGATTTCGATTTATCCCCAGGACGAACCACCAGCGTACTCAGGTAGAGATCGTGACGTTTCCAGGCTTTGTCGACCGGGATAGCGAGATCAAGCCCGTTTGCCGGGACGTCGATCTCTTTCCACCACAGCGGCCCTTCGCTGGACTCGATCATCGCATAGCCCTTACCTGCTGCCGGCGCTGCAATGTGCAGGTTAATGGTATCGCCTGGCTGATAGGCTGGCTTATCCAGTTTCAGCGTCACGCGGTCAGGACGTGCAGCCCCGGTGCCGTCGCTGTTATCCTGCCAGCTGTAGCCTGCCCAGAAGCGCACGCTGCTGACCATCTCATCAGGCGCTTTAACCTCCAGACGGTATGAGCCCCACTCCACCGGGAAGGTGACTTTACCCGTCTCGTCGGCCTTGAGAGTCAGCTCCTGCTCGCCTTCAACCAGATCTTTTTGATCGAACTGAGACTGCCAGCCTTCGCTCTCAGACCAGTTCCAGAAGTAGTCGCGGCGCTCACGGATCAGGCGTACCTGTAAACCGGAAACCGCCTTTTTCGCTCCGCTGGCATCGGCATAAACGATGTCGAAGCTGGCGTTGCCGTTCTCGTCAACAATCGGTTGGTTGACGGTGGTATCGGTGCGGTAGTCGTAAACGGCTTTACTGGCGAACTGAGGGCGGATACCCGGCAGCTCAGCCGCTGGCCAGATGGCCTGCTCAGCGCGACGCATCACCGGACGGCCGCCCGACTCCAGCAGGCTGGCCTGCAGGATCAGCTGCAGCGGAGAGTGGACCTCTTTCCACTGGCTTTCGGTAGAAACCTGCCCACGCCCCTGCTCATCCAGCGTAAGCTGAACTTCATCCAGACTGCGGCTCAGGTTCTCCTCCGCGATATCGCCAAACTGGAAGCCCGGCAGCGCAGCCACCGCGTCACGCAGCGGACGCAGGAAAAGCTGGCCCTGCAGAGAATTACCGTTGGCCGGTGCGCCATACAGGTAATAGCCCACCACGTTAAAGTCCACGTTATCCTGCGGTGAAACCGGCGATTTTTCTCCGCTCAGGTTCAATGCCATACGCTCGGGCATGAAGTCTTCGACGTGGAAGTCCCACAGGCGCTGCAGGTTATCGCCCGTGTTGGCACGGATATGCCACATACCGGTCTGCGCTCCGCTGTCCAGCGGATAGTTAAAGCGATAGAGCCCATTCTCTGGCTTGACGACAATCGTACGCGCAACCTGTCCATCCGGGCGCAGCACGTCAAGCTTCACGGGCTGATCGGGAAGCGGCTTACCGTCACTGTCGCGCAGTAAGCCGTTGAGGATCACCGTTTCACCCGGACGATAGAGATCGCGCGGGCCAAACATGAAGAATTGCTTGCTGTAGCCGGGGCTACCGGCAATATCGAACTCCGCCAGATCCAGCGCCGGAAGCTTGAGGTCAAGCAGCGTGGTCTGGCCGTCTTTGCTCGCCAGAATCAGCGCGGCTTCTTTGTCCGTTTCAAGCTTCGCATGACCGTCGGCATCGCTCTTCGCCTCGGCGAGAGTCTGGCCTTTATCGTTCAGCAGCGTGACGGTCACGCCGGACTGCGCCGCACCGTTTTCCAGACTCTGAGTGAAAATATCCAGGCGGTTATGGTAACGGTGAGCGGACAGGCCAATATCGCTTAGGGTAAAGAGCGTTGCGGCATTGCTGTAGTTATAGTGCCCAGCCTGGTTCATGACCGCGATATAAACGCCAGACTGCTGGAGCGGTTTAATATCCTTCAGGGGCAACAGCAATTTTTCGCGCGTGTTGCGCGCCGGATTAAGATCGAATCGACCGGTGTAAACCAGCTCCGCCATCTTCAGCAGGTTATCGGATTCCCAGTTGGTCAGCGAGTTACGGTACTCCCACTGGCTGACAAGGGAGGCCAGCGATTCCGGCTTCACGCGGTAAAAGTTGACATCAACATTGTTGACGTTGAGCGCCATCACCGGCAGACCTTCCACCACCTTGCCCGGCAGCAGCGAGCCGCGGCTGGCAAAACCAACGGTGGGTTCAATGTCCCGGGTGGTCAGGGCTTTTTCATAATCAATGCCGAACGTCGCCTTGTTCAGCGCCTGCAGGTCACGTTCAACGGTGACGACCAGGTTGCGGTTAGGCTCCAGATGACGCAGGCGAAGCTCTTTCAGGTTAGGCGCAAGTTCCCACGCCCCGTCAACCTTGCCGCTTTTCTTGTCCACGACATGCACCGTTTTGGCGAAATCCTGATCGGGATTCAGCGGAACAGAAAAGGTCAGCACCAGCGTGGCGGCACCGTCGAGCTGAACTTCTGAGGTATCCAGCAACGTCAGCGCTTTTCCCTGAGTCTGGGCAGCCAGTTTAGCCAGCGTTTCAGCATTGGGCTTTTCTGCAGCTTTCGGTGTGGATGCGGTGGATGCCGCGGGAGCCGCAGCCTGAGTTTTATCGTCGCTGTTATCACAGCCGACAAGCGTAAACGTGGTGAGCAGCGCAAGAGAGAGCGCGGCTAAGCGAAACGGTTTCATCCTTTGTCCCTGGCCCATGGAGCCTGTTGGTCGTCGTCCGGATAAGTATTATCCGCAAGTTTCATTAATTCAAAAAGGCCAATTTTAAAATCTGGAAAGCGTCTCGCAGAACGGCATCACGCCGCTACGCCGTGATGGAACCGCGATCACAGCACATAACGTCACATGTTACCTTTCAAGTCATTTGTTTTTAAAACAAGAAGATAGCTGGCTAAGCTCGCCCGAAGGCTGCTAGTTTTATGACCATGACGCACCCCGAGTGCGCGGTTCAAAAAGAGAGAAAGCCATGAAACGAGCCGTGAACGCCCTACAAAATTTCGGAAAATCATTGTACGGACCGGTACTTATCTTACCGATCGTCGGTCTGTTTATCGCCTTTGGTAACGTTCTGGGTAACGGTAATCTCGCTGAATACCTGCCGTTTCTGGGCCATCCGCTGATTCAGCACCTTGGTCAGCTTATCGCGAAATCTGCCGTGTCGGTGCTGGTCAACCTGGCGCTGGTGTTTGCCGTCGGGATCCCGATTGGTCTGGCGACGCGTGATAAAGGCTATGCCGCGCTGATTGGTCTGGTGACCTTTGTCGTGTTCATCAACGCCATGAACGTCACGCTACAGCTGCAGGGCGCGCTGGCGCCAGCGGCCCAGATGAAAGCGGCCGGGCAGACCATGGTACTGGGCGTGCAGGTGCTGGAGATGGGCGTTTTTGCCGGGATCCTGACCGGGGCGCTCTCCGGATATCTGTACAACAAATACTCCAGCGTACAGTTTAACGGCGCGATGGCGATTTACTCCGGCCACTGTTTTGTCGCCATCGTCATGCTCCCCGTCTCCATGCTGCTCGGCGTGGTGATGAGTGAACTGTGGCCGTATGCCCAGCACGGCATTAGCGCCCTGGCGCTGGCCATCAAAGGCTCCGGGCCGTTGGGCGTGGCAATCTACGGTTTCCTGGAACGTATTCTGGTCCCCACCGGCCTGCACCATCTGGTTTATACCCCGTTCCTCTATACCGAGCTGGGCGGCACGCAGGAGGTGTGCGGCGCAACCTATCAGGGCGCACGCAATATCTATTTCGCCGAGATGGCCTGCCCGGACGTGAAGCAGCTCAGCAGCACCGTGGTGTGGGACGCGCGCGGCATCAGCAAGATGTTCGGCCTGCCTGCCGCAGCCCTGGCGATGTATATGACCGCAAAGCCGGAGCGTAAAGCCATTGCGAAAGCCATTCTGATCCCGGCGGCGCTGACCTCGCTGCTGGTCGGCGTGACCGAGCCGATTGAGTTCTCCTTCCTGTTCGTCGCTCCGCTGCTGTTCGTGGTGCACGCGGTGCTGACCGGCATCGGCATGATGCTGTTCTCGCTGCTGGGCGTTCACGCCATCGGTGCCAACGGGATTATCGACTTCATCCTGTACAACCTGCCGCTCGGCACGGAGAAGTCCAACTGGCCGATGTACATCGTGGTCGGGCTGATCATGTTTGCCCTCTACTTCGTGGTGTTCCGCTTCCTGATCCTGCGCTTCAACATGAAAACGCCGGGCCGTGAGGATGACGATCGGGAAACGCGCCTCTACAGCAAGCAGGAGTACCAGGCGAAGGGCAATAACGACGGGCTGGGCGAATCCATCGTGACGGGTCTGGGCGGCCGGGAAAACATTGAGGTGGTGGACAACTGCTACACCCGCTTACGCGTCACGGTGAAGGACGTCGCCATTATCGACGAGCCGCGGCTCAAGGCGACCGGCGCGAAAGGGATTATCAAACAAGGTAACAACGTTCAGGTGGTCTACGGGCTGCACGTCAAAAAAATGCGAGAAGCCGTTGAGACGTTTCTCTGAAAGGAGCTAAAGATGTTTACACCCCCATTTATTCTGTCGATTGCCGGCGGCGGCAGCACCTACACGCCGGGCATTGTGAAAAGCCTGATGGTGCGCCTGCAGGATTTCCCGCTGGCCGAAATCCGCCTTTATGACATCGACGAGGCGCGCCAGAACACCATTGCGCCCGTCGTCGAAAAGGTCATTCGCGACCACAGCCAGAGCATCAAGTTCACCGTCACCAGTGACCCGGAAGTGGCGTTCAGCGGCGCGCATTTCGTCTTCGCCCAGATGCGCGTCGGCCAGTACAAGATGCGCGAGCAGGATGAGAAGATCCCGCTGCGCCACGGCGTGGTCGGCCAGGAAACGTGCGGGCCCGGTGGCCTGGCCTACGGACTGCGCACGATCCTGCCGATGGTGGAGCTTATCGATCTGGTCGATCGCTACGCGCACGAAAAAGCCTGGATCGTGAACTACTCCAACCCGGCGGCGATCGTCGCGGAGGGCGTG
Organism: Enterobacter sp. 237C8; assembly: GCF_034106865.1. Lineage (NCBI taxonomy): Bacteria > Pseudomonadati > Pseudomonadota > Gammaproteobacteria > Enterobacterales > Enterobacteriaceae > Enterobacter > Enterobacter sp. 237C8. Next base: position 58,596 of record NZ_JAWNDF010000002.1, on the reverse strand, counting down.
CGGCGGCTGCGGCCAAATGCGCGGGTGCTGAACATCTGCGATATGCCTGTCGCCGCGATGCGCAATATGGGGGCGATTCTGGGTGTCGATCGCCGCAGGCTGGAGGTGGACTACTTCGGCCTGAACCACTTCGGCTGGTTTACCCGCGTGCTGGTGGACGGCGAAGACAAGCTTCCCGAACTGCGTAAACATATCGCGAAGTTTGGCCTGCTGACGGAAGATGCGGCTAAAACCGATCCGCAGCATTCCGATCCATCATGGGTCAAAACCTGGCGCAACATTAAGCCGATCATGGACAACTTCCCGGAGTATCTGCCGAACCCGTATCTGCAGTACTACCTGATGCCGAACCAGATCGTGGAGCATCAGAACCCGGACTATACCCGCGCCAATGAAGTGATGGACGGGCGCGAGAAAAAGCTGTTCGCCGCTGCCGAAGAATACAAGCGCACCGGGATCCTGCCGGACGCCTTCCACGTAGGCGTCCACGGCGAGTTTATCGTCGATGTCGCCTGCTCGCTGGCCTTTAACCTGCGGAGCCGCCATCTGGTGATGGTGGAAAACCGCGGGGCGATTACCAACCTGCCTTACGATGCCGTGGTGGAGGTGCCCGCTTATATCACCTCCGAAGGCCCGGAACCGATTCGCGTCGGTCAGGTGCCGCTGTTCCATCAGACCCTTTTGCAACAGCAGCTCGCCTCTGAACAACTGCTGGTGGAGGCCACCATCGAGGGCAGCTATGAGAAAGCCCTGCAGGCGTTTACCCTCAACCGCACCGTGCCGACCATGGAACACGCGAAAGCGATTCTGGATGAGATGATCGAGGCCAACCGCGACTACTGGCCTGCGCTGCAAAAAGCCTGGCAGGACGGCGAAACGGTGAAAAAATAGGGGCTTGCTCGCGAGTTGAACGTGGTTTGCTTGTCGGTGTCAGAAAAAACACCGACAATCCTTTTTTACGGAAAAGAATGGAGGCAACCCATGTCCACCTCATATTTTGTCGCCGCCGACTGGCTGATTGAGCACGGTGACGATCCGGAAGTTCAGATTATTGACGCGCGTATGGCCCCGGCCGGGCAGGAACACCTTCGCGATATGGTCGCGGAATACCGTGCCGGACATCTGCCTGGCGCGGTATTTTTTGATATCGAAGCCCTCTCCGATCGCAACTCTCCCCTGCCGCACATGCTGCCGCGCCCGGAAGCGTTTTCTGTGGCGATGCGCGAGCTGGGCGTCAGCAAAGACAAACACCTCGTTGTTTATGATGAAGGTAACCTCTTCTCCGCCCCGCGCGCGTGGTGGATGCTGAAGAACTTCGGCGTGGAAAAAGTCTCTATTCTGGCGGGCGGGCTGGCGGGCTGGAAGCGCGACGAGCTGCCGCTCCAGCAGGGTGACGTGACGCTGCCGGAAGGCGAGTTCGACGCCACGTTCGACGCGCACGTGGTGAAACGCCTGACCGACGTGCTGGTCGTGAGCCATGAAAAAACGGCGCAAATCGTCGATGCCCGTCCTGCTTCGCGCTTCAATGCCGAAGCGGATGAACCGCGTCCGGGGCTGAAGCGCGGACATATTCCGGGGGCGCTGAACGTTCCGTGGGGCGATCTGGTGTTTGAGGGCGAGCTGAAAACCACCGACGAGCTGCGGGCCATTTTTGACCGTGCTGGCGTGGATTTACATCGTCCGATTATTGCCAGCTGCGGCTCCGGCGTAACGGCCTGCGTGGCGATCCTGGCGCTCGCCACGCTCGGAGCGAGCGACGTCACGCTCTACGACGGCGCCTGGAGCGAATGGGGTGCGCGGGACGATCTGCCGGTCGAACCCGCGAAATAATGGATAACCGCCTGGCCACGCTGTTAACGCGCGGGGCGTCGCTGACCCGCGCGGAGTATCGCGTCCTCGCCCACCTCACGGAGCACCCGCTGCTGGTGGGCAACATCACGGTACGCGAGCTGGCGCAGGCGACGTTTGTTTCTACCGCCACCATCATGCGGCTGTGTCAGAAGCTGGGGTTTAGCGGCTTTAGCGAGTTTATCTGGCACTGCAAGCAGCTGCTCTCCGACACGCCGCATATTGCCGCTCAGGGGCAGTCGCTTCCTGAACTCCCGGCGCTGTTTAATCAGTTTATCGCCAACTATCAGCACACCTTCCAGTGGGTCACGCAGGAGAAGCGCCAGCAGTTTGCCGACCTGCTGCGCGAGAAAGAGAGCTTCTTTCTCTACGGGGCCGGGTTTTCCTATCTGTTTGCGGAGTACCTGACCAAGAAGCTACAGGTGCTGGGCAAAACGGCGTTTATCTCCGGGCCGGGGGACAGCCGGAATATTTTCCTCAGCAACGCCGCCCGCTATCAGGTGTTTATTGCCGTCTCGCGCAGCGGCGAAACGGAGCAGGTGCTGGATAAAGCGCGGATTGCCAAAAACGTCGGCATGACGATCGTCGCGTTTACCCGCGCCTCGGCCAACACGCTGGCGGGGATGGCGGACGTGCACTTTGCCCTCTATGACGAAGCGGTGCACTTCGCCGCTGAAGCCGCGGGGGTGACGTCGTTTGAGTCGAATCTGGTGCTGCTGATGGATTTACTGCTGCTGGAAGCAACGGGGTGATATTCACCCCGCCATAATCAGATGATGCGGTTAGTTTTGAGATCGCGCAGGAAGCCGCCCCAGCGACGCTCGTAGAACGGGGTGATGTGCTCGGTAATAAAGTGGCTGATGCCCTTCTCGCCGTTCTTCACCTGGCAGATATCAATCGGCTCATCGCCCGGCAGCGTGTCGGTCGCCACGCTTCCCGCGGCCTGAATGATATCGTCGATATCGCCGTCCGCCTCAATACCAATCAGCAGAACCGGATGCTCGTCCGCACGCTCTTTAATGGAGCAGAGAAACGCGCGTCTAACCGGTTTCAGGGTTTTGAACAGCGTCGTCAGGGAATCAATCATCTGCGCGGGCGGCTCGGCTACTTCAGACAACAGCAGCGTTTCGCCCCCTTCCAGCACTTCCTGGGTGCTGAGCGGGTTGCCTTCTTCACCTATCAGATGGCTGATTTCACGCGGGGTAAACTCTTTCCCGGTCGGCAGCTTCGCGTTAAGGAACAGCGTCTGGCCCAGCGTCATTTCGAACAGGGTACGCACCGGCATCACTACGAACGCCTGTTCGTCTTCTACCGCTTCCTGCAGGGCTTCCAGCGAGGTGAAGAACGGGATCACCGACGTGCCGTCGTCTTTCTCCCAGTGCAGCAGATCCAGCGCGCTGTCTTCGACAACCTGCTCACCTTCCGCCGCGGTGCCCGGCACCCAGACGGTGGATTCCAGCAGCGTGCGGAAAAATGCCGGACGGTGGGCGGGCTCGGTCGCCGCCTGCTCCAGCAGGGTTTCTAATTCGTTTTTGGTTTCGGACATAACAATTCCAGATGATGCATTTCCCCTCACCCCAGCCCTCTCCCTCAAGGGAGAGGGAGCAAACCATCCCCTCTCCCCTTGGGAGAGGGTTAGGGTGAGGGCAATAAAGATTACTCAGCCGTCAGCAGGTTCGCCACGGTACGCACGCCCAGACCGGTCGCGCCAGCGGACCACTGCTCAACCGCCGCTTTACGGTACGTTGCGGAACAGTCGATGTGCAGCCAGCCTTCGTGGTAGTTCTCAACGAAGTGGGACAGGAAGCCTGCCGCCGTGCTTGCACCCGCCGGGTACGCCGCGCTCGCGGTGTTGTTCAGCTCGGCAAAGTTGGACGGCAGCTGGCTGCGGTGGAACTCGGCCAGCGGCAGACGCCAGAACGGCTCGTTTTCCGCAGCGGCGCTTGCCAGCAGGCGAGCGGCCAGCTTGTCGTCAAAGCTGAACAGCGCGTGGTAGTCGTTGCCCAGGGCGGTTTTTGCCGCGCCGGTCAGGGTCGCCATGTCGATAATCAGCTCTGGCTTCTGCGCAGACGCGTCGATCAGGCCATCGGCCAGCACCAGACGGCCTTCGGCGTCGGTGTTCATCACTTCGACGTTTTTACCGTTGCGATAGCGAATGATGTCGCCCAGCTTAAAGGCGTTACCGCTCACCATGTTATCCGCGCAGCACAGATACAGCTTCACGCGCTTGTTCAGACCGCGGGTGATGGCGAACGCCAGCGCGCCGGTGATGGTTGCCGCGCCGCCCATGTCGGACTTCATGGAGTCCATGAACGCGCTCTGCTTCAGGCTGTAGCCGCCGGTATCGAAGGTGATGCCTTTACCCACCAGGCAGGCAAAGACCGGCGCCGCTTTATCGCCGGTTGGGTTGTAATCCAGCGCCAGCAGGACCGGAGGACGCTCGGAACCACGGCCCACGGTGTGGATGCCCATGTAGTTCTGCTCGCGCAGGTCTTCACCTTTGGTGATGCGGTAGGACATTTTCTCGCCCGCCACGCCGCACAGCAGGTCAACCGCGCGCTGCGCCAGCTGCTCAGGACCGAGCTCTTCCGCCGGGGCGTTGATGGTGTCGCGCACCCAGTCGATGATTTGCAGGCGGCTTTCCAGCTCTTTCTGACCGGCTTCGTCGAGGTTAGCCCACTCGATTTTGCGGGTGCCTTTCGGCCCTTTGTAGCCAGCCCAGAATGCCCAGCTGCGGTCGGTATCCCAGCCTTCGCCTTCCAGGGACACATGCTTAATGCCCATGCCGTCAATTTTACGCGCGGCGCGCTGGATCAGGCCCAAATCATCGTTGCCCGTCAGGTGCAGGGTAATGCCGTCGTTGTTGATGCTGTAGGTGGCTTTCTCGCCCCAGCGCGCATCGGCTGGCTGCGTAGAGAGCGTAATCTTCATCGCTTCGGTCATTTTATTTATCCTTATTAGCAACTAGCAAACGGGCCGCCTGAAGGCAGCCCGTTATGTTATTTATTCTGCTTCATCTAACCAGACTAACAGAATCGCCTCCAGAATTTTTTCATTGGATGCGTTTGGATCGTCGTCGAAATCTTCTAAATCGCAGATCCACTGGTGCATGTCGGTGAATCGTACGGTCTTCGGATCGAGATCCGGGTTCGCGTCGTAGAGCGCTTCGCCGATTTCACGGCTGTCTGTCCACTTCAGTCCCATATCAATGCTCGCGTGCGTGGTTGATAGTGTAGCGTGGGAATTCCACGACCAGATCTTCATCGGTCACCGCGGCCTGGCAGCTCAGGCGGCTGTCAGGCTCCAGACCCCATGCTTTATCCAGCATGTCGTCTTCGTCTTCGGTGCTCTCGGCGAGAGAGTCGAAACCTTCACGCACGATGCAGTGGCAGGTGGTGCAGGCACAGGATTTTTCACAGGCGTGTTCCACTTCGATACCTGCACGCAGGGCAACATCGAGAATGGTTTCACCGGTCTTCGCTTCCAGAACAGCGCCATCCGGACAGAGGTCCGCATGAGGCAAAATAACAATCTTTGGCATATTAAACCTCGTCCACGGACTGGCCTTTCAGCGCGACGCGGACAGATTTGTCCATGCGGCGAGCAGCAAAGTCCTGGGTTTGTTTATCAACGTTTTTAATGGCTTCTTCTATTGCGTCAGCGTCATTGCCTTCTGCTACTGCGCTTAAATGCGCGGCAGCGTCGTCAATCACCTGGCGCTCAGCGGCGCTTAACAGCGCGGCATCGGCAGCGAGCGCGCCGTTCAGGCTCTCCAGCACGCGGGCGGCTTCAACTTTTTGTTCAGCCAGCATACGCGCCTTCACATCCTGCTCGGCGTAGCTCATTGAGTCCTGAATCATGGAGGAGATTTCGCCATCGGTCAGGCCGTAGGACGGCTTCACCTGAATGGACGATTCCACGCCGGTCGATTTTTCCATCGCCGTGACGCTCAGCAGACCGTCCGCATCCACCTGGAAGGTGACGCGAATATGCGCCCCGCCCGCAGGCAGCGCCGGGATACCGCGCAGCGCAAAGCGCGCCAGAGAGCGGCAGTCCTGCACCAGCTCGCGCTCGCCCTGCATCACGTGGATGGACATCGCGGTCTGGCCGTCTTTGAAGGTGGTGAACTCCTGCGCGCGCGCCACCGGAATGGTGGTATTACGCGGGATCACTTTCTCTACCAGGCCGCCCATGGTTTCTAACCCGAGCGACAGCGGGATGACGTCCAGCAGCAGCATTTCGCTGTCCGGCTTGTTGCCGACCAGAATATCAGCCTGGATTGCGGCGCCCACGGCAACCACTTTGTCCGGGTCGATGGAGGTCAGCGGCGTGCGGCCAAAGAATTCGCCCACGCGCTCACGCACCAGCGGCACGCGAGTCGAACCGCCCACCATGACCACTTCCAGCACCTCGTTCGCCTCAACGCCCGCATCTTTCAATGCGCGACGGCAGGCCAGCAGGGTGCGTTTCACCAGCGGGGCAATCAGATCGCTGAACTGGTCGCGGGCGATCTCACCCTGCCAGCCCGCAACGTTTACGGTAACAGTCTGCGCATCGCTCAGGGCGATTTTGGCGTCGATAGCCGCATCCAGCAGTTCACGCTGCACGCGCGCATCGCTGCGATCGCTGATGCCCGCCTGCTCGCGAATATAATCCGCCAGCAGATGGTCGAAGTCATCGCCGCCCAGCGCGGAATCCCCGCCGGTCGCCAGCACTTCAAACACCCCGCGGCTTAAGCGCAGGATCGAGATATCAAAGGTACCGCCACCGAGATCGTAAACCGCGATCACCCCTTCCTGACCGGAGTCGAGGCCGTAGGCAATCGCCGCCGCCGTCGGTTCGTTCAGCAGGCGCAGCACGTGCAGGCCTGCCAGACGCGCGGCGTCTTTGGTGCCCTGACGCTGTGCATCGTCAAAATAGGCCGGAACGGTGATGACTACGCCGTCCAGATCACCGCCAAGCGTCGCCGTCGCGCGCGCCGCCAGCGCTTTAAGGATGTCGGAGGAAACGCGAATCGGGTTCAGCAGACCGGCCGCGGTCGCAATCATCGGCAGGCCGTTTTCACTGGCCTGCAGCTGATACGGCAGATGCGGATAGCGGGTCTGAATATCGGCCAGCGAGCGGCCCATCATGCGCTTTACGGAGCTGATGGTGTTGGCCGGATCGCGCGCGGCGTTGGCGCGGGCGTCATAGCCGACCGCGTGACCCTGCTGCTGGTAGTGGACCACGGAAGGCAGCAGATGGCGGCCCTGCTCGTCAGCCAGCGTTTCCGCCTGGCCGCTGCGCACGGTCGCCACGAGGGAATTGGTGGTGCCCAGATCGATACCCACCGCCAGACGACGCTGGTGCGGTGCGGCACTTAAGCCAGGCTCACTAATTTGTAATAAGGCCATAATTGCTTCCGAAATTAAAAATCGAGCAGCTTTTCTTCGAGTTGTTCAGCACTGCTTCGCAGTTTATCGAGAAAACGGAGTTTGCGCACAGTGTCCGCCGCCACGTCCCAGGTCTCGTTGTTCAGTTGCTCCACCATCTGCTGATGGCGGGTATCGAACATGCCCTTCACGCGCGTGATGAAGCTTTCCAGACGCGCTTCGTCTTTGGCCTGTTCAATCTCATCCAGCTCTTCGCGAAGCTCCAGCTGTTCCATCAGAAACGCGGTGTCGCGCACGGTATGCTGTTCGCTCGCCAGATCGAAACCGTGGAGCGAGAGCAGATATTCTGCACGCGCCAGCGGATGGCGCAGCGTCTGCCAGGCCTGGTTGATGGTCGCAGATTGGGAAACCGCAGCCAATTGCTCAGACTGAGTACCACTCGCGAATTTATCCGGGTGATACTGACGCTGAAGATCCTGAAAACGGATCGTCAGCGCCTGGAGATCAATCGGGTATTGAGCGGGTAGTCCGAAGAGAGTGAAGTAATCCATAACAATCTCAGGGGTAGCCTGTTAGAAGAAACCCCACGCGCAGCAGAGCCACGGTGGGGTTATACCTTCTTACTTCGCGCTGCAGATGCGTTGTCTGCGCTCGTTCACCCCAGTCACTTACTTAAGTAAGCTCCCGGGGATTCACTCGCTTGCCGCCTTTCTGCAACGCGAATTAATCGGTATAACAGCGGAACGCGGTTAAACGTGGAAGCTTTCGCCGCAACCACACTCGTCTTTGACGTTCGGGTTCGTGAATTTGAACCCTTCGTTCAGGCCTTCTTTGACGAAGTCCAGCTGAGTGCCGTTGAGGAATTGCAGGCTTTTGCCATCGACCACCACCTTCACGCCCTTGTCTTCAAACACGGTGTCGTCAGACGCCGGCTCGTCAACAAACTCCAGTACGTAAGCCATACCAGAACAGCCGGAAGTACGTACGCCCAGTCGCAGGCCAAAGCCTTTACCACGGTTCGCCAGAAAAGAGCTTACTCGCGCGGCAGCGCTGTCGCTAAGGGTAATCGACATACTCAAACCTCAATTATTTTGCTTCACGTTTGCTTTTGTAATCCGCAATGGCGGCTTTGATCGCGTCTTCTGCCAGAATTGAACAGTGAATTTTCACCGGTGGCAGTTCGAGTTCTTCAGCAATATCCGTGTTCTTGATTGCCTGTGCTTCGTCCAGAGACTTGCCCTTCACCCATTCGGTAACCAGGGAGCTGGACGCGATAGCAGAACCGCAGCCGTAGGTCTTGAAGCGCGCGTCTTCAATGATACCTTCATTGTTGACTTTAATCTGCAACTTCATCACGTCGCCACACGCCGGTGCGCCAACCATGCCGCTACCGACAGATTCGTCGCTGTTGTCAAAAGAGCCAACGTTGCGCGGGTTCTCGTAATGATCGATGACTTTTTCGCTGTATGCCATGATTGAATTCTCCTTATGTACCGATTAGTGATGTGACCATTCAATGCTGTTCAGATCCACGCCCTGCTTGAACATTTCCCACAGTGGAGAAAGGTCGCGCAGACGGCCGATGGAGTTGCGAACCAGCTTGATGGTGTAGTCAATCTCTTCTTCGGTAGTGAAACGACCTAAAGAGAAACGGATAGAGCTGTGCGCCAGCTCATCGGTCATGCCCAGCGCGCGCAGCACGTAGGATGGCTCCAGGCTTGCAGACGTACAGGCAGAACCGGAAGAAACGGCCAAGTCTTTCAGCGCCATGATCAGCGATTCGCCTTCAACATAGTTGAAGCTGACGTTGAGGATGTTCGGAGCGCCCTGCTCGAGATCGCCGTTCAGATACACTTCTTCCATATCTTTCACGCCGTCCCACAGACGGTTACGCAGCGTGCGCAAGCGTGCCATCTCGGTTTCCATCTCTTCTTTCGCAATGCGGTACGCTTCGCCCATGCCCACGATCTGGTGAACAGGCAGCGTGCCGGAACGCATGCCGCGCTCGTGACCGCCGCCGTGCATCTGTGCTTCGATGCGGATACGCGGTTTACGACGAACGTACAGCGCGCCGATCCCTTTCGGGCCATAAATTTTGTGGCCGGAGAAGGACATCAGGTCCACTTTCAGCTGGCTCAGATCGATAGGCAGTTTGCCCACGCTCTGGGTCGCGTCAACGTGATAGATGATACCGCGCGCGCGGCACATTTCGCCGATGGTCGCGATGTCCTGAACGACGCCGATTTCGTTGTTAACGTGCATGATGGAAACCAGAATGGTGTCATCACGCATGGCCGCTTCGAGCTCTTTCAGGTCGATGATCCCGTTGCTCTGTGGCGCCAGGTAAGTCACTTCGTAACCTTCACGCTCCAGCTGGCGGCAGGTATCCAGCACGGCTTTGTGTTCGGTTTTGCTGGTGATGATGTGCTTGCCTTTTTTCTGATAAAAGTTGGCTGCACCTTTGATCGCCAGGTTGTCGGATTCGGTCGCACCGGAGGTGAAAACAATCTCACGCGGGTCGGCACCCACCAGGTCGGCAATCTGATTACGGGCGATATCAACCGCCTCTTCAGCATGCCAGCCAAAACGGTGTGAACGGGAAGCTGGGTTACCAAAGTTTCCGTCCAGGGTCAGACACTGCATCATTTTCTCGGCAACACGCGGGTCCACCGGCGTGGTTGCGGAGTAATCGAGATAAATCGGTAATTTCATTGCTCTTTAAACTCCGTACATCGCTTCAATGCAAGGAATCAGGCAACCGGCTGGATGTACGACCGAGTACGCGGGGCGTGACCGCCCCGGCCTGATTCTGAAATCTTTATCGTTTTATTACGCGCGCAGTTTGACGTCGATAGCGTCCTGCGCGCGGGTGCTGCGTTGGGAATCCTGACCGTGCTGACGACCAGAGACATCCAGAACTTCCTGGTTATTGACCAGTTCACCCAGGGTGATGTTGTTCAGGAAGCCGGTGAGACGGTCGCTCAGATCGCGCCACAGCGCGTGGGTCAGGCACTTATCGCCGCCCTGGCAGCCGCCTTTACCCTGGCAACGGGTCGCGTCAACGGATTCGTCAACTGCGCTAATCACTTCACCAACTGCAATACTGCCCGCGTCTTTACCCAACAGATAACCGCCGCCTGGGCCACGAACGCTGGAAACCAGTCCATTTTTACGCAGTCTGGAGAACAGCTGTTCCAGGTAAGAGAGGGAGATCCCTTGTCGTTCAGAAATATCAGCCAACGGAACCGGGCCCGCTTCGGAGTTGAGCGCAACGTCCAGCATCGCGGTCACGGCATAACGCCCTTTAGATGTCAGTCTCATGTCTTACTTAACCTCAAACTCGCCCCTGCCCGGGGTTTTTTATTGTAAAATGGGGGTATTGCATAGCAGGGCCAAGTCTGACATTCCTGACTAAAATGGTCAACTATTTACTTGACTGTTTTAGTCGGGTATTTAACGTTCCGTGCCTTCAAAATCCCGGTGCGGCCTGATGCCCTCACCCCAGCCCTCTCCCACGGGGAGAGGGGAAATCGACACTACTCTTTATTCTTCTGCTCAATCGACGCCAGAATCCCGCGCAGGATGTTAAGCTCCTGGCTTTCCGGGCGCGCGCGGGTAAACATGCGGCGCAGCTTGTTCATCACCTGGCCCGGGTGGCCTTCACGAATAAAGCCGGTTGAGAGCAGCGTCTGCTCCAGGTGACCGTAGAAGCGCTCAAGGTCGTCCACCAGCGGGTAGGCCGTTTCTTCTTTAGGCTCTACCTGTTTCTCCTGCTTCGCCAGCCACGCCATACGCACCTCATAGGCGATAACCTGCACCGCCATCGCCAGGTTCAGCGAGCTATATTCCGGGTTAGCCGCGATGGCGACGTGATAATGGCACTTCTGCAGCTCGTCGTTGGTCAGGCCAACGCGCTCGCGGCCAAACACCAGCGCAACCGGAGCCTGTTCCGCTTCTGAGACGCTTTTCAGGCCGCATTCGCGCGGGTCCAGCATCGGCCACGGCAGCGTGCGTGAACGCGCGCTGGTGCCAACAACGAGGCTGCAGCCGGCCAGCGCTTCGTCAAGGGTATCGACGATCTGAGCGTTGCCGATCACGTCGCTGGCACCGGCCGCCAGGGCGATAGCCTGCGAGTCAGGTTTGACCAGCGGGTTAACCAGCCACAGGTTCGTTAAGCCCATGGTTTTCATAGCGCGGGCAACGGAGCCCATGTTGCCGGTGTGCGATGTTTCGACCAGCACGATTCGAATGTTTTGCAGCATAATTTTTAATGTCTGAATTCAGCGTCTGAAGAATATTCCGGCATATTATCATAAACGGGAGACATAATCCGATCCCACTGCTATACTCTGCGCCGATTTTCCTGTTCTTTAACATCCAGTGAGAGAGACCGATGCATCCGATGCTGACCATCGCCGTGCGCGCAGCGCGCAAGGCGGGTAATGTAATTGCCAAACACTACGAAACGCCAGACTCCGTAGAAACCAGCCAGAAAGGCAGCAATGATTTCGTGACTAACGTCGATAAAGCCGCAGAAGCGATTATTATCGAAACGATCCGCAAATCTTACCCGCAGCACACCATCATCACCGAAGAAAGCGGTGAACATGAAGGTACCGATCAGGATGTTCAATGGGTTATCGATCCACTGGATGGCACCACCAACTTCGTCAAACGCCTGCCACACTTCTCTGTGTCTATCGCAGTACGCATTAAAGGCCGTACTGAAGTCGCCGTTGTTTACGATCCAATGCGTAACGAACTGTTCACCGCTACCCGCGGTCAGGGCGCACAGCTGAACGGCTACCGTCTGCGCTGCAGCAACGCACGCGATCTGGACGGCACCATTCTGGCGACCGGTTTCCCGTTCAAGGCGAAACAGCACGCGACCACCTATATGAATATCCTGGGCAAACTGTTCACCGAATGCGCGGACTTCCGCCGCACCGGTTCTGCCGCACTGGATCTGGCCTATGTAGCAACAGGCCGCGTTGACGGTTACTTCGAGCTGTCGCTGAAGCCGTGGGACTTTGCTGCGGGCGAGCTGATCGCACGTGAAGCAGGCGCCATCGTGTGTGATTTCACCGGCGGCCATAACTATATGTCTACCGGCAACGTCGTTGCAGGTAACCCACGCGTTGTTAAAGCCATGCTGGCCAACATGCGTGATGAACTGAGCGATGCGCTGAAGCGTTAATCCCGGTCATTCCCTCTCCCGTGGGAGAGGGAATCCCAACTAAAACGGCCGCAATCCTCTTCCCACCGGCATCGCGCTCATCCACATCGTCACCGCCGCAACCAGCAGAATCACCCCGCCCGCCAGCGCAAGCGTTGTCCACCCTACCTGCCGCCACAGCACCGGTGTTTTATTGCCGCTGAGTCTGACCGCAAGCTGACGGAAGCTGTGAACCAGCAGCGCTAAAGACGAAATGGTGAGAGACGTCCCTGCCGCCATCGCCAGCGCGGAGAGCATTCCCCAGCCAAACACGCCTATCACCTTGCTGAACAGCAGCACCATGATGGCCCCCGAACACGGGCGCATGCCCATCGAAAGAACAATCATCAGCCGCGCGCGCCAGTCGTCGCCGTTCTGCAATTGTTCCTGCGTGGGCAAATGCTGATGCCCGCAGCCGCAGTTTGCATCATGAACGTGGTGCGGCGTGAAGGTTTTGAATTTCGGTTTTTGCAGCAGCACGCGCAGCTTTTTCAGCGCCCGCCAGCAGAGGATCAGCCCCAGCACGCCCACCAGCGCGTAGCTTCCCTTCTCCAGCCAGAAACTGCTCATGTGCAGCTGGCGCGCGGGAAGCTGCAACAGCGAAAGCACGACTACGACGAGCGCAATCGCCACGCTGCCCTGAAGCAGCGAGGAGGCCAGCGTCAGCCCGATACTCGATTTCAGCTTCGACGGATGGGTGGCGAGCCAGGTCGTTATCACGATTTTGCCGTGCCCCGGCCCCAGCGCGTGCAGAACGCCATAGATAAAGCTGAACGCCAGCAGGGAACCACCCGCTTTGGTCGGGTTCTCGGCCACCGCCTTCAGCAGACCGCTCATCTGCTGGTTGACCTCACGCTGCCAGACGATGCTTTTCATCATGACCTGCGGCCAGGCCTGCCACAGCCAGAGCGAACCGCAAACGGCCAGCAGGAGAAAAAGCGCCAGCGGCCAGAGGTGCAGCCAGCGGCGCGGTTTCCGAACCGGAGAGGAGATCACTGACATTGTAACGTTACCTCCTGCGCGAACTGTTTACCCAACTCCATGTCCTCAGGCGGTGCATCTTCCTTATCAAGCGAGACCGCAAAGTTCAGCGTCTCCTCGCTGGGTTTCGGGGTGCGAACGCCAATTTTGCAGTTTTTTTGCAGAGCGTCCGGCAATCGTACGTCGCCGTCTTTGTCATAACGCATATCGACATAGTAGGTAGGATCAAAAGTGGAAAACGTGTACGTTTGCCCGGCCAGCGGCTGCGGATGCGCCAGCGGGAGCACAAACGTCAGCACCGCCTGATGCCCGTCACGCGTCATCCCGTATTCTGTTGGCCGGTTCAGAAATTTGACCTTTTGCCCGTTGTGCCAGAATTCCGTGAAGTAGTGCTGGCCGAGCACGTTGGCCATCACTTCCGCCGCCAGCTTTTTCCAGATTTCATCGCCGGGCTTCGCGTTTCCCGCATCATAGAGCAGATCGGCCGAGGTGATTTCATCCATCGTCCAGCGCATCTTCAGGCCGCTCAGCTGCGTGCCGTCGGTAACCAGCTCGGTCTGGAGGTCAATAAAACTGTGAGGGTGTGCGCTGGCGGTGAAGCTGATAACCGCCAAAAATAACGCCATCGCACTTTGTTTAACTGTTTGCATCAATTCCTCACGTCAAAAATTCTGTGATGTTCCCCAGCAATCCTGAGTGAAAGGCCTGCCGGCGCGCTTTTCAGCGCTCATCCTTTAGCTATTCTTATCAAACATTCACACTGGATACCCGACAGATGATGACGACGCTTGAAATTCCATCTGTGCTTTCCAGTTCGCAGCGCCGCTGCCAGGTGCTTTTGATGCTTTACCTGCCCGATGCTGCCGTCACCGCACAGAGCATAATTGCTGCCAACGGGGTGGACGACGCGATGGCACGGCAAGATATAGCCGAGACGCGCGATGAAATCCAGCGCTATCACCGGCTGGACATCGTCACGCACCACGACGGCAGCTACCGGATTGAAGGCACAGCCCTGAATCAGCGTTTATGCCTGCTGCACTGGCTGCGCCGGGCGCTGCGGCTTTGCCCGCAGTTTGTCTCGCACCAGTTTACCCCCGCATTAAAAACCGCGCTTAAACAACACGGCATTGCGCGGCCGCTGTACGACGATGCGAACCTGCGGGCGCTGATCGGCTTCTGCTCACGCAAGCTGCAGCGCCAGTTTGAATGCCGCGACGTCCAGTTTTTACAGCTCTATCTGCAATACTGTCTTATTCAGCACCAGCTCGGGAATACGCCACAGTTTTCTCACGTTCAGCGCAGCTGGACCCAGTCGAGAGGGGAGTATTTTACGGCCCAGGAGATCGTGCGTCACTGGAGACGTCGCGTGCCGCAGGGAGCGCACGGGGATGAACAGCTGTTTCTGGCGCTGCTGTTTATGATGCTCCGCACGCCCGATCCGGTGCTCGATAAACACCAGCAGGATCAGCGCTTGCGCCGGGCCATAGTGCGCATGGTCGCCCGTTTTCGCTCGCAGACCGGGATGAACTTCAGCGATGAGCAAGGGCTGACCGATCAGCTGTATATCCATCTTGCTCAGGCGCTGGACCGCTCGCTGTTTGAAATTGGCATCGACAATAGCCTGCCGGAGGAGATCCATCGTCTCTATCCCCGGCTGTTACGCACCACGAAGGAAGCGCTGTTTGAGCTGGAAGCGGAGTTTGGGCTGCGTTTTTCTGATGAAGAGATGAGTCTTGTCGCGGTGATTTTCGGCGCCTGGCTGATGCAGGAGACCGATCTGCACGAAAAACAGGTGATCCTGCTGACGGGAGACGATAAAGCCAGCGAGGACCTGATTGAACAGCAGCTTCGCGAGCTGACGCTGCTGCCGCTTAATATTCGCTATCTGACGCTGCAGGCTTTCCAGAAAGAGGGGGCACCGCGCGAGGCCGCGCTGGTTATCACCCCCTACCCTACCGTCCTGCCGCTGTTCTCGCCGCCGCTGATTCATGCCGTTGAAACATTGAACGCGCAGCAGCAAGAACATATTCGCGCCATGCTGGAATCATAGCGGCGCGCGAGCGGCCACTTTCGGGCGAACAACAATGGCGGGTAAGGCGACCAGCGCCATCACCCAGAAGACGCCATGCCCCAGATGCTGGTAGAGGAACCCCGCAAAGACCGTCATGATCGCGATACTGCCCCCCATCGCGACCGCCGAGTAGACGGCCTGCAGGCGAATAACGTCTCCGCCCTCGCGCGCTGCGATGTAGCGCATGGCCGCCAGATGGCACACGGTAAAGGTGCCGCAGTGGAGAATTTGCGCCACTATCAGCCACGGCAGATCGGTCGTCCAGCCCATAATCCCCCAGCGCGCCACGCCGCACACGGCGGAAAGCAGCAGGAGGTCTCGCGCGCCAAAGCGACGGAACAGCTTCTTGCTCAGGGCGAAAATAATGACTTCGGCCACTACCCCCAGCGACCACAGATAGCCCACTGCGGAAGCAGAATATCCCGCCCCCTGCCAGTAGATGGCGCTGAAGCCATAGTACGCCGCATGCGCCCCCTGAAGCAGACAGACACACGCCAGAAAACGCCAGCTCTGGGCCACCAGGCTCCGCCAGGCGGGCCAGCCTGCGCTCTCCTGATGGCGGCTTTCCCCTTGCGGCATCACCGACGGACGCAGCAGCATACCCAGCAGCATCGAGGCAATACCGATACTCAGCAGGGCGAGAATGGCGCGGTAATCGTAAAGGCTGACCAGTTTGCCCACCAGCGCGGAACCAATCACAAAGGCAATTGAGCCCCACAGGCGCACGCGGCCGTAGTCCATGGTGATCTGCTTTTGCCAGGTGTTCGCCAGGGCATCCGTCAGCGGTACCAGCGGTGAGAAGAACAGGTTAAAGCCGACCATCACCACCATCAGCCAGGCAAACTGGTGGCTGACCCAGAAGCAGGCAACAAAGACCAGCGTCAGCAAAGCAAGAATGCGCACGGCCTTGATCAGTAAGGAGGGATCGCTGACGCGCGGGGCAATCAGCAGGCTGCCGAGGAAACGCGCCACCAGCCCGGCCCCCAGCAGGACACCGATAGTCTCAGGAGTCAGGCCGATACCCTTGAGCCAGACGCTCCAGAAAGGCAGAAAAATACCGTAGCTAAAGAAATAGGTGAAATAACTGAGCGCCAGCCAGCGCGTGGAATGCAAGACCATGAATCCCTCCCGAAATCGAGGCCATAGTCTGGCGAGAATATAAAAATTAAGCAAGTAGATAGCCTGCTATAAATTAACGAAAAATTAACATCTTGTGCAGTCGTCTGGCTTATGGCAGGGAATGAAAATATGTATTACGTTTAAATTACTCCACTTGCAGAGGTTTTTCTGCCATGAACTCACTACGTTATTTCGATTTCGGTCAGTCACGTCACCTGCTGCTGCTGATTGGCCGCATCGCGCTTGTCGTGCTGTTTATTATCTTTGGTTATCCAAAACTGACGGGGTTTAGCGGCACCGTACAATATATGACCTCGCTGGGTGCGCCGATGCCCATGCTGGCGGCCATTATTGCGGTGGTGATGGAAGTGCCTGCCGCTATCCTGATCGTGCTGGGCTTTTTCACCCGTCCTCTCGCGGTACTGTTTGTATTCTATACCCTCGGAACCGCGGTGATTGGGCACCACTACTGGGATATGACCGGTGATGCGGTCGTACCGAATATGATTAACTTCTATAAGAACGTCAGTATTGCTGGCGCCTTTATTTTACTGGCCATTGTTGGTCCGGGGGCTATTTCCCTCGACCGGCGTTAAGCCAAAAAAAAGCCGCAAGCGCGGCCTTTTTTATTTCTGCCAGGCAGAGGAATTACGCGTATACCGGGAAGCGTGCGCAGATATCCAGAACTTTACCTTTGACGCGCTCGATAACCGCTTCGTCATTGATGTTGTCCAGAACGTCACACATCCAGCCAGCCAGCTCTTTCACTTCCGCTTCTTTGAAGCCGCGGCGAGTCACGGCCGGAGAACCGATACGGATACCGGAAGTCACGAACGGGCTCTTCGGATCGTTTGGCACGCTGTTTTTGTTCACGGTGATGTTGGCGCGGCCCAGGGCTGCGTCAGCTTCTTTACCGGTCAGGTTCTTATCAACCAGATCCAGCAGGAACAGGTGGTTTTCAGTACCGCCGGAGACCACTTTGTAGCCACGGTTCAGGAACACTTCCACCATCGCTTTGGCGTTCTTAGCAACCTGCTGCTGATAAACCTTGAATTCTGGCTCCATCGCTTCTTTCAGCGCTACCGCTTTAGCCGCGATAACGTGCATCAGCGGGCCGCCCTGCGCGCTTGGGAATACAGCGGAGTTCAGTTTTTTGTACAGCTCTTCGTCACCGCCTTTCGCCAGGATCAGGCCACCGCGTGGACCCGCCAGGGTTTTGTGGGTGGTGGTGGTCACAACGTGAGCGTGTGGAACCGGGTTCGGGTAAACGCCAGCGGCAATCAGACCCGCAACGTGCGCCATGTCGACGAACAGGTAAGCACCAATGCTGTCTGCGATTTCACGCATTTTTGCCCAGTCAACGATACCGGAGTAAGCAGAGAAGCCACCGATGATCATCTTCGGTTTGTGCTCTTTAGCCTGCTTCGCCATGTCTTCATAGTCAATTTTGCCGGACTCATCAATACCGTAAGGGATGATGTTGTACAGTTTGCCGGAGAAGTTAACCGGGGAGCCGTGAGTCAGGTGGCCGCCCTGCGCCAGGTTCATACCCAGAACGGTATCGCCCGGCTGCAGCAGCGCGGTGTAGACCGCGAAGTTAGCCTGAGAGCCAGAGTGCGGCTGCACGTTCGCGTAGTCAGCGCCAAAGAGTTCTTTCGCACGGTCGATAGCCAGCTGCTCAACGATATCCACGTACTCGCAACCGCCGTAGTAGCGTTTGCCCGGGTAACCTTCAGCATATTTGTTAGTCAGCTGAGAACCCTGCGCCTGCATGACGCGCGGGCTGGTGTAGTTTTCGGAGGCGATCAGTTCGATGTGCTCTTCCTGACGTACTTTTTCCTGCTCCATAGCCTGCCACAGTTCGGCATCATAATCGGCAATGTTCATTTCACGCTTTAACATCCGCATCTCCTGACTCAGCTAACAAGTAAATTTTGGCCTGAAAAGGCAGTCCTGTTGGACGACGGGCAACAGTATAACTGATTAGTTCTGTGATAACAGGTCTTGACAAACGATTTTACGCAAACGTTTTCCTTCGCGCCACGCAAGGGTTTGAGGAATAAAGCTCTCGCCCTTTCCAGCGGATTTCTTTTCAGGTTTGTGATGCATATTTTTCATCTTGCAAAGAACCATTTACAACGCAGGGGTATTTTTTATAAGATGCATTTAAAATACATCATTAAAGTCACATCGGAAGGAAGCTGCCATGCTCGACGCTCAAACCATCGCTACCGTTAAAGCCACCATCCCCCTGCTGGTGGAAACCGGCCCTAAACTCACTGCCCATTTCTACGATCGCATGTTCACGCATAACCCGGAGCTCAAAGAAATTTTCAACATGAGCAACCAGCGTAACGGCGATCAGCGCGAAGCGCTTTTCAACGCCATCGCGGCCTACGCCAGCAATATTGAAAACCTGGCGGCACTGCTGCCCGCGGTGGAAAAAATCGCGCAGAAACACACCAGCTTCCAGATCCAGCCCGAGCAGTACAACATTGTGGGTAGCCACCTGCTGGCAACGCTGGACGAGATGTTCAGCCCGGGCCAGGAGGTGCTGGACGCGTGGGGTAAAGCCTACGGCGTGCTGGCAAACGTGTTTATCAACCGCGAAACGCAGATCTACAGCGAAAACGCCAGCAAGAACGGCGGCTGGGAAGGCACGCGCGCCTTCCGCATCGTTGAGAAAACGCCGCGCAGCGCGCTGATTACCAGCTTTGAATTTGAGCCGGTGGACGGACAGCCGGTTGCCGATTACCAGCCGGGCCAGTATCTGGGCGTGTGGCTGAAGCCTGAAGGTTTCCCGCATCAGGAGATCCGCCAGTATTCTCTTACCCGCAAGCCAAACGGCAAAGGCTATCGCATTGCGGTGAAGCGTGAGGACGGCGGTCAGGTCTCCAACTGGCTCCACAACGAAGCTAACGTGGGCGACGTGATCCATCTGGCCGCGCCGGCGGGCGATTTCTTCATGGCCGTAGAAGCGAATACCCCGGTTACGCTGATCTCTGCGGGCGTCGGCCAAACGCCAATGCTGGCGATGCTCGATACGCTGGCGAAAGCCAATCACGGTGCGCAGGTCAACTGGTTCCACGCTGCGGATAACGGCGACGTGCACGCCTTTGCGGATGAAGTGAAAACGCTCGGGGCGTCCCTGCCGCGCTTCACCGCGCACACCTGGTATCGCCTGCCGACGGATGCAGACCGCGCGGCCGCACGGTTTGACACTGAAGGCCTGATGAATTTAAGCCAGATGGAAGGGGCGTTTAGCGCGCCAGACATGCAGTTCTACGTCTGCGGGCCGGTAGCGTTTATGCAGTATGCCGCCCAGCAGCTGGTGGATCTGGGCGTGAACAAAGACAACATTCACTACGAATGTTTCGGGCCGCATAAGGTGCTGTAATGAAAAAGCCCCTCGTTCGAGGGGCTTTTTTTTCGCCGGGTGGTTGCACCTTACCCGGCCTACAAAACCGTTGGTATTGTTAAATCGCGGCGTCGTCTTCTTCGCCGGTACGGATACGGATCACGCGCGCCACGTCAAAGACGAAGATTTTACCGTCGCCGATTTTGCCCGTCTGCGCGGTGCGGATAATGGTATCCACGCAGGTATCGACGATATCGTCGCTGACCACGATTTCAATTTTTACTTTCGGCAGAAAGTCGACCATGTATTCTGCGCCACGGTAAAGCTCGGTGTGGCCCTTCTGACGACCAAAACCTTTCACTTCCGTCACGGTCATCCCGGTGATGCCGACTTCCGCCAGCGCTTCACGCACGTCATCCAGTTTGAAAGGTTTAATAATCGCATCAATCTTTTTCATGGTGGGTCCTTAAACTCTTGCCTGTAAGCTGCCTCGTAATCGATTGCTCACAGTATCATACGGCATTACTCTTTAAAATCGTTTGCTTCCAGCTCGTGGCGCGACAGCAGCTTGTAGAACTCGGTGCGGTTGCGTCCGGCCATGCGCGCCGCGTGGGTCACGTTGCCTTTGGTTATCTGCAATAGCTTGCGCAGATAGTTCAGCTCGAACTGATTCCGCGCTTCCGCAAACGTCGGCAGGGCCGTGTTTTCCCCTTCCAGCGCCTGCTCCACCAGCGCATCGCTGATCACCGGTGAGGAGGTCAGCGCCACGCACTGCTCAATCACGTTCACCAGCTGGCGCACGTTACCCGGCCAGCCTGCGGCCATCAGCCGCTTCATCGCGTCGGTGGAAAACGCGCGCACGAACGGTTTATGGCGATCGGCCGCCTGGCGCAAAAGATGGTTCGCCAGCAGCGGAATGTCTTCCGCGCGCTCCGCCAGCGCCGGGATCTTCAGATTCACCACGTTCAGACGGTAGTAGAGATCTTCGCGAAACTCGTTGCGCGCCATCACTTTTGGCAAGTCGCGGTGGGTGGCGGAAATAATGCGCACATTAATATCGATATCGCGGTTGCTGCCCAGCGGGCGAACTTTTCGCTCCTGCAACACGCGCAGCAGTTTGACCTGCAGCGGTGCGGGCATGTCGCCAATCTCGTCCAGGAACAGCGTGCCGCCTTCCGCGGCCTGGAACAGCCCTTCCCGGCTGCTCACCGCGCCGGTGAATGCGCCGCGGGCGTGTCCAAACAGTTCAGATTCGAGCAGCTGTTCCGGAAGCGCGCCGCAGTTAATGGCGATAAAGGCGTTTTTACTGCGCGGGCTGGCGTTATGGATCGCCTGCGCCAGGATCTCTTTCCCGGTTCCGCTCTGGCCGTTGATGAGCACGCTGACGTCGGACTGCGCCACCATCCGGGCCTGTTCAAGCAGACGCAGCATAATGGGGCTGCGGGTGACGATGGACTCCCGCCACGCTTCATCCCCCGCCGGGGCGGCATGTTCCAGCGCGCTGTCGATAGCCTTATACAGCGCGTCTTTGTCCACCGGCTTGGTCAGGAAGCTGAAGACCCCCTGCTGCGTCGCGGCAACCGCATCCGGGATCGACCCGTGCGCCGTCAGGATAATCACGGGCATACCCGGCTGCTGCTTCTGGATCTCCGCGAACAGCTGCAGGCCATCCATTTCGTCCATCCGCAGGTCGCTTATCACCAGATCGATTTTCTCGCGGCTGAGGATTTTTAGCCCTTCCAGCCCGCTTTCAGCGGTCACGACGCTGTAGCCTTCGCTCACCAGACGCATCCCCAGCAGCTTTAACAGCCCGGGATCGTCATCCACCAGTAAAAGATGGGCAGGTTTACGGCTCGTCATGCTTCACATCCTCTTGTTTCGGCGTATCGCTGTCCGGTGCAGCGGATGAGCTCCCCGGCTGATATTTACGCGACGAGAGCTGCCTTTCGATATCGGTCAGGTTTTCCAGCTTACGCGTCGTGGTATCCAGCTGCGTACGTAAATGTTGCTGCTGTTGACGCAGCGTATCAAGCTCGCTGTCGGTTGACTGCTGCAGCTTGCTGTAGCGGGAGCGCTCTTCAGACAGCTGAAGCTGTAATGTCTGCCCATCGCGCCAGAGCTGGTATACCGGGCGTACCTGCACGGGAAGATTGACCACGTACGTGTCCAGTCGGGTCACATTGACGCGACGTTCAACGGGGGTAATTTTCGCATCTGCGAGTAAAATCCCGCGCTTGAAAGCGTCCTGCCAGGTGTCGTCATCCAGCATCGCCGCCTTCGAGCGGGCGTCTACCGGCGCCAGACGCTGGGCGCAATCTATCCCACGCAGCCAGAACAGCGGGTTGCTTTCAACGTCATGTCCTGACAGGTTCCAGATGTCGTCACAGCGGGTTGAGAGGAAGTCTGCCAGCTGGTTATCGGGCCATTTATCTTCCTGTTTATCGCTAATGGCACTTTGTGGCGCATGGGAAACACACCCTGCCAGAAATAAACAGGGCAGGCTCAGGCGAAGCGTTTTGCTGGAAAACACCGCACGTACGGCGCGGAAAAAGACGTGTGACATACTCACCAGACATAGATTCATTTTATTGATTTTTCCGGCTCACGGGCAGTTCGATACGGAAGCAAACATCTGAACGTTCGTCCGCGGCAATGTTTAGCTCACCCTGCATGCGTCGTATGCAGTCCCGGGCGATGCTCAAGCCCAGACCGCTTCCTTTAACCGCGCCTTTCCGCTGATGACT
This sequence comes from Enterobacter sp. 237C8, assembly GCF_034106865.1. NCBI lineage: Bacteria > Pseudomonadati > Pseudomonadota > Gammaproteobacteria > Enterobacterales > Enterobacteriaceae > Enterobacter > Enterobacter sp. 237C8. The sequence goes on along the minus strand of NZ_JAWNDF010000002.1, from coordinate 35,885 downwards.
TCCCTGGAAAAAGGGTTCGAAGATCATGGTTTTTTCGTCATCGGGGATCGGGGTGCCGGTGTTTGCGACGTCAATAAACACCCGTGAACCATTCGTATTACTTCGGATATAAATGTTACCGGATTCAGTACCATAGTGCACCGCATTGGAGTAAAGATTATCCAGAACGCTCATCAGCAGCATGGGTTCAGCCAGGCACGCAGGCGCATTCAGCTCGACGCCGGTATGCATCATTTTAGCTCTTGCTGGCAAGCTGTGGGCGGAGATCACCATATCCACCAGCGGCTCAATCTCAACGTTTTCCAGTACAACCGCCCCGTCAGCCAGCTTGCGGTTGTAATCCAGCAGTTGCTCAATCAGCTTTTGCAGATTGCGGCTGCTGTTATCCAGGATCTCGACAATTTCTTTCTGTTCTGGCGTAAGGGGCCCGGCCACTTCGTCCGCCAGCAGCTCCGTCCCTTCGCGCATGCTGGCCAGCGGCGTTTTAAGCTCATGAGAGATATGGCGCAGGAACTGATGGCGCTGTGATTCGAGCCACGCCAGGCGCTCGGACAGCCAGATAATGCGCTGGCCTACGGATCGCAGCTCGCGGGGACCTTTAAAGGCGACCGTATCCCCGAGCGATTTCCCCTCCCCCAGGCGGTTGATCATACGCTGGATACCCTTTACCGGGCCGATGATCATGCGGGTAAAGAGCAGTACCAGCCCGAGGCTCACCAGGAACAGCACCAGCGCCTGCCAGCCGAAAAACTGGCCACGCTCGGCAATCTCCTGCTGGAGCTGCTGGCCGCGAGAGAAAATCACCGCGCGCGTAGACTGCACCATCTCGGTATTGGCGCTGGCAAAAGCTTCGAGGCGCGCGGCGGCAACGGCATCCGGGCCGCTGTTGCTGCACTGCAGTTGCGCGAGATCGTTTAAATCCTGACGCAACGCCTGATAGAGCTTGTCATCAGGTAAGACCCCCGCGTGAGCGTCCAGCATTTCGCTGTAGCGTTTACGCTGGCTCTGATAAACCTTTTCCAGCGTCCGATCGTCAAGCACGCAATACTGACGATAGCTGCGCTCCATCTCCAGCGCGGCGTTGGTCATCGCTTCACTGCGTCTGGCGTCGATGAGCGTCGTACGGTTGGTCAAAGCCGCCTGCGCGCTCAGCGCGTTCAGGCTTTGCCACGCCTGCCAGGCAAGGATCAGCAGCGGCAGCAGGATCAGCAGGAAGGCCATCATGACGAGCTGCCGCAGGGAGCGGGGGAAAACGGGCCAGCGTTTCAACGCATTACTCTCTTAATGGGGGTTTACGCAGAGCGTAACTGAGTCTGCCCTTCAGATACAACAAAGCCGGGTAAAAACCCGGCTTTGTCATGGAATGAGGCGGTGCCTAACTCGACGTTTCGCCCTGGCCTGATAAAGCATCGCTATGATCAGTAGTTGGACGGCAGGCACCTTTTTGTGCGTCATTCGGAGTTTATGTAGCGCGTCCCGAAGGGGCTGACATAAGAAGGTGAATGAGCCACTGGTTAATATTATGCAACACCCGTGCCAGAATGCAAAACAAAATATTAACAGTTTGAAATATATGATTTTTACTCGTTTATCACGTTAATTATCGGTTGAATGATTTTCAGGCTAAGTGTCGCTATTCAGCAACACCTTAAGGGGAACCTTACCTGACATATATAAATCAAAGAGTTAAGTGTCTCCATTTGGAGACAGCTATATTGCGGGTCTGTCGCGTAATTGCGACACAAACAAAAAAGCCCGGTCGAGCTTTCGCTTACCGGGCCTGGAAGGGGGTGGGGCTAAAACTTAACCCAGCTGCTTACGCGCGTTGCGGAAGATACGCATCCACGGGCTGTCCTCGCCCCAGTTTTCCGGGTGCCAGGAGTTGCTCACGGTACGGAATACGCGTTCCGGGTGCGGCATCATGATGGTCGCGCGACCGCTTTCGCTGGTCACTGCCGTAATACCGTTGGCGGAGCCGTTCGGGTTAGCCGGATAGGTTTCCGTCACCTTGCCGAAGTTATCGACAAAGCGCAGCGCTACCAGGCCTTTGCTCTCCAGCTGAGCCAGATGCGCAGCGTCGCGCACTTCTACCTGTCCTTCACCGTGGGAAACGGCGATTGGCATCTGTGAACCGACCATTCCCTGCAGCAGCAGAGACGGGCTTTGGGTCACTTCCACCAGGCTGAAGCGCGCCTCGAAGCGGTCAGACTGGTTGCGCACAAAGCGCGGCCAGGCTTCGCTGCCCGGGATCAGCTCGCGCAGGTTAGACATCATCTGGCAGCCGTTACACACGCCCAGCGCCAGGGTCTGCGGACGGTGGAAGAAGGTTTCGAACTCGTCGCGCACGCGGCTGTTGAACAGGATGGACTTCGCCCAGCCTTCGCCCGCGCCCAGCACGTCGCCGTAGGAGAAGCCGCCGCACGCCACCAGCGCCTGGAAATCTTCCAGACCGGTACGCCCGGCCAGCAGGTCGCTCATGTGGACGTCGATAGCGTCAAAGCCCGCGCGGTGGAAGGCGGCCGCCATCTCAACGTGGGAGTTGACGCCCTGCTCGCGCAGCACGGCCACTTTTGGACGCGCACCCGTCGCTATGTACGGCGCGGCGATGTCTTCGTTGATGTCGAAGGAGAGCTTCACGTTCAGGCCTGGATCCTGGTCATTCGCTTTCGCGTTATGCTCCTGATCGGCACATTCCGGGTTGTCACGCAGGCGCTGCATCTGCCAGGTGGTTTCTGCCCACCACATGCGCAGCGTGGTGCGGCTTTCGCTGAACACGGCGTGACCGTCTGCTTCAATGAAGAAGCGGTCGCCCTGAACGGCTTTGCCCAGATAGTGCACGCAGTCTGCCAGACCGTGCTTCGCCAGAATCGCTTCAACCGCGTCGCGATCCGCCGCGCGCACCTGAATCACGGCGCCCAGCTCTTCGTTGAACAGCGCCGCCAGACGGTCTTCGCCAAGCGTTGCAATGTTCGCTTCCACGCCGCAGTGGCCGGTGAAGGCCATCTCTGCCAGGGTCACCAGCAGGCCGCCGTCGGAACGGTCGTGGTAGGCCAGCAGCTTACGCTGCGCCACCAGCGCCTGAATCGCGTCGTAGAAGCCTTTCAGCTGCGCCACGTCACGCACGTCGGCTGGCTTGTCGCCGAGCTGGCGGTAAACCTGCGCCAGCGCGGTAGCACCCAGCGCGTTGTGACCTTTACCCAGGTCAATCAGCAGCAGGGCATTGTCTTCGGTCGCAAGCTGCGGCGTAACGGTGTGACGCACGTCTTCCACGCGGGCAAACGCGGTGATCACCAGCGACAGCGGAGAGGTCATCTCGCGCTGCTCGTTGCCTTCCTGCCAGCGGGTTTTCATCGACATGGAGTCTTTGCCCACCGGAATGGTCAGGCCGAGGGCAGGACACAGCTCCTCGCCCACCGCTTTCACGGCTTCATACAGGCCAGCATCTTCGCCAGGGTGGCCGGCAGCGGCCATCCAGTTTGCGGAAAGCTTGATACGTTTGATATCGCCAATCTGCGTTGCGGCGATGTTGGTCAGCGCTTCACCGACCGCCAGACGGGCAGAGGCCGCGAAGTCCAGCAGCGCCACCGGGGTGCGTTCGCCGAGAGCCATCGCTTCGCCGTAGTAGCTGTCGAGGCTCGCGGTGGTCACGGCGCAGTTCGCGACCGGGATCTGCCACGGGCCGACCATCTGATCGCGCGATACCATACCGGTCACGGTGCGGTCGCCGATGGTCACCAGGAAAGTTTTCTCTGCCACAGCAGGCAGGTGCAGCACGCGGTTTACCGCTTCTGCCACGGTGATGCCCTGGCGATCCAGCGCTTTGCCCGCCGCTTTGCGGGTGGCTACGTCGCGGGTCATCTTCGGCGTTTTACCGAGCAGCACGTCCAGCGGCAGATCGATCGGCTGGTTGTCAAAGTGGGTGTCGCTTAAGGAAAGGTGCTGCTCTTCGGTCGCTTCACCGATGACGGCATACGGCGCGCGCTCGCGGCGGCACAGCTCGTCAAACAGCGGCAGCTGATCCGCAGCAACAGCCAGCACGTAGCGCTCCTGGGATTCGTTACACCAGATTTCCAGCGGGCTCATGCCCGGCTCATCGCTCAGGATATCGCGCAGGTTGAAACGCCCGCCGCGGCCACCGTCGCTCACCAGCTCCGGCATGGCGTTGGACAGGCCGCCCGCGCCCACGTCGTGAATGAAGAGGATCGGGTTAGCGTCGCCCAGCTGCCAGCAGCGGTCGATCACTTCCTGGCAGCGGCGCTCCATCTCCGGGTTGTCGCGCTGCACGGAGGCGAAGTCGAGATCCGCATCAGACTGGCCGGAGGCCATAGAAGAGGCCGCGCCGCCGCCCAGACCGATGTTCATCGCCGGGCCGCCCAGTACGATCAGCTTCGCGCCGACGACGATCTCGCCTTTCTGCACGTGATCGGCACGGATGTTGCCGATCCCGCCCGCCAGCATGATCGGCTTGTGGTAGCCGCGCAGCTCTTCGCCGTTGTGGCTGTCCACTTTCTCTTCATAGGTACGGAAGTAACCGTTCAACGCCGGACGACCAAATTCGTTGTTAAACGCCGCGCCGCCCAGCGGGCCTTCGGTCATGATATCCAGGGCGGTCACGATGCGCTCTGGCTTGCCGAAATCTTCTTCCCACGGCTGCTCAAAGCCCGGGATACGCAGGTTGGAGACGGAGAAACCGACCAGACCCGCTTTAGGTTTAGCGCCACGACCGGTCGCGCCTTCGTCACGGATTTCACCGCCGGAGCCGGTCGCCGCGCCCGGCCACGGGGAGATCGCCGTCGGGTGGTTGTGGGTTTCCACTTTCATCAGGATATGCGCGGGCTCCTGATGGAAGTCATAGCGCCCTGCTTCGCGATCGGCGTAGAAGCGGCCCACCTCGGAACCTTCCATTACCGCGGCGTTGTCTTTATAGGCAGACAGCACGTGGTCCGGGGTTTGCTCCATGGTGTTTTTGATCATTTTGAACAGCGACTTCGGCTGCTGTTCGCCGTCAATAATCCAGTCGGCGTTGAAAATCTTGTGGCGGCAGTGCTCAGAGTTAGCCTGCGCGAACATATAGAGTTCGATGTCGTTCGGGTTACGGTTGAGCTTAACAAACGCATCCTGGAGGTAGTCGATTTCGTCTTCTGCCAGCGCCAGGCCGAGACGCAGGTTGGCGTCAATCAGCGCCTGACGGCCCTGCCCCAGCAGGTCTACGCTCTGTACCGGCGCAGGCTGATGGTGTGAGAAAAGCTTCTGCGCGTCATCGAGAGAGGCAAAAACGCTCTCCATCATGCGATCGTGCAGTTCAGCCGCAACCGCCTGCCACTGCGCGTCGCTCAGGGTAGAGGCTTCCACGTAGTACGCCACGCCGCGTTCCAGACGGTTAATCTGGCTCAGGCCACAGTTGTGGGCGATGTCGGTGGCTTTGGAAGACCAGGGGGAGATGGTGCCCGGACGAGGCGTAGCAAGGATCAGTTTGCCGGTTGGCGTATGGCTGCTCAGGCTTGGACCATACTTGAGCAGGCGTTCCAGCTGTACGCGCTCCTCTGCATTGAGGGGGGCATTCAGGTCAGCAAAATGGACATACTCAGCGTAAATATTGCTTACCGGAAGGTCGGCCGCCTGAAAACGTGCCAGCAGTTTAGTGATACGGAAGGCAGACAGTGCAGGCGAACCACGCAGAATTTCCATCATAAGTCTCTCGTCTTCGAAGCGCCGGGGCGCTTACAGTGTGCGCAAGGGGGGAAAACGGGCGTCATTATAGAGAATCCTGAGCGCCGACGAAACCGTTTGCGTCGAAATAAAATTTGCACAGAGATTTAACAATAGATGTGACCTGTCTCTCTAATTGGTTGCCAAGTGGCGCAAGTTTACGCAAAATGCCGCTCATTCAATGGCAAACCTTATGATTAACATGGCTACAGCAGACTGAGGCAACCGGCGTCGCAGAGAATTAACTAATTGAAAAAATTAAAGATTAATTATCTGCTCATCGGCATTGTAACGTTGCTGCTGGCAGTGGCCCTCTGGCCTTCCATCCCCTGGTTCGGCAAAGCCGAAAACCGTATCGCCGCCATTCAGGAGCGGGGGGAATTGCGCGTCAGTACCCTCAACTCGCCGCTGATTTACAGCGACGTCAACGGCAAAATCATTGGCCTGGATTATGAACTGGCACAACAGTTCGCCGATTATCTTGGCGTGAAGCTTAAAATCACCGTCCGCCAGAATATCAACCAGCTGTTTGACGACCTCGATAACGACGATGCCGATATGCTTGCCGCCGGGCTGGTGTATAACAGCGAGCGCAGTAAGAACTACCAGCCAGGCCCGACCTACTACTCCGTTTCGCAGCAGCTGGTTTACCGCGTCGGGAGCCTGCGCCCGCGCTCGCTGTCCACGATTAACGATCGGCAGCTGACGATTGCGCCCGGCCACGTGGTGATTGACGATCTGCGGGAGCTTAAGGAGAAGAAATATCCCGACCTGAGCTGGACGGTGGATCCGAAACTCGGCACGACGGAGCTGCTGGAGCAGGTAAAAGATCAGAAGGTGCCCTACACCATCGCCGATTCGGTCGCGATCAGCCTGTTCCAGCGGGTGCATCCTGAAATCGCCGTGGCGCTGGACGTCACCGACGAGCAGCCCGTGACCTGGTTTAGCCAGCTTGATGACGACCAGACCTTCTCTGCCGCGATGCTTGATTTCTTCAACACCATCAATGAAGACGGTACCCTGGCGCGTCTGGAGGAAAAGTACCTCGGGCACGGCGATGACTTTGACTACGTTGACACCCGCAGCTTCCTGCGCGCGGTAGACAGCGTCCTGCCGGACCTGCAGCCGCTGTTCGAAAAATACGCCCAGGAGATTGACTGGAAGCTGCTGGCGGCTATTTCGTATCAGGAATCCCACTGGGACACCCAGGCCACCTCACCCACGGGCGTACGTGGTTTGATGATGTTAACCAAAAATACCGCGCTGAGCCTGGGCGTCAATGACCGTACCGATGCCGAACAGAGCATCAGCGGCGGCGCGCGCTACCTGCAGGATATGATGGCCAAAGTACCGGAAACGGTGCCGGAGGAAGAGCGGATCTGGTTTGCGCTGGCGGCCTATAATATGGGCTACGCGCATATGCTTGATGCGCGAGCGTTGACGGCCAAAACGAAAGGTAACCCGGACAGCTGGTCAGACGTTAAGCAGCGCCTGCCGCTGCTGAGCCAGAAGCCATGGTATAACAAGCTGACATACGGCTACGCGCGCGGACATGAAGCCTACGCCTATGTGGAAAACATCCGTAAATATCAGATTAGCCTGGTCGGGTATCTGCTGGAGAAAGAGAAAGAGGCGACGGAGGCCAAACAGCTGGCTCAAAGTTACCCTGTCGTAGCGCCGGACGAGCTTAATCGCCCAACAGCTTCAGTTCTGCCTTTTGCTGCTTTTTCTGCTGACGGCGCATTCGAAAGAAATCGCTTAATAGCCCCGAACACTCTGGTGCAAGCACCCCACCGATAGTCTTCACCTGGTGGTTCATACCCGGGTGACCCAGCACGTCCATCAGCGAACCGGCCGCACCGGTTTTTTCATCCCGCGCGCCGAAAACCAGAGTCCCGATCCGGCTGTGCACCATCGCGCCGGAGCACATCACGCACGGCTCCAGCGTCACATACAGCGTGGTATCAAGCAGGCGATAGTTTTGCAGAACCAGACCGCCCTGGCGAAGCGCCATAATTTCGGCATGCGCAGTAGGATCGTGGCGGCCAATAGGACGGTTCCACCCTTCGCCAATCACCTGGTTGTTATGAACCAGCACCGCGCCCACGGGCACTTCGCCCTCGTCCCAGGCGCGTTGAGCCAGCGTCAGCGCGTGGCGCATCCAGTATTCATGATTGTGTTCAGGGTTGGACAAAGGCTGATACTCCAGTCGAAAAGCGGGCGGCATTATACACGCCCATTATGGATAAGCCTATTCGAGTTGCTGAAGTTCGCCTGATGGCGTGACGCGCCAGCGGTGCTGGCAAAAATAGAGCAGCGGGTTGTCCTGCTTGCTGTCGCTGTAGCCGCTGTACAGGCGCAGCGGCGTACCGATGCGTTTCTCCAGCTGGACCACTTTTTCATGCCCCAGGCATCGCAGGGTCAGCACCCAGCCGCCGTAGCCGCGGCTAATTTGCGTGGCGATAAGATTCACGCGCGGAAGCCAGGGGGTATCAAAGTAGACCTGCTCCACCAGCGTCTGCGGGGAGCCGGTAATCAGCCAGATGTCGGCATCGTTCGCGTCGAGGTAGCTGGTCAGGCGCGCCTGCACCACAGGAAAGGCGGCGACGTGGCCGCGAAACCAGTGCGCAAAATCCTTTTCGAGCTGCTTAAGCCGCGCTTCGCTGTGCCCAAAGGTACATCCCCACAGCAGCAGACTCATCGGCCATCGCGCCGCCCGGCCTTTCACCAGCAGCGCGATCCCGATAACCGGTAAGAGCGGCAGCACGAGCAGCGCATTCAAAGGCTGACGCCGCAGCAGGTAACGCATAAACGTACCAAACATATCCTGCTGATGCAGCGTTCCATCCAGGTCGAAAAAGACAACGCGACGCGCGTGATTTGCCAAACCTTACTCCTCTGGGTCGTTGAAACCTAACAGCCAGGTAAACAGGAACCCGGCGATCACCGCTACTAAATAGCCTAACAGATAGAGCATCACTTTTCCGGTCACGATGGTTAATGCCAGCGGTAAACCGGAAAGACCAAAGGTGATCACGGTGGCGACTTTCCAGTAGCTGATCAGCGCCCCGCCTACCGCGCCCCCCAGACAGGCGGCGAGAAACGGTTTACCCAGCGGCAGCGTAACGCCGAAAATCAGCGGCTCGCCGATGCCGAGCAGTCCGACCGGGAGCGCGCCTTTAATCATTTTTTTCAGCCGCGCGTTGCGGGTTTTCATCAGTACGGCAATCGCCGCGCCGACCTGCCCCACGCCCGCCATAGACAGGATGGGCAGCAGCGCGTTATAGCCGTGCGCCTGCACCAGCTCGACGTGGATCGGCACCAGCCCCTGATGTAGCCCCGTCAGCACCAGCGGCAGGAAGGTACCGGAAAGCACAGCGCCCACCAGCAGCCCGCCTCGGTCGATAGCCAGAGACGCACCGTGAGCGATGGCTTCAGAGATCCACCCGCCTAGCGGCTGGAGGGCCACAATCGCTACGCTACCGGTAATCAGCGTGGTCAACAGCGGGTTGAGAATCAGCTCGATCGAGCCAGGCAGAACCGCGCGCAGCCTTTTCTCGATCCAGCACATCAGGATGACAACCAGCAGCACTGCGATTACCCCACCGCGGCCCGGCTGGAGCGCCTCGCCAAACAACGTGATCTGCGCCAGCTGCGGGCTGGACAAGATGCCCGCCATGACCCCGCCCATCGCCAACGATCCGCCAAACACCTTCGCGGTATTCACCCCGACCAGAATGTTCATAATGGCGAAAACAGCGCTGCCGAAGATCCCCAGAATCCCCAGCAGGTTCGGATAGTGCGTGGCGAAATCCCCCACAATATCCGGTCGCTTGAGGATATTGATGATCCCGGTGATCAGGCCGGAGGCAATAAACGCCGGGATCAGCGGAATAAAGACGTTTGCCAGCTGACGCAGCGCATCGCTCATGGGGGCTTTGTATTTGGCCTTTGCCTGCGCTTTGGTGCGCTCCGCATCGTCAATCGACGCGCTCGCGCTAACGCCCATCAGTGCGCGCATGGCATCAACAACCTGCGCCGCTTTCCCCGGCCCGACGATCAGCTGATGCTGCTGCCCCTGTTTCACGTAGCCGCTGACGCCGGAGAGTTGCTTCAGGCGCGGCACGTCGAGCTGGTCGTCGTTATGCACCTCGACGCGCACGCGCGTCATGCAGTTTTCGAGACGCTGAATATTTTTTTCCCCGCCGATCCCCTGCAGGATATCGCTGGCGAGCGCTGCTGTTTTGTCCATAGACGCCTCTGTTAGTTTTCTAATGCCGCCCGTAAGAAGCCGCTATGCGCATCGAGTTTGGCTCTCGCGGCCGCCGCATCCAGCCCGCTCAGGATCATCAGAATGGCCGGTTTAACATCGTGATCGGTCTGCTTGAGTACCGCTTCTGCCTCTTCACGGCCTGCGCCTGTCGCCTCCATCACCATGCGGCAGGCTCTGTCCACCAGCTTGACGTTGGTGGCCTGCATATCCACCATCAGGTTCTGATAAACCTTGCCGAACTTCACCATCGCGCCGGTGGAGATCATATTGAGTACCAGCTTTTGCGCGGTCCCGGATTTCAGGCGCGTGGAGCCGGTGAGCGCTTCCGGCCCGACAACCGGAGAGATAGCAATAGCGGCCACCTGCGCAATCGGGGAGCCCGGATTACAGGAGATGGCCACCGTCGTGCAGCCCGTCCGGTTGGCGTATTCCAGCCCGCCAATGACGTACGGGGTGCGCCCGGATGCCGCCAGCCCGACCACCAGATCCTTCTCGGTCAGATTCAGCTCCTTCAGGTCATCCTCGCCCAGCTGTGCATTGTCTTCCGCTCCTTCAACGGCTTTCAGCAGCGCGCCGGGTCCACCGGCAATCAGCCCAACGACCAGACCGTGCGGCACCCCAAAGGTGGGCGGACATTCTGACGCATCCAGGACCCCAAGACGCCCGCTGGTGCCCGCCCCCATGTAGATAATGCGACCGCCGGCCTTGAGGGCTTCCGCCGCCGCATCGACCGCTTTCGCCACCTCGGGTAATGTCTCTTTCACAGCCTGCGCGACCAGCGTATCCTGTTGATTAAAGCGGTTAACCAGCTCCAGGGTGGAGAGGGCATCCAGATCCATGGTTTGCGGGTTACGCGTTTCAGAAACAAGTGAGCCAAGATTCATTTTTGTACCTCAAGAATTTTTAATTCATAATAATCACACTATAATGGAATATAAAATTCATTCAGGCGAGCAAAATTCGTATTTGCGCAGATAATCACATTTTCGCCAGGAGACCGTATGAACTGTTTAATTCGCATTCGCCAGCGCTACGCAGGCTTTGCCCAAAGCGACAAGAAGCTGGCGGATTTTCTGCTTTCTCAACCCGATCGCGCGCGCCATCTCAGCTCGCAGCAGCTGGCGAGTGAAGCCGGCGTGAGCCAGTCCAGCGTGGTGAAGTTTGCCCAGAAGATTGGCTTTAAGGGGTTCCCCGCCCTCAAGCTGGCGATCAGCGAAGCGCTGGTGAGCAACCCCAACCCGCAGTCCATGCCGGTGCATAATCAGATCCGCGGCGATGACCCGATGCGGCTGGTCGGCGAAAAGCTGATCAAAGAGAACGTGGCGGCCATGCACGCGACGCTCGATGTAAACACCGAAGAGAAGCTGCTGGAGAGCGTGGCGATGCTCCGCGGCGCGCGGAGGATCGTTCTGACCGGTATCGGCGCATCCGGACTTGTGGCGCGTAACTTTGGCTGGAAGCTGACGAAAATTGGGCTTAACGCCATCGTCGAGCAGGATATGCACGCCCTGCTGGCAACCGTACAGGCAATGGATCCTGACGATCTGCTGCTGGCCATCTCCTACTCCGGCGAGCGCCGTGAAATCAACATGGCAACTGATGAAGCGCTGCGCGTCGGCGGTAAAATTCTGGCGATCACCGGTTTTACGCCGAATGCCCTGCAGCAGCGGGCAACGCGCTGTTTATATACCATTGCCGAAGAGCAGGCCACGCGCAGCGCGGCTATCTCGTCCACCAGCGCGCAAATGATGCTGACGGACCTGCTGTTTATGGCGCTGGTGCAGCAGGATCTGGAGCGCGCGCCCGAGCGCATTCGTCACAGCGAAGAACTGGTAAAGAAACTGGTTTGACGCGTATAATGCCCGCCCGGTTTGTGTTGTTTCTGAGAATTTCCTGATGGCGCTGTTAATTACCAAAAAATGCATTAATTGCGATATGTGCGAGCCCGAATGCCCGAACCAGGCGATTTCGATGGGCGACAGCATCTATGAGATTAACAGCGACCGCTGCACGGAATGCATCGGCCACTATGAAACGCCGACCTGCCAGAAGGTGTGCCCGATCCCGAATACCATCCTGAAGGATCCGGCCCACGTCGAGAGCGAAGAGCAGCTATGGGATAAGTTTGTCCTGATGCACCACGCGGACAAACTTTAACTTTCGATGATCACCGTCGCGCTGGCATAGTGACGTTCATCCGCGATCGTCACGTGCATATGATTCACCCCCAGCTTTTCCGCCAGCTTTTGCGCTTCTCCCCACAGACGCAGGCTCGGTTTGCCCAGCTCATCGTTAAACACTTCGAACTGATTAAACGCCAGGCCGTTACGAATGCCGGTCCCGAAGGCTTTGGCCGCAGCCTCTTTTACCGCAAAGCGCTTTGCCAGAAAACGCACCGGCTGCTGATGCGCTTCCCAGATGGCCCACTCGTTATCGCTCAGCACGCGTCTTGCGAGGCGATCGCCGCTACGGGCGATCACCGCTTCAATGCGGGCTATTTCAACGATATCGGTGCCTAAGCCCAGAATGGCCATTACTGACGCGCTTCCTGCATCAGGCGTTTCATTTCTGAAACCGCCTCTTTCAGGCCGCTCATCACCGCACGGCCAATGATGGCGTGGCCGATGTTCAGCTCGTGCATTTCCGGCAGGGCGGCAATGGCCTTCACGTTGTGGTAGGTCAGGCCGTGACCGGCATTAACCTTCAGTCCCAGGCTTGAGGCATACGTGGCCGCTTTGGCAATACGCTCCAGCTCTTTGGCCTGTTCGGCATCATTTTTGGCATCGGCATAGCAGCCGGTGTGGATTTCGATATACGGTGCGCCCACGTCGGCCGCCGCTTTAATCTGGGCGAAATCGGCGTCGATAAACAGAGAAACCAGGATACCGGCATCCGCCAGGCGCTTGCAGGCATCGCGCATTTTGTCGAGCTGACCGGCCACATCCAGACCGCCTTCGGTGGTCACTTCCTGGCGTTTTTCCGGCACCAGGCAGCAGAAGTGCGGCTGGGTCTCGCAGGCAATCGCCAGCATCTCTTCGGTGACTGCCATCTCCAGATTCATACGGGTGTCCAGCGTCTGGCGCAGAATGCGCACGTCGCGATCGGTGATATGGCGACGGTCTTCACGCAGGTGAACGGTAATGCCGTCGGCGCCAGCCTGTTCAGCGATAAATGCCGCCTGAACCGGATCGGGATACGCCGTGCCGCGCGCGTTACGCAGCGTGGCGATGTGGTCGATGTTGACGCCTAACAGTAATTCAGCCATGACAATCCTCGGTATTTTGGTTCATTTCTCTTCCCCCTCTCCCTCCGGGAGAGGGCTGGGGTGAGGGGTAAAACGTTAACGTTTCGGCACAAATTGCCTGAATAATTCGCGGCTCTTTAAGGGCTTGCCGCCAAGATACGGCTTGAGGGCAATCCGGGTAAAGCGTTTTGCTGCGCGCAGGGTGTCCAGATCGGGAAACTCGCGCTCATACAGCGCCCGGAGCTGGCGCCCGGTAAAGGTGCTGTTGTCTATCACGATACTGGCAATGAAGCCCTTTTCTTCGCGGTAGCGGTAGGTCATGGTGTCTTCTATCTCATCACCGCTGCCCGCGCAGTGCAGAAAATCTACGCCGTATCCGAGGTGGCCCAGCAGCGCCAGTTCAAAACGACGCAATGCGGGTTCGGGCGTGCCGGTTGCGCCAGCCAGCGACTGGATACAGTGCAGATAATCGAAGAAAAGTTCAGAGAAGCGGGTCTCATGTTCAAGAACGCGTGAGATGAGTTCGTTGACATACAGACCGCTGTAGAGCGTGATGCCGGAAAGAGGAAGCGCCAGGGAGACGGCTTCGGCACTGCGCAGGGTTTTCACTTCCCCTCGCCCACCGAAGCGTACCAGCAGCGGCGTGAAAGGCTGTAGGGCACCTTTCAGGTTAGAACGTTTGGAACGTGCGCCTTTCGCAACAAGGCGCACGCGGCCCGACTCTTCCGTGAAGACGTCCAGCATGAGGCTGGTTTCGCTCCAGGGACGACTATGCAGGACAAAGGCGCGCTGCCATCCATCCATATGCTCGTCGTCTTATGTTACTGGTCTTCGCCGTAACCGAGGCTGCGCAGAGCACGCTCATCATCGGCCCAGCCAGATTTCACTTTCACCCACAGTTCGAGGTGAACCGGCGCTTCGAACATTTCCATCATGTCCTTACGGGCTTCGATACCGATGGTTTTGATCTTGGCCCCTTTGTTGCCGATAACCATCTTCTTCTGCCCTTCGCGCTCAACGAGGATCAGGCCGTTGATATCGTAGCCACCGCGCTCGTTGGTCTGGAAACGCTCGATCTCTACCGTTACGGAGTAAGGCAGTTCAGCACCCAGGAAACGCATCAGCTTTTCACGGATGATTTCAGACGCCATAAAGCGCTGAGAGCGATCGGTGATGTAGTCTTCCGGGAAGTGATGAATCGCTTCCGGCAGATGCTTACGCACGATCCCCGCGATGGTATCCACGTTCAGGCCGGTCTCAGCAGACAGCGGAACGATATCAAGGAAGTTCATCTGGCTACCGAGCCACTGCAGATGCGGCAGCAGGTCGGCCTTTTCCTGCACGTTATCCACTTTGTTGACCGCCAGGATGACCGGCGTTTTGCCGTCACGGAGCTTGTTCAGCACCATCTCGTCGTCCGGCGTCCAGCGGGTGCCTTCCACAACGAAAATCACCAGCTCTACGTCGCCGATCGAGCTGCTCGCCGCCTTGTTCATCAGGCGGTTGATGGCACGCTTCTCTTCCATGTGCAGGCCCGGGGTATCGACGTAGATCGCCTGATACGCGCCTTCAGTATGGATGCCGACGATGCGGTGACGCGTGGTCTGCGCCTTACGCGAGGTGATTGAAATCTTCTGCCCAAGCAGATTATTCAGCAGGGTGGATTTGCCAACGTTCGGACGTCCGACGATGGCAATAAATCCGCAATAGGTTTTCTCTTCGCTCATTCCAGCTCCAGCATTTTTAACGCCTGTTCGGCGGCAGCCTGTTCAGCCTTACGACGGCTTGAACCTGTGCCCACCACCGGTTCACTCAGGCCACTGACCTGGCAATGGATGGTAAATTCCTGATCGTGCGCTTCGCCACGCACCTGCACCACCAGATAAGACGGCAGCGGCAGATGACGACCCTGCAAATATTCCTGCAGACGCGTTTTTGGATCTTTTTGTTTATCGCCCGGGCTGATTTCGTCCAGACGGGTCTGATACCAGTTCAGGATCAGCTTTTCTACGGTCTGGATATCGCTGTCCAGGAACACACCACCAATTAATGCTTCGACCGTATCGGCAAGAATAGATTCACGACGGAAGCCGCCGCTTTTCAGTTCACCCGGTCCAAGACGCAGACATTCGCCCAGCTCAAATTCGCGCGCGATTTCCGCAAGGGTATTACCCCGAACCAGCGTGGCACGCATGCGGCTCATATCACCCTCGTCCACACGCGGGAAACGATGATAAAGCGCATTCGCAATCACGAAACTTAAAATAGAGTCGCCTAAAAACTCGAGACGCTCATTATGTTTGCTGCTGGCACTGCGGTGGGTTAATGCCTGTTGCAACAACTCCTGATGATGAAAAGTGTAGCCCAGCTTCCGTTGAAGCCGATTAATTACGATGGGGTTCATGCGATACCAATAAATGAATGCGTCAAAAATGCAGCACACGAAACCGACCTGAGAAAACCAACGCGGTTTCGTGTGCCGTGGCACCCTTGCAGGGCCAACCTTAAACTTCGGGGGAATATTCTATACACAACGACAGGGGATGTCGTTAGTTCGAAGAGATTTATCGTGGAAATAATTCACGTAGCCGCTAATTAACGCGGCTACGCGTTCATTTATTGAGAATTAATGGATTCCGCCGATACGATTCAGGCGTACACCGGTCGGCCATTCGCCTTCCTGCTTCTCAAAACTCATCCAGATGGCGGTGGCTTTGCCGACCAGATTCGCTTCCGGCACAAAGCCCCAGTAACGGCTGTCCGCAGAGTTATCGCGGTTGTCACCCATCATGAAGTAATGTCCTGGCGGTACAATCCAGCTCGCGAGCTGCTGGCCCGGCTGGCGATAGTACATACCCAGCTGATCCTGCGCGATTGGCACGGTGAGGATTCGGTGCGTCACATCACCCAGCGTCTCTTTGCGCTCAACCAGACGGATGCCGTCCTCTTTGGTTTCACCTTTCGGTACCTGGAAGAATCCGCTGGTCGCTTCGCCGCCGTTACGACGGGCAAAGGTCTGCACAAAGTCACTTGGCTCAACGTTTGAGTAAGTGATTGGCAGCGCGTTTTCACAGGCGGTACCGGAGCTGCAGCCAGGCTGAACGGTGACTTCTTTCGCAACCGGATCGTAAGTCACTTTATCACCCGGCAGACCTACTGCACGCTTGATGTAGTCCAGGCGCGGATCTTCCGGATATTTAAATACCACGATGTCGCCACGTTTCGGATGACCGGTTTCGATCAGCGTTTTCTGGTAGATAGGATCTTTAATGCCGTAGGCAAACTTCTCTACCAGAATAAAATCACCAATCAGCAGCGTTGGCATCATTGAACCTGATGGGATTTGGAACGGCTCGTAAATAAACGAACGTACCACCAGCACAATCGCCAGCACCGGAAATACCGAGGCGCCCGTTTCCAGCCAGCCCGGTTTCGGGCCGACTTTCTTCAGGGTTTTCGCGTCAATCCCATCTCCAGTGGCTGCCTGAGCGGCAGCCTGACGTTCACGACGTTTTGGGGCGAAGATAAACTTATCCAGACACCACAGCAGACCTGTTACCAGGGTAGCAATGACCAGGATCAGGGCAAACATGTTCGCCATGCCAACTCCTTAGGGTTATTTGCCGTCTTTACCAACATGAAGGATGGCAAGGAATGCTTCCTGCGGCAGCTCGACGTTACCGACCTGCTTCATACGCTTCTTACCTTCTTTCTGCTTCTGCAGCAGCTTTTTCTTACGGCTGACGTCACCGCCATAGCACTTCGCCAGAACGTTTTTACGCAGCTGTTTCACGGTTGAACGCGCGATAATGTGGTTGCCAATCGCCGCCTGAATCGCGATATCGAACTGCTGACGCGGGATCAGATCTTTCATCTTCTCAACCAGCTCGCGACCGCGGTACGGCGCATTGTCGTTGTGGGTGATCAGCGCCAGCGCATCCACGCGCTCGCCGTTGATCAGCACGTCCACACGCACCATGTTGGAGGCCTGGAAGCGTTTGAAGTTGTAATCCAGTGACGCATAGCCACGGGAGGTCGACTTCAGACGGTCGAAGAAGTCGAGTACCACTTCCGCCATCGGGATCTCATAGGTCAGCGCCACCTGGTTACCGTGGTAAACCATGTTGGTCTGCACGCCACGCTTCTCAATACACAGCGTAATGACGTTCCCCAGGAATTCCTGCGGCAGCAGCATGTGACACTCTGCAATAGGCTCACGCAGCTCCTGAATGTTGTTCAGCGGCGGCAGCTTGGACGGGCTATCGACGTAGATCACTTCTTTCGAGGTGGTTTCAACTTCATAGACTACCGTCGGCGCCGTGGTGATCAGATCCAGATCGTATTCACGCTCCAGACGTTCCTGAATGATCTCCATGTGCAGCAGACCGAGGAAGCCACAGCGGAAGCCGAAGCCCAGCGCCGTTGAGCTTTCTGGCTCGTAGAACAGGGAAGCATCGTTCAGGCTCAGTTTACCGAGCGCGTCACGGAAGTTTTCGTAGTCGTCAGAGCTGACCGGGAACAGACCCGCGTAAACCTGCGGTTTCACCTTTTTAAAGCCTGGCAGCGCTTTATCTGACGGGTTACGTGCACCGGTCAGGGTATCGCCCACCGGCGCGCCGAGGATGTCTTTAATGGCGCAGACCAGCCAGCCTACCTCGCCGCATCTCAGCTCGGTACGGTCAACCTGTTTTGGCGTGAAGATGCCCAGACGGTCTGCGTTGTAGACCTGTCCGGTACTCATTACCTTGATTTTGTCGCCTTTACGCATGGTGCCGTTTTTAATACGCACCAGAGAGACAACGCCCAGATAGTTATCGAACCAGGAGTCGATAATCAGCGCCTGCAGCGGACCATCCGGATCGCCTTCCGGGGCCGGAATGTCACGTACCAGGCGTTCCAGCACGTCGGTCACGCCCACACCGGTTTTCGCGGAGCAGCGCACGGCATCGGTCGCGTCAATGCCGACAATATCTTCAATCTCTTCCGCTACGCGCTCAGGATCGGCGGCTGGCAGGTCAATCTTGTTCAGAACCGGCACAACTTCGAGATCCATTTCCATCGCGGTGTAGCAGTTTGCCAGGGTCTGGGCTTCAACGCCCTGCCCGGCATCCACCACCAGCAGCGCGCCTTCACAGGCCGCGAGCGAGCGTGAAACCTCATAGGAGAAGTCAACGTGGCCTGGGGTGTCGATAAAGTTCAGTTGATAGGTTTCACCATCAGCCGCTTTGTAATCAAGCGTAACGCTCTGCGCTTTAATGGTGATACCGCGTTCGCGTTCCAGGTCCATGGAGTCCAGAACCTGGGCTTCCATTTCACGATCAGACAGGCCACCGCAAATCTGGATAATACGGTCAGACAGCGTCGACTTACCGTGGTCAATGTGAGCAATGATCGAAAAGTTACGTATGTTCTTCATATAGTTAAATAATTATGCCTTACGAATTCCTGGAGGCCGCTGTTCTTAGCCTGACGTTTTTCAGTGCGAAAACGCAGCATTCTACACTACATCCTCGCTACCTGGAAATGCACTTAGAAGCAGGTATAGCGTGAAGAAAGGCCGTTTTCTGTTTTAGGGTGTAAAAAATGATAAAGCCCGATGGATCACCGGGCCTCAGAAGAGAGCGTTTCAACACGAAGCTGGTCTGGTGCCAGCCCAACGCTGAGAATGACAGGCTGCCACTCCTCGCGTGCGGCGAGCGTCGGAGAGAGCCCTTTGGCAAGCCAGAATCCCCCTACGCCACCCAATGCAGCACCGCACATAGCGGCCACATCGGTACCAAACAGCATCTGAAACAGGCCGCCCATGATAAACAGGCCGACCAGCGGAGAGAGATACACCAGCATAGCGGAGCTGAGCAGGCTGCCTTCCGCGATGCCCAGTTCCACCTTCTGCCCCGCCATCAGCGGCTGTTCGCTTGGCACAGAAATCGTGTGCGATGTTTGTGGCCCGAGCTTATTCAACACGCGGCTGCCGCAGCCGGCGCGGGATGCGCAGCTATTACATGAGGCTTTAACATCGCAGCTCACCAGCGCAATGCCGTTTTGCCAGGAGACAACCGTCGCCCACTCTTTGATCATTGTGCAGCCCTGAATTTAATGCTGTCGGAGATGCGCTTCGCCGTCTGCGGAGGGAGTTCTCCCACAATGGTGATCTCTGCGTTATCGCGTACCGTTGTACTCACCGTACGGCGCCCGGTACGCAGCATTTGTTCAGCGCTGTTTGCCGTTGCGCGATTAATATTCACCGAGAAGCTGAACAAACCATCCGAATAGAGGCGCGATTCTACCGGCGTTTCAATCGTTGGCAGCTGACGACGGCTGCTGGACACTTCGCTAAACCCTTGCGGGATCCAGGCAGGTACCCAGTTGAAATTAACGGAATCCCCGGCAGGAACAGAAAGCAGCGGTGGCAGGCTGGCTTTAGCCAGATTCTGCATGCTGTTGCCAACCTGATTGTTCACGCTGAAGGAGATAACCCGGAACTGTTCCAGCGTTTCACCGTCACGGTCGAGCAGGTCAACACGCATGGGGAGTTTGGTTTCGGCATCAATCCAGACGATATAGCTGTAGCGCGTTCCGTCCCGGGCAACAACGCGAATTACCTCGCACAGTCTGTCCGCGATGCGGGTACGCCCTACTGATATAAAATCGTAGTAAGGGGCAAGCCGTTTGAAGTCGGTGTAAATGAGTGACGGCAGGGAATCAACGATATAGTCGCCATTCAGCGTGAAAGGCTCCAGGCCTGGCTCGAAATAGCTGATTTCATTACCACGTTGGACCACTTCCCGACGCGGGCCATCCATCTGTAAAAGCTGGGCGAGCGGCTGCTTATCAAGACGGGCATGACGATAGCGTAACGACTCGACGCCCTGCTTATTGATGCTGATAAATGCCAACTCATAATTGAGTGACTGGCTGGCCAGATTCATTTGCTGCAACAACGCCCCGGATGAAACATCAGCCGAGGCGTTGGCAGAGAAGAACAGGCTACCCGCCATCAGAGACATGGCGAACCAAAGTTGCTTCATTACTGCGATTGCGTTCCTAAAGTTTGGTTTCCGGGCACCTGCACAGCAGCTTGCTGTGTCTGCGCCTGCTCAAACTGAAGCTGTTCAGAGTGCAGACGACGCTGCAACTCGTAATCCTGCAACATCGCATTAATGCGACGGCGCTGCTCCTGAACCTGCTGTTGCTGGCCGCCGCTGGCGGATGCATCAGCCGGTACGCCCAGGCTTACCGGGCTGGCTTTGCCCATCATCGGCAGTGTGTTAAACACTGGCGCTTCTGGCTGCTGATTAGTTTCAGACTGAGTATTATAGTGCTGGACGCCAACAATAACTGCAAGCGATACGCATGCTGCCACACCCATTTGGGTAAGCTGGCTGGCCCACGGACGCACCTTTTGCCAGAACGGCATTTTCTGCCATTGGTGAGGCGCGGGTTGAGCTTCAGGAATCAGCGGAGTGGTCTGATGAACAGGCTCATTCTCAATCGCCGCCATGACGCGGGCTGAGATATCGAAATGGAGAACCTCGCCGGTGTCACCGCGAAGGGTGTCACGGATGAGATGGTAACTCTCCCAGGTCTCTTGCATTTCGGGTGAATGAGACAGCTCGTTGAGCAGCTCACTATCCACCGTTTCACCATCCATTAAAGCGGAAAGTTTTTCTTTCTGCATGCCTAATACCTTTTCCAGTATCCCGCTATCGTCAACGCCTGATAAGCGGTTGAACTTTATTATCAATAGCTTCTCGCGCACGGAAAATTCGTGAACGTACCGTGCCGACCGGACAATCCATGATAGCGGCTATCTCTTCATAGCTCAGACCATCCAGCTCCCGTAACGTAATTGCCATACGTAAATCTTCCGGGAGCGACTCGATCGTGCGAAAAACGATTTGTCTCAGTTCTTCTGACAACATTAAGTTCTCAGGGTTCGAAATTTCTTTCAATGCGCCGCCGCTTTCAAAGTTTTCGGCGTCGATTGCGTCCACATCACTTGAAGGCGGACGACGGCCCTGAGCGACCAGATAATTCTTTGCCGTATTGACCGCAATACGGTACAGCCAGGTATAAAAAGCACTATCTCCCCGGAAAGAATCCAGCGCGCGATAGGCCTTAATAAAAGACTCTTGCACCACATCAGGCACATCGCCTGACGGTACATAGCGGGAAACCAGGCTCGCCACCTTATGCTGGTAGCGGACCACCAGTAGGTTAAAGGCTTTCTGATCTCCCTTCTGGACCCGTTCAACCAGGACCTGGTCCGTTAACTGCTCGCTCATCCGAGGTAATGTCTCCCCAAACCTAAATTCCACGCGTTATCGAAACGCCACTCTAAAAATACCGCACTTTGAGCAAGCACCATTTAGAGTGTCTGATCTTCAATAAGTTCCGTAACGCCTTTGTTTTTGTTCATCGCGCCGCAGACCGTTTATTTTCTCTCATTATAAGTCTGTTCACGATACGCACCACTTTATGACAAGAAACATCTTTTTCCCGCCAGAAGAGTAACGCAACACAGGCTTTATTTCACCACAAAATCTGACGCTAACGATCTGCTTCGCAAAATAATTTCACTCATTTACCCTCCGTTTACCTCCGCTTACGCGTTTAGCCATTGCGACAGCCTCTAAAAAAATACGTGCGATATATCGCATTCAGGTGCTATTCTGACCCAACACTGTTTAGTAAATTAAACAACAATCATGAACACAACACCTGAACTCCATTGTGATGTACTGATCATCGGCAGCGGCGCTGCCGGTCTCTCTCTGGCGCTGCGCCTGGCCGAGCATCAAAACGTTATCGTTCTGAGTAAAGGACCGATAAGTGAAGGTTCCACGTTTTATGCCCAGGGCGGCATTGCCGCCGTGTTTGATGAGACAGACAGCATTGCATCCCACGTCGAGGATACGCTCATTGCCGGAGCAGGGATCGTGGATGCACACGCCGCAGAGTTTGTCGCCAGCAATGCCCGTCACTGCGTTCAGTGGCTCATCGACCAGGGCGTCTTATTCGATACTCAGGTTCAACCCAACGGTGAAGAGAGCTACCACCTGACTCGCGAAGGCGGCCATAGCCACCGCCGCATCCTGCACGCAGCGGATGCCACCGGAAAAGAAGTGGAAACCACGCTGGTCAGTAAAGCGCTGAACCATCCTAATATTCGGGTTCTCGAGCGAAGCAATGCCGTTGACCTGATTATCTCTGACAAGATTGGCCTGCCCGGCACGCGTCGCGTGGTGGGCGCCTGGGTCTGGAACCGAAATAAAGAGAAGGTGGAAACCTGCCGGGCGAAGGCTGTGGTACTGGCGACGGGCGGCGCCTCCAAGGTGTATCAGTACACCACGAACCCTGACATTGCCTCCGGAGACGGTATCGCAATGGCCTGGCGCGCAGGCTGCCGGGTGGCAAACCTCGAGTTTAATCAGTTTCACCCCACCGCCTTGTTCCACCCTCAGGCACGCAACTTCCTGCTGACGGAAGCCCTGCGCGGTGAAGGCGCTTATCTGAAACGCCCTGATGGCTCCCGCTTTATGCCCGACTTTGACGCCCGGGGTGAACTTGCCCCGCGTGACATCGTTGCCCGCGCCATCGATCATGAAATGAAGCGCCTTGGCGTAGACTGCATGTATCTCGATATCAGCCATAAGCCAGCAGAGTTCATTCGCCAGCATTTCCCGATGATTTATGAAAAGCTGCTCAATCTTGGCATTGATTTAACGCGCGACCCGGTGCCCATTGTGCCAGCGGCCCACTATACCTGCGGTGGCGTAATGGTTGACGATCATGGACGTACTGACGTAGACGGTCTGTATGCTATCGGTGAGGTTAGCTATACCGGACTTCACGGCGCGAACCGTATGGCCTCTAACTCGCTGCTTGAGTGTCTGGTGTACGGCTGGTCGGCGGCGGAAGACATCACGAAGCGCATGCCTTACGCCCGCGAGACAGAGCGCCTGCCAGCCTGGGATGAAAGCCGCGTGGATAATCCGGACGAGCTGGTCGTGATCCAGCACAACTGGCATGAACTACGGCTGTTTATGTGGGACTACGTAGGGATTGTGCGCACCACGAAACGCCTGGAACGCGCCTTGCGCCGCATCACCATGCTGCAGCAGGAAATTGATGAGTACTATGCTAATTTCCGCGTATCCAATAATCTGCTTGAGCTGCGCAATCTGGTGCAGGTTGCCGAGCTGATTGTTCGCTGCGCGATGATGCGTAAAGAGAGCCGCGGGCTGCACTATACCCTGGACTACCCGGATCAGCTTGCTGAATCCGGCCCGTCGATACTCGCCCCGCAGGTTTACATAAACAGATAAAACGCCTGGGTCAGGGCAGTGTAATCTTCGGAATAACGCTGGTCTGGCCCACGGATCACCATTCGGTCATTAAAGCATTCACCCTCTTTTGGCGACAGAGCCAGCAGTACGCGGTGCGGCAGTCGACCTTCCGTATCCGAAATATCGGTACGCAGACGTAACGTCCAGCCGATCTCCTGCGCGATACCGATGAACGTGTTGCCGGTACTCTCTGGCAGGACCACACAGAAAAAACCCTCTTCGGAGATCAGTTCTGCCGCGCTGGTGAGCAGCGCTTTATGATCGAGGGAGCCGGTATAACGCGCCTGTTCACGCTCGGGTGTCCCGCACTCAACGCCGGGCTCGTAGTAGGGAGGGTTGCTGACGATCAGATCGTAACGCGCGGTTTGTTCAGGCGCCCAGGCGAGCACGTCTGCGCATTCCACTTTCATTCGGACTGCCCAGGGGGATTCGGCCATATTGTCACTCGCCTGCTCTGCGGCCTGCGCGTCCAGTTCGACGGCATCAATGATGACATGTTCTTCCGTACGCTGCGCCAGCATCAGCGCCACCAGCCCGCTGCCGGTACCGATATCAAGAATACGCTTAACACCTGCGACAGGCGCCCACGCTCCCAGTAAAATACCGTCTGTACCAACCTTCATGGCACAGCGATCGTGAGCGACAAAAAATTGTTTAAACGTAAAACCATCGCGGCGCAGCTGCGCTTTGAGTTGAGACATGTCAGGGCAACCTTCTAAGTGAAACTGGAGTAGCATAGGGGAAAGCGAAGTGGCCGAAAAGCGATATCCATACAAACAGATGAAGATTACAGCCGTAACGTCTATAATCAGCGCCCCACACAGAGGTAGAACATGACTGTAACGACTTTTTCCGAACTTGAACTCGATGAAAGCCTGCTCAATGCACTTGAGAGCAAAGGCTTTACACGCCCGACCGCCATTCAGGCAGCGGCCATTCCGCCTGCGCTTGAGGGCCGCGATGTGCTCGGTTCTGCGCCAACCGGCACGGGGAAGACAGCAGCCTATTTGCTGCCTGTGTTGCAGCATCTGCTCGACTTCCCGCGTAAAAAATCTGGCCCGCCGCGTATTTTGATCCTGACGCCTACGCGCGAACTGGCAATGCA
The DNA here is from genome assembly GCF_034106865.1 of Enterobacter sp. 237C8. Taxonomy (NCBI): domain Bacteria; kingdom Pseudomonadati; phylum Pseudomonadota; class Gammaproteobacteria; order Enterobacterales; family Enterobacteriaceae; genus Enterobacter; species Enterobacter sp. 237C8. The sequence continues at coordinate 11,205 of NZ_JAWNDF010000002.1, read as the reverse complement.
GGTTGCCGATCACGCGCGTGAACTCGCGGCAAATACTCATCTGGATATTGCCACCATCACCGGCGGCGTAGCGTACATGAACCACGCCGAAGTGTTCAGCGAAAACCAGGACATCGTCGTTGCGACGACGGGACGCCTGCTGCAGTACATTAAAGAAGAGAACTTCGACTGCCGCGCGGTTGAAACGCTGATCCTCGACGAAGCCGACCGCATGCTGGACATGGGCTTCGCACAGGATATCGAGCACATTGCAGGGGAAACGCGCTGGCGTAACCAGACGATGCTGTTCTCTGCCACCCTCGAAGGGGAAGCGATCAAAGACTTCGCAGAGCGTCTGCTGGAAGATCCGGTGGAAGTCTCGGCGACGCCGTCCACCCGTGAGCGTAAGAAGATCCACCAGTGGTACTACCGCGCGGACAACCTTGAGCACAAGGTCGAATTGCTGAAACACCTGCTCAAACAGGAAGATGCTCTGCGCACAATCGTATTTGTGCGTAAGCGCGAGCGCGTGCACGAGCTGGCTGAGATGCTGCGTAACGCCGGGATCAACAACTGCTATCTTGAAGGCGAGATGGCGCAGATCAAGCGTACCGAAGGGATTAAGCGTCTGACCGATGGTCGCGTTAACGTGCTGGTTGCGACTGACGTTGCCGCACGCGGGATCGACATCCCGGACGTCAGCCACGTCATTAACTTCGATATGCCGCGCAGCGGAGATACCTACCTGCACCGCATTGGCCGTACCGGCCGCGCGGGCCGCAAAGGGATTGCGATTTCACTGGTCGAAGCGCATGACTACCTGCTGCTGCAGAAAATTGGCCGCTATGTTGATGAGCCGCTGAAAGCGCGCGTTATTGACGAACTCCGCCCGACCACGCGTGCGCCGAGTGAAAAGATGACGGGTAAACCGTCCAAGAAAGCGCTCGCAAAACGTGCTGAGAGAAAAGAGAAAGAAAAAGAGAAACCGCGCGTGAAGCAGCGCCACCGCGATACCAAAAATATTGGTAAGCGCCGTAAGCCAAGCTCTGCCGCACCAGAGACGAAAACTGAAGAGTAAAAAAAGCCGGGGAAATCCCCGGCTTTTTTATTCCCCCCTGCTGAAGCCGTTACAGGCTTTCAGTAAAGGTACGGGCGATAACGTCGCGCTGCTGTTCTGGAGTCAGTGAGTTAAAGCGAACCGCATAGCCGGACACGCGGATAGTCAGCTGTGGGTATTTTTCTGGATGCTCAACGGCATCCATCAGCGTTTCGCGGCGCAGCACGTTTACGTTCAGGTGCTGACCACCTTCCACGCGCACTTCTGGCTGCACTTCCATAGGAACTTCACGGTATTCGATTTCGCCCAGTTTGTTTACCGGTACGATTTCATCTTCAGCAAAACCCGCTTTCGCAACGACGCAGCGCGCTTCGTTCTTCTCGCTGTCCAGCAACCAGAAAGAATTGAGCAGATCGTCATTTGCAGCTTTAGTAATCTGGATACCTGTAATCATGTGTTGCCTCCCTTAGGCTACATTAACTCGTGTCGGCCTCTCGCGGCCAATTGGTAAAACCATTTTTTCTTGTGTGTATATATAACATTCACACCCCGGTGATTTATTGATTTAAATCAACAAAAACACCAACCCCATAAAGAGTGTGGTTTGAATTTATTGTTTTAGATCAATTTCACAACCTTACCAACTCAACTTACCCTGCATCTTTTCAAAATAAATTTAGCCACTTAGCATGTATTTCAGCGCGTAATTTTGCTCACCGGGGTGAAACAGGTAAGCTAGTCAGAGATTGAGATTCGCAGGAGAGCGAGATGACGACACCTTTAACCTGGCATGACGTGCTGGCAGAAGAAAAGCAGCAGCCTTATTTTATCAATACGCTCAGCACCGTTGCCGCTGAGCGTCAGTCCGGACAGACGATTTACCCGCCGCAAAAAGACGTGTTCAACGCCTTTCGCTACACCGAACTGAGCGATGTGAAAGTGGTCATTCTGGGCCAGGATCCCTATCACGGCCCCGGGCAGGCGCATGGGCTGGCGTTTTCCGTTCGTCCGGGCGTGGCTATCCCCCCTTCTCTGCTCAACATGTATAAAGAGCTTGAAGCAACCGTGCCCGGTTTTACCCGGCCAAACCACGGTTACCTGGAAAGCTGGGCGCGCCAGGGCGTGCTGTTGCTGAATACGGTGCTTACCGTACGGGCGGGTCAGGCGCACTCGCACGCCAGTCTGGGCTGGGAGACGTTTACCGATAAAGTCATCAGCCTTATCAACGAGCATCGTGAAGGGGTGGTGTTTTTACTCTGGGGTTCTCACGCGCAGAAGAAAGGGGCGATTATCGATCGTCAGCGTCATCACGTGCTCAAGGCACCGCACCCGTCACCGCTGTCTGCGCATCGCGGTTTCTTTGGCAGTAATCATTTTGTTCTGGCGAATGAATGGCTGGAAAAACGTGGCGAAAAGCCGATTGACTGGATGCCTGTATTACCGGCAGAGAGCGAGTAGTTTGAGTTTGTATGCCCGGCTCACCGGGCATACAAAAAGCATAATGGCTTATGCCTTGTTCTGACGCCACCATTCGGCCAGCAGTACGCCGGTCGCAACGGATACGTTCAGACTTTCCACATTGCCTGTTCCGTCGATAGAGACGCTCAGATCCGCACTGGAGAGCGCCGCGTCAGACAGACCATCACGTTCCTGCCCCAGCACCAGCACCATTTTGCGCGGCAACGTCGCTTTAAACAGCGGCGTACCGGCATGGCTTGAGGTGGTCACGATGGAATAACCCGCTTTACGGAACTGCTCGAGTGCGTCCAGAACGCTGTCGCCGGTGATCGGCTGTACGTGCTCGGCTCCGCCTTCCGCAGTACGGATCGCGGCACCGGATTCCAGCAGCGCGGCATCCTGCAACAGCACGCCTTTCACGCCAAAGTGCGCGCAGCTACGCATCATTGCGCCCAGGTTGTGCGGGTTGCCCACATCTTCCAGGGCCAGCACGCAGTCATCGGCATCCGCCTGGCTGACCCACTGCTGCACGGTCGTGCCGTTACGCTTTTTGATCAGGAAGCAGACGCCGCCGTGGTGTTCAGTGCCGGACGCTTTGGTCAGCTCGGCATCATCAACCACGTGGTAGGCTTTACGGTTCGCGGCCATCCAGCGCAGCGCTTCTTTAAAGCGCGGGGTCACGCTCTGGATAAACCAGGCGCGGACGATACACTCAGGACGGCTCAGGAACAGCGCCTGGCAGGCGTTCTCGCCATACACGCGGGTCTCTTCCGCACGCTGACGGCGCAGCACTTCCGGGTCGATAAAGCTTTTACCGCTGATACCGCCGTGATCGGCTTTTTCCGGCGTCTCATCGCCAGGGGCGCGAGAAACGGTGCGCCACGGGGAGGCGTTATCACGTGAGAAGTCATCACGCGGACGATCGTCGCGTGGACGGTCACTGCGTGGGCGGTCGGAACGCGGACGGTCATCGCGTTTGCGATCGTCACGTTTGCGGTCATCACCGCGGTTATTTCTGTCATCGCGGGCGGGGCGACGGCCACCGTCTGCACGAGAAGACGCCGGACGCCCGCCACCTTTTCCGGTACGCGGATTTTGGGTGCGTTTATCAGAGTCATCATCACTGCGGACATACATCACTTTGACCTTGCCGCTTTTGTTTTTCATTTCGTCGTTCATGCTTTTCTCCACCAGCGCTGCGCGAAGCGCGCAGATTACCCGATGTGCCAGCGCATAGCCATAATTTCGTACAAAAGCCTGTGACTATTGTTCTCATTGAATAAAACGCATTGTTGTTTCAAACAGGCTCATTGATAATATGTAACATATTAGAAACATTATCGGCGTTGTGCCGCTGTCCCACGGCTCTATCAGAGGTTAGTTATGAATACCGTATGTGCCAACTGTCAGGCTCTTAATCGCATTCCGGACGATCGGATGGAAGATGGTGCGAAATGCGGACGTTGTGGCCATGAATTATTTGATGGCGATGTCATTAACGCGACGGGTGCTACGCTGGACAAACTCCTCAAGGACGATCTTCCTGTCGTGATCGATTTCTGGGCGCCATGGTGCGGCCCATGCCGTAGCTTCGCGCCGATTTTCGAAGATGTGGCCGAAGAGCGCAGCGGAAAAATGCGGTTCGTTAAGGTCAATACCGAAGCCGAACCCGAACTGAGCGCACGTTTTCGTATTCGCAGCATCCCGACCATTATGATTTTCAAAAATGGCGAAGTGATCGATATGCTCAACGGTGCGGTTCCAAAAGCACCTTTTGAAAGCTGGTTAAACGAGTCGCTGTAACATTCACGGGGCACGTCTTGTGCCCCGCTCCCGCCTCTGCGAAAATAGCGTTTTTCCTGCATTTCGCCCATGACTGATAACGCCGTTCTTAAATTACGCGCCGAACGCCTTGCGCGCGCCACCCGACCGTTCCTCGCCCGAGGCAACCGTATTCGCCGCTGTCAGCGCTGCCTGCTGCCGCTGAAGGTTTGTCTGTGCGAGACGCTGGCACCGAGTACGGCACAGAGCCGTTTTTGTCTGGTCATGTTCGATACCGAGCCGATGAAACCCAGCAATACGGGGCGTCTTATCGCCGATATTCTGCCGGATACCGCCGCGTTTCAGTGGTCCCGTACAGAGCCGCCTCAGGCCCTGCTCGATTTAGTGACCAGCCCCAACTACCAGCCGATGGTCGTCTTCCCCGCGTCATATGCAGGTGTGGATCGCCAGGTGCTTTCAGCGCCGCCATCCGGTAAACCACCGCTGTTTATCATGCTGGACGGTACCTGGACCGAAGCGCGAAAAATGTTTCGCAAAAGCCCTTATCTCGACGCGCTGCCGGTGATTTCTGTCGATCTTTCCCGCGTCTCCGCCTACCGCCTGCGTGAAGCACATGCTGACGGGCAATACTGCACCGCCGAAGTGGCAATTGCGCTTCTGGATTTAGCGGGAGATACCGCTGCGGCTGGTGCCCTGGGCAACCATTTCTCATGCTTCCGGGAGCGCTATCTGGCGGGAAAAACCGTTCATAAGGGCAGCGTCACAGCGCCCGAGCCAGAAAGCGTTTAAAATCATCAGGTCGCTTGCATTCACAGGAGGCCTGCATGAGCCAGCGAGGGTTAGAAGCGCTACTTCGTCCTAAATCCATTGCCGTTATCGGCGCATCAATGAAACCGGATCGTGCTGGCTATCTGATGATGCGCAATCTGCTGGCCGGGGGATTTAACGGCCCCGTCATGCCCGTCACGCCGTCCTATAAGGCAGTTCAGGGAGTGCTTGCATGGCCTGATGTACAAAGCCTGCCTTTCGTGCCGGATCTTGCCGTACTCTGTACAAACGCGAAGCGCAACCCGGAACTGCTGGAATCACTCGGCAAGAAAGGGTGTAAAACCTGCATAATTCTCTCGTCTCCGCCTGAACAGAAAGCCGAGCTTCTGGCCTGCGCCAGCCGCTATCAAATGCGCATTCTTGGGCCAAACAGTCTGGGCCTGCTCGCCCCCTGGCAGGGGCTGAATGCCAGTTTCTCCCCGGTCCCGATCCGCAAAGGCAAACTGGCGTTTATCTCGCAGTCGGCTGCGGTATCGAACACCATCCTCGACTGGGCGCAGCAGCGTGAAATGGGATTCTCCTACTTCATTGCCCTGGGCGACAGCCTGGATATCGACGTTGATGAGCTACTGGATTTTCTGGCACGTGACGGCAAAACCAGCGCGATCCTGCTTTATCTTGAGCACCTCAGCGACGCGCGTCGTTTTGTCTCGGCTTCGCGAAGCGCTTCGCGTAATAAGCCGATCCTGGTGATCAAAAGCGGACGCAGCCCTGCGGCACAGCGTCTGCTGCATTCTCATTCCGGCATGGATCCCGCCTGGGACGCCGCCATTCAGCGCGCGGGGTTGCTGCGGGTACAGGATACGCACGAGCTTTTTTCCGCCGTTGAGACGTTAAGCCATATGCGCCCGTTGCGCGGTGAGAAGCTAATGATTGTCAGTAACGGTGCGGCCCCTGCCGCGCTCGCGCTGGACGAGCTGTGGCGGCGCTTCGGCAAGCTGGCAACGCTGAGTGAAGAGACGCTGCAGCGCCTGAAAGAAGCGCTTCCGACCAGCGTGACGCCCGGCAATCCGCTTGATTTGCGCGATGACGCCAGCAGCGACCGCTATATCAGGGCGATTTCCATTTTGCTGGATAGCCAGGATTTTGATGCGCTGATGATTATCCACTCCCCCAGCGCGGTCGCGCCGGGCAGTGAAAGCGCGCGCGCGCTCATTGACGCCGTGCGCAACCATCCGCGAGGCAAATACGTTACCCTGCTCACCAACTGGTGCGGCGAGTTTTCCTCTCAGGAGGCGCGGCGCTTGTTCAGCGAGGCCGGGCTGCCAACCTACCGCACGCCGGAAGGCACCATCACCGCATTTATGCATATGGTGGAATATCGCCGCAACCAGAAACAACTGCGTGAGACGCCGGCTTTGCCGGGGAATCTGACGGCGAACACCGTCGACGTTCACCGGCTGTTGCAGCAGGCCATTGAAGAAGGCGCGACCTCGCTTGATACGCATGAGGTCCAGCCCATTCTGGGCAGCTACGGGATGCAAACCCTGCCGACCTGGATCGCCAGCGACAGCGCAGAGGCCGTGCATATAGCCGAACAGATTGGCTATCCGGTGGCCCTGAAGCTGCGTTCCCCGGATATCCCGCATAAGTCTGATGTTCAGGGGGTTATGTTATACCTGCGTACGGCGACTGAGGTGCAGCAGGCAGCTGATGCCATTTTTGATCGGGTCAAAATGGCCTGGCCGCAGGCAAGGATCCACGGATTGCTGGTGCAAAGCATGGCAAACCGCGCAGGGGCTCAGGAATTACGGGTGGTGGTTGAACACGATCCCGTCTTCGGCCCGCTCATCATGCTGGGAGAGGGTGGCGTTGAGTGGCGTCCGGAGGAGCAGGCCGTGGTGGCGCTACCGCCGCTGAACATGAACCTGGCGCGTTATCTGATCATCCAGGCGATCAAAAGTAAAAAGATCCGTGGCCGGAGTGCGCTGCGCCCGCTTGATATTGCCGGGTTAAGTCAGTTCCTGGTGCAGGTGTCTAACCTGATTGTGGATTGTGCCGAAATCCAGCGGCTGGACATTCATCCGCTGCTCGCCTCGGGCAATGAGTTTACGGCGCTGGACGTGACCCTGGATATCGCGCCATTCGAAGGAGACAGAGAGAGCCGTCTGGCGATCCGCCCGTATCCCCTGCAGCTGGAAGAGTGGGTTGAGATGAAGAATGGGGAACGCGCCTTGTTCCGCCCTATTCTGCCGGAAGATGAGCCCCAGCTGCGGGCCTTTATCTCTCAGGTCACGAAAGAGGATCTTTATTATCGCTATTTTAGCGAAATCAACGAATTTACCCATGATGATTTAGCCAATATGACCCAGATCGACTACGATCGAGAAATGGCGTTTGTTGCCGTTCGTCGCTCCGATAAGGGGGATGAGATCCTCGGCGTCACGCGTGCGATTTCTGACCCGGATAACGTCGATGCGGAGTTTGCGGTGCTGGTGCGCTCCGATCTTAAAGGCCTGGGTCTGGGGAGACGGCTGCTGGAAAAACTCATCAGTTATACGCGAGATCACGGATTGTTACGCCTCAATGGCATTACTATGCCTAACAATCGCGGTATGGTGACCCTGGCGCGAAAACTTGGGTTTGACGTTGATATTCAGCTGGACGAAGGTATTGTGGCCTTGTCCCTCAGTCTGACATCAACAGACAAACGCGAGTAAGCTACTGGAAATGTTACCCACTTTGGACGGGACTGATGGTATCATTGTCCGCTTATGTTGTTTGCATGGTACAGACAACCCTTCAATGAACAGAGAAGAAACGCACTGTGATGTTGTCAAAATTTAAGCGTAATAAACATCAACAACACCTTGCTCAACTACCGAAGATTTCTCAGTCAGTTGATGATGTAGAGTTCTTTTACGCTCCCGCTCATTTTCGGGAGACGCTTCTGGAAAAGATTGCCAGCGCCACGCGACGCATTTGCATTGTAGCGCTCTATCTTGAACAGGATGAAGGCGGGCGCGCGATCCTGAACGCGCTCTATGAAGCCAAACGTCAGCGTCCGGAACTTGATGTTCGCGTGCTGGTCGACTGGCATCGCGCTCAGCGTGGCCGTATTGGCGCTGCCGCCTCAAACACCAATGCTGACTGGTATTGCCGCACGGCGCAGGAAAATCCTGGCGTTGATGTGCCTGTTTATGGCGTCCCGGTAAATACCCGTGAAGCGCTCGGCGTCCTTCATTTCAAGGGATTCATCATTGATGACAGCGTGCTTTACAGCGGCGCAAGTCTGAATGATGTTTACCTTCATCAGCTCGATAAATATCGCTACGACCGCTACCATCTGATCCGTAATCCGCAGATGGCCGATATCATGTTTAACTGGGTTGATAAAAATCTGGTCCATGGCCGCGGTGTTAATCGCCTTGACGATCCCGAGCGTCCTAAAAGCCCGGAAATCAAAAACGATGTTCGCGCCTTCCGCCAGGAGCTGCGTGATGCGGTCTATCATTTCCAGGGCGATGTGAACAACGAAGAGTTATCCGTTACCCCGCTGGTAGGGCTCGGTAAATCAAGCCTGCTGAACAAAACGATCTTCCATCTGATGCCGTGCGCGGAGCAGAAACTCACCATCTGTACGCCGTACTTCAACCTTCCTGCCGTGCTGGTGCGTAATATCATTCAGCTGCTGCGCGACGGTAAAAAAGTGGAAATCATCGTTGGTGATAAAACCGCAAACGACTTCTTCATTCCTGAAGATCAGCCGTTCAAAATCATCGGTGCGCTGCCTTATCTCTATGAGATCAACCTGCGCCGTTTCCTGAGCCGTTTACAGTATTACGTAAACACTGACCAGCTGGTTGTGCGTCTCTGGAAAGATGAGGACAACACTTACCATCTGAAAGGAATGTGGGTCGACGATGAGTGGATGCTGCTGACCGGTAATAACCTGAACCCACGCGCGTGGCGACTGGATCTGGAAAACGCTATCCTAATCCATGACCCGCAGCACGAGTTAGCCGCAAAACGTGAACGTGAGCTGGAGCTGATTCGCACGCATACCACTGTGGTTAATCATTACCGCGAACTGCAGAGCATTGCCGATTATCCGGTAAAAGTCCGCAAGCTTATCCGCCGCTTACGTCGTATCCGTATCGACCGACTTATCAGCCGTATTCTGTAATGTCCAGGCCCTGCCACCCGCAGGGCTTTTTTATGGAGCCGTTGATGCGTATTCCTCTGTTACTTAGCGTCCTCTTTCTGACTGGCTGTAGCCATATGGCCAACGATAACTGGTCCGGACAGGATAAAGCCCAGCATTTCCTCGCTTCCGCGATGTTGTCCGCAGCCGGCAATGAATATGCGCAGCATCAGGGATACAGCCGGGATCGTAGCGCGGCGATAGGGTTGATGTTCTCAGTCAGTCTTGGAGCATCAAAAGAACTGTGGGATAGCCGCCCCGCAGGGAGCGGCTGGAGCTGGAAAGATTTCGCCTGGGATGTCGCCGGCGCAACGACCGGCTATGCCGTGTGGCAGATGGCGCGCTATTAAAGTCGAATGCCTTTACCTTTGCGATGCAGCATCAGGGAAACAATAAAGGCCAGTGCGCCCATTATCGTTACGTACCAGAAGAATGTCGTTTCACTTCCCCATGATTTAAGCGACAACGCAACGTACTCCGCCGATCCGCCAAACAACGCATTAGCTACCGCATAAGAGAGCCCTACCCCTAAAGCACGTACCTGCGCCGGGAACATTTCAGCTTTCAGTATTCCGCTGATAGAGGTATAGAAACTGACAATCACCATCGCCAGCATCACCAGCGCAAACGCCGCATACGGCGAAGTCACATGCTGAAGGGCCGACAGAATAGGTACGGTACATAACGCCGACAGGCCGCCGAAAATCAGCATCGACGTACGTCGACCGATTTTATCCGAGAGCGCACCGATAATGGGTTGTATGAGCATAAAGACAAACAGCGCCACGGTCATGACTACGCTGGCGACGTTTGCGTGCATGCCGGTGGTGTTCACCAGGTACTTCTGCATATAGGTGGTGAACGTGTAGAAACTAAGAGAGCCGCCCGCAGTAAAGCCCAGCACCATGAGGAAAGCTTTGCGGTTACGCCATAACCCTTTGAATGTTCCCGCCTCCTTCAGCGTTCTGACTTCCTTCTGAGAGGTTTCATCTAACTGACGGCGCAGCCAAAGTGCGACCACCGCCAGTACTGCGCCCATCGCGAAAGGAATTCGCCATCCCCAGGCGTGAAGTTGTTCGTCCGTCAGAATCTGCTGCAGGATCACTACCACAAGAATGGCCAGCAGTTGACCACCAATCAGCGTGACGTACTGGAATGAGGCGTAAAAACCTTTACGGCCTTCCAGGGCAATCTCACTCATGTAGGTCGCACTGGTACCGTATTCACCCCCTACCGATAATCCCTGGAATAAGCGGGCCAGTAATAGTAGCGCCGGTGCCCAGGTACCAATCGATTCATATCCCGGTAAGCAGGCGATCACCAGAGAACCAAAGCACATCATGCACACCGAGATCAGCATAGAAGCCTTACGGCCGCGACGATCCGCAATGCGGCCAAACAGCCAGCCCCCGATGGGCCGCATTAAAAACCCTGCGGCAAATACCCCCGCCGTTTGTAGCAGCTGCGTTGTAGTGTTGCCGGATGGGAAGAAGATATGTGCGAAGTAGAGTGAACAAAATGAGTAGACGTAAAAGTCGAACCATTCAACCAGATTCCCTGAAGAGGCGCTGACGATTGCCCATACTCTTCTTCGGGTATCACTGCTAGCCAGCGTCCCGTTTGATGTAATGCTTTCTGTCATTGTGATTATGCTCCTGCCATAAACAGCGGCGTATTGAGCCAGGAGACTCAATTACCTCGTAAATGAAATGTTATAATTTTGTTATAAATGACATTGCGACAGGGATCACACATTCCATTAGCAGGATAAGGGATTAAGAGAAAGGCCAAAGAGGGTAAGCACAAAGCAAAAAACCCCGCACCTTACGGTACGGGGTTCTTCTAATTGATGCCTGGCAGTTCCCTACTCTCACATGGGGAGACCCCACACTACCATCGGCGCTACGGCGTTTCACTTCTGAGTTCGGCATGGGGTCAGGTGGGACCACCGCGCTAA